>CAZAHL010000011.1:0-50336 GCA_964484845.1 uncultured Chryseolinea sp. | reverse complement strand
TGAAGAAGAAGTGGGTAGGCTAAACGGAAAATATTCTTCGCTTTCCTGGCAACCAATCATTTATCGTTATAGTCATATTGAATTTGATGAGCTATGTGCCTTATATCAATCCGCAGACATCGGTCTCATCACGCCTTTGCGTGACGGCATGAATCTCGTTGCCAAAGAATATGTTGCCTGTGCGGTGCAACGCGGCGTACTGATATTAAGTGAATTGGCTGGCGCCGCTAACGAACTTGGAGAGGCCTTGCAGGTAAATCCATTGGATGCTCAGGAACAAGCGATGGCCATCCAGCAAGCTTTAATGATGCCGCTTTCTGAGCAGATGCAACGATTGGGACTCATGCAAAAACGGCTTCTAAACTACGATGTTATTAACTGGGTTAATGATTTTTTGAACCAACTCAATGAGGTGAAAGGTCAACAACAATCAGAGGAAAGGAAGTACGTCACGTTCTCAATCCGCCAAGATATTGTCCACACTTTCAGACAGGCTCGAAGCCGAAATTTACTCCTCGATTACGATGGTACTCTTGTTCCTTTTGCGCGGCACCCGCGGGAAGCCATGCCGGATAAAAATCTGCTCAAACTACTAGCTTCCCTGGGTTCGGATTCAAAAACAAATCTGACTATCATCAGTGGGCGTGACGCAACAATTTTAGAAGAATGGTTTCAGGATATTCCTGTAAATCTGGTAGCAGAACACGGTGCATCCATTAAGAGAATCAAACAAGGCTGGATTCAGGAGAAGGAAATTGATCAAAGCTGGAAGCCAATGGTTCGCCCGACGCTGGAAATGTTTGTCAAGCGTAGCCCTCGGTCATTCATTGAGGAGAAAAATCACACCCTCGCATGGCATTATAGAAACGTTGAACCTGAACTAGGCTTCACCAGATCCCGAGAGTTATTAGATAGCCTTTTCCATTTGATTCGCAATGTACAGCTTCAAGTAATTGACGGTAATAAAGTAATTGAAATCAGAGTTGCAGGTATAGATAAGGGGATTGCAGCAAAAAAATTGATCGAGGAAACCAATAGTGAATTTGTATTGGTTGTCGGGGACGATAAAACTGATGAAGATATGTTTCGATCGTTAGCAGACCGAGCACTTACGATAAAAGTCGGACCCGGCCATTCGGTGGCCCAATATTCTGTTGCTAATCAGCAAGACATCATCCGATTGCTCCACGATTTTGTGCATTAGCCAGTGCTCAGAAAATATACTGTAGCGGCAAGAAACAACAATCATTATTTTAATTCTTTCTTAATCGATCGATAGAGAAAATGCGTGAGCGTATTAAAGTCTTGCCATGGGGCCGAATTACAGATATTCCGTAGCAATAGTTACTTTCCAAGAGTATTTTTTAGCGCCACCTTTCGGAACAAGAAGGTGTCTTTACCATCTTGCGATGAATGATATTTTCTCAAGATGCTTTCACAACGTATGAATATACTCAGTTATCGGTATTGGTTTCAATTACTGCCAGTATGGGTATTTTGTTCACTTCATTCGATGACAAGAGCATTTACTTTACATTATCTTTGATAATTTACGCATGTATCTTTTCGCAGTAATCGCAATAATTTGCCCGGTTACTTTTAGCCGTAACATTGCAAACGTTTTAGCTTGACGCTCTACTTTAAAAACATCAATGGATCAAGCGATTAGGAGCTAAAATCAACGGTCATATTAAAATGGGAATTAATCTAAGAATAGGGTAACCTACCGACATCAATTTCAGTCACTCATATATTAAGGATAAATTCGAACCGTTGTTATAGTTACGCTTAGTTCTATCAATGAGCAGTCGAATCAAGCAACCCTAACAAAGCAATATTCTACTATCCAATTTAACACTGTTAAGTGTTGACTCACATCCATTAATTTATTTAACTTCAAAAATTATGAAGAGGCTGATTCTCCTGGTGCTGTATGTTGTTTGCTTTTATGAAATAAGCGCCACAAATTATTATGTAGGAGGTGCCGGTGCATCTGACAACAACCCAGGTACTATTACACAACCGTTTGCGACTATTCAAAAAGCGGCGAGTGTGGCAGTGGCAGGAGACGTTGTCAGTATTAGAGCAGGTATTTACCGTGAAACAATTGTACCGGCAAATTCAGGAAATCCCGGGAGTCCTATTGTCTACCAGGCTGAAAACGGTGCCAGGGTCATTATTAGCGGAACGAATACCGCTGACGGCGGATGGACGATACACAGCGGTAATATTTATAAAAAAAGTGTCACCCTCCCTGTTAATGGATACAATCACACCTTGTCCAATAATACTACCCTATTAGCTAATCAAGTCTTTAAGGATGGTGTCATGATGTTTGAAGCCCGGTGGCCAAAGCTCAACACACCCGATGATTTACTGGATCGAACCAAATTGAGGCAAAGATCGAGTACTTCAAATTTTAACGGTACAAATATCACCGATAATGGGATACCCAACATTCCTGGCGGATGGGTAGGTGGGAAAATATGGGTAAATGGATGGTTTATTTCAACCACCTCGACAATCACATCTCACTCGGGTAATACCATTGGATATGCAGGGATTATTGGGAGCGACAAGTTTCAACAGTATTATTATCTAACTGGAAAGCTAGGCGCACTAACCCAAGAGAAAGAGTGGCACTATGAATCAGGAACATTATACTTTTGGCAGCCAGGGGGCGGATCTCCCGCTGGCGTAGAGTATAAAGCAAGAAATTGGGGCTTCAATTTATCAAACCGCGCTTATACTACCATTGAGGGATTGGAATTCTTCGGTTGTGAGCCCATGACAGGAAATACCTCCAGTAACAATACCATTATAAAAAGAATTAAGGCTAAGTATACTAACCACGCCGTAATGCAAGAGGAGGATGATAACGCAAGCCCTTATTATTATTATAATACCAAGCAAACTGGTATAAAGTTAATCGGACCCAACAGTATTATACAGGATAGCGAAATTGACTTCGCCGCCAGTCAGGGAATCTGGCTTGGGCAGGGTTGTACCATGTCCAATAACAAGATCACAAACATTTCCTATGAAGGCAATTATGGAGCCGGCGTTACACCGTGGGACAATACAGGAAACCAGGTTATCAAATGGAATACTATGTACCGAATGGGCAGGTCAGCCATTGACTTTTCTAACTTAGAATACGGCCGACATGTAAATATGATGATTGAATATAATGACATCTATCATTTTGGAATGTTGAATGTCGATCTGGGAGGTATCTATGGAGCTAGAATGATGGATTTGACCGGCACCCGGATTCACCATAATTGGGTACACGATTCAAAAGCAACGGATGATCCGTCTGCCATGCAAATAGGGATCAATACAGGTATTTATTTTGATCAGGCCTCAGGTCCCTGTACAGTGGATCACAATGTTCTTTGGAATAATGTGCAGGCGGATTTTTATAATCAACAGGTTTACGGGCGAACAGCAGGCGGGTCGTTACTTTATAATAACACCTTTGCAACAGACGCCGGAGACACTCACCCGAATCATCACTCGTACGTAACGTATGTTGGCTCACCACCCGATGTTCAACGAAACAATATTTACCGCGATGATATAAACGTATCTTGGGGAAATGGAACTCGTAATATTGTGAATGTTTTATTAGAAGGAATTAACCCGCTATTTAACGGTACTGGCCCTAGTGGTTTGTCATACAGGCTGAGAGCCGGATCTCCTGCCATAAATGCTGGAGTGGCCTTACCCGGGATAACAGACGGCAGTGTTGGTGCCCCCGATCTTGGAGCATATGAATTTGGGGGAACGGATTGGATACCAGGATATACGCCGCAAGCGTCTATTCCCCCGCCAGCTAGCCCCCCGGTATTGAGTATTACCGCTCCGGCGAACAGTACATCATTTGCTCAAGGACTGCCTATAACCCTTTCCGCAAATGCTACGGATGCCGACGGAATAACACGCGTTGAATTTTTCAACGGTGCCACGAAATTAGGCGAAGACGTTACTAGTCCATACAGTTTTATCTGGAACAACGCTGCTGCAGGAACACATTCTATAACAGCAAGAGCTACTGACAGCCAAAACAGCGCTACTACCTCTGCAGTTGTAAGCGTCATTGTTACTGCAAATACGCCACCCACAGTGGCAATCACCGGCCCCGCAAATAATGCTCAATTTACAGCAGGAGCCCCCATTACCATTTCCGCCACGGCCGCTGATCCCAATGGGTCAGTGTCGAAGGTTGAATTTTTTAATGGTGCTACAAAGGTCGGTGAGGACCTGACCAGTCCTTACAGTTTTACTTGGAACAACGCTCCCGTAGGAACACACTCGTTAACTGCCAGAGCGACCGACAATCAAAATAATGTAACGACATCTACCCTCGTAAGCATTACGATTAGTGCGAACGCCGTTCCAACCGTCTCGATAACGGCCCCGATAAATAATGCCCAATTTGTAACCGGTACTTCCATTACTATCAATGCAACAGCTGCCGATGCGAATGGTACGGTGGCTAAAGTTGAATTCTATAGCGGAACCACCTTGTTGGGAACCGACCTGACCAGTCCTTATAGCTTTACTTGGACCAACTCCGTCGCAGGAACACACGTGTTAACAGCCAAAGCGACTGACAATCAAAATAATGTAACGACATCTGCGCCAGTAAGCATCATCGTTAGTGCGAACGTAGTTCCGACGGTATCGATAACAACTCCGATAAATAATGCCCAATTTGTAACCGGTGCTTCCGTTACTATCAATGCAATAGCGGCCGATGCGAATGGTTCGGTGACTAAAGTTGAATTCTATAGAGGAACCACCTTGTTGGGAACCGACCTGACCAGTCCTTATAGTTTCACTTGGACCAACGCTCTTGCAGGAACACACTCTTTAACAGCCAAAGCGACTGACAATCAAAATAATGTAACGACCTCTGCCCCTGTAAGCATTGCCGTTAGTACAAACGCCGCACCAACGGTCTCGATAACAGCCCCGATAAATAATGTCCAATTCATGACAGGGGCTCCCATTACTATCAGTGCAACAGCGGCCGATGCGAATGGCTCGGTGACTAAAGTTGAATTCTATAGCGGAACCACCTTGTTGGGAACCGACCTGACCAGTCCCTATAGCTTTACTTGGGATGATGCAATCGCAGGATCGCATCAGCTAACCGCTAAAGCCACTGACAACGAAAACAGTGTGACGACTTCTACGATCGTAAGTATCGCTGTAGCTGCAAACAATAATCCCAATGTATTAATAACTGGCCCCTCTAATAATGGGCAATTTATCTCGGGCAGTCCTATTACTATAGCGGCTACCGCCTCGGATGCCAATGGCTCAGTAACCAAGGTGGAATTCTTTAGCGGCACCACAAAGCTTGGTGAAGACTTAACAGCACCTTATAATTTTACGTGGGTTGACGCCCCGGCTGGAGATCATTCATTGCATGCAAAAGCAACGGACAATCACAATGGCGTTAGCTCTTCTCCTTTAATAATCATTTCGGTAATGAATGAAATTAGTGCTACCGCAGATGCAGGCCAGGATGTTTCTCTGACGCTACCTAATAATTCGGTAACGTTGAGAGCTAACGGTACAAGCCTTCCGGACGGTCCCCAATTTCAGTACAACTGGGTACGACTTGAAGGCCCCAGCACACCCATGTTCGATCCTTCCTTACAAGAAATTGAATTAACAGATTTAGTTGAAGGAACTTATATTTTCCAACTTACAATAACAGACTCAAATGGCCTTACCAGCACCGATGAAGTCGCCATAACAGTTTCCGCCTCTGCGCTTTCTCAAGCTGCAATTCCTCGGTTCTTCACCCCCAATGGCGATGGATCCGGTGATTTTTGGGTGTGGCCTTCAAATGAACTCTACGCAAATTCGACGCTGACTGTTTATAACCAGGCTGGTCAAAAAGTGTATGAGGCAGTAAATTATAATAACTCCTGGGACGGAACATTGGAGGGACAACCCTTGCTGGCAGGTCCTTATCAATACATAATCCGTTTACAAGATTCAACTCAGATAAAAGCGTCGGTGCGAATTATCCGATAAGCCTTTGGACTGAACAGTCTTCCATTTTAGTTAAAACTTTCAAAAGCCTCGGCGTTCCGAGGCTTTTTTTATTTTGCGACAATCAAAGATTACCCGATCTTTGATCTTTCATTTTTTAACCTCCCCTCTATTTTTTCTTATGATGGATCAAACGCCGAAAGAATTAGGATACTATTTTCCCGCTGAATTTGCTAAACACGATGCCACCTGGTTAAGCTGGCCACATAAAGAAGCATCGTGGCCCGGAAAGATTAAAACGATTTACCCGGTTTATGCTCAATTTATTAAGCTAGTAGCAGAAGGCGAATATGTTAACATAAATGTGGGCAGTGATGCAATGAAGCAACAGGCACTTCATTATTTAATAGACGCTTCTGCAGATTTGGGACGTATAAATTTCTTCATTCATCCAACTAATGACGCATGGTGTAGAGATCATGGGCCCGCGTTTTTAATAAATCCGACAGCCGGACAAAAAAAAATTATTGTTGATTGGGGCTACAACGCATGGGGTGGTAAATACCCGCCGTTCGATCTTGACGACAATATACCGACATTAATCGCCAATCATTACAACATACCAGTGCATTATCCCGGGATTGTAATGGAAGGCGGATCAGTAGATTTTAATGGCAAGGGTACGGTACTGACTACTTCTTCTTGCTTACTTAATGAGAATCGTAATCCAACCCTTACCCAAAAACAAATTGAAGAATACCTGCACGGCTACTATGGAGTAAACAATATACTTTGGCTGGAGGATGGAATCGTGGGTGATGACACAGACGGGCATATCGATGATCTTACGCGCTTTGTAAACGATACGACGGTCGTAACCGTTGTTGAATTAGACAAGAAAGATGAAAACTATTTCACGCTTAAAGAAAATGTAAAGACGCTCCATAAACTCAGACTAGAAAATGGAAAGCAGTTAGATATTGTTGAGTTGCCGATGCCTTCCGCCATCGTTTTTGAAGATATGAGGTTGCCCGCTTCCTACGCCAACTTCTACATCAGTAATAAGTACGTTATTGTTCCTACGTTCAGAGATAAAAATGATGACCTCGCACTTCAAATTCTCCAGTCCTCATTTACTGGTCGGAAAGTAGTAGGACTTGATTCGTTGGATATTATCTGGGGTCTTGGGTCATTCCATTGCCTTAGTCAACAGGAGCCGTCTGTTTAAAAATGGTAAACCTTAAGAGGGGTGACACAAGAATGCAACGGTATATCAAATCCTGTTACATCATCAATTTTCTCTACGGGTTCAAAGAAGCACATTCCAACCCGCTTGCAATTTGGGCTGCAGGCAGAAAGAAATCTATCATAAAATCCTTTCCCATAGCCAACACGTTGTCCAAATAGATCACCTACGAGCATGGGGACTACGGCCAGTTCAATCTCCTCCAATTTAGTTTGAATGCCATCCCGCGGTTCCAATATCCCCCAAGAATTTTTACTTAACTGCTCGGAATTCTCATAAAAAAAACTTTCAATCGTGTTGGTCAGCGTATTTATTTTAGGGATTGAAATCCTAACAGTAGGAAACTGTTTTCTTATCTGTCTTATGATCAGCCAGGTGTCCGGCTCTCTATTTTTTTCCAACGGAAGAAACGTATGCAAAACATTTATTCCGGTAAGATCGATTTGATCAAAGAAGTTTTTACAAAGCGATGAATTAAACTGATCATATACCTCGTCCGAAAGTGAAAGACGTTTTTCTAAATAGAGTTTGCGTAATTTCGCTTTGGTCATAGGTCAAAAATAACGGCCGATCTTCCCGACCCAAAATTATCAAGCGTTATAACGTAAAATGTTGAATTGAAAATCGAATGGGTCAAAAGTGTCCAATAACTTTTGGATGAAATGTGAATCCTGTTGATGAAAATTTAAATAGTTATCGGTGCGCTCTTGTAAATTCCCTCCCGGAAATAATGCATCCTTTACGACTTCGATCTGGCGGAATTTATCAGCATGTAGTCTCTTCTCTGCACGAATAAGCCTTCGTTCAATCTTCTCCAGACTATTTAAAGCCCTGTGACCTTCAGCGGAAACAAACGGTGCTAAAGATTTATCAATAGACGCGGCCTTTTCTTTAAGGTGATCAAATATCTTCGCGACTTCTGTCCGCTCGGCTCCGACGGTGAGATTCCGTGACGAATGTTTAAGCATCCAATGATTAAACAGATAATTTTTTTCCTCAAAGAAATCTTTTAACTCCAGACCAGTCTTGGAAAATTTCCTGTCGATTTCATGATTGATTACCATCCCGAAATTCCGCGGCATAAGCATGGGGAACGGTGTATCAAAATGACTGAATACCTTTTTTAGCTGAAGCCAATAAATCACTTCTGCAGGCCCTCCCACGTATGCCAGGTTCGGAAGGATCATTTCCTGAAACAGCGGGCGGAGTATTACATTCGGACTGAATTTCTCTGGCTCTTCCTCGATCAAACGTTCAATCTCCGGTATCGAAAATGAAAGATCCGTATCCAATACATTAAACCGATCGCCCTGCCTTTCCAACCTGCTTCGGATTCCCGGGGCGAGATAAAAAAAGTTTATATCACGGCAGAAGATCTGTGTCTTATATCCCAGACTTTCCAAAGCGGCATTCGTACTTTCAACGATAGGCTTATTTACATTTTGCAAAATATCCTTTCTAATTACATCCTTGAATAAGCCTTTGAGAGTCCGAACATCCGCATCTAAAACAACAAGCCCTTCGGCACCAAATAATTCGTTAACATAACATCTTACGGCATGGCTAAGCGCCGTTTCTTTTGAATATGCCTCTTTAAAAATTTGAACATTCCCAGGTAATTCGTTGGCAAGGACGTCTAAACCCTTTGTGCTGAACCTGCCTACCGCGCCCGTTTGATCTGTATTCCAGACATACTTCTTGCCATACAAATTGAAATATTTTATCTCATCGTAGTCATGGTCTTCCGATGCCATCCAGTAAACCGGAACAAAATTATAATGAGGATACCGCTCTTTTAGTTTTTTACAGGTATTGATGACCGTGACAATTTTAAAAATAAAGTAGAGAGGCCCTGTAAAAATGTTGAGCTGATGCCCGGTTGTTACCGTAAAAGTGGTTTCATTTTTTAACAATGCAATATTTTCACTGACCGCGTTGGATGTAACAAGCTCTTGATATTGAGCTTGCAAAGCGGATGATAGAACCTGGCGATGATCGACTGAAAATGAAGCTGATTTTTCTGCAAGTTGTAGCTTAAAATTTTCGAGGGCTGGGAATCGGTTAAAATAGGGCTCTAACGTTTTTTTTTGATCAATGTAATCTAAGAAAAATGGGCTGAATGAACGGGTGTCAGCGAAAGCGACCTTATTAATCTGCATGTTGACATCGAAAGCTGGTGGAACTTTTCAAAACCATAGACCGAATAACGGCAAATTATAAATTAGGTTTAGGGAGAAATTATATGAGGTTATTATACTACTTCTCCGGTTAAATCAAACTCTGAGGCAGAATTAACCTTTACATTTACAAAATCGCCAATTCGTAGATATTCCTTATTACTTTCTATGATCACTTCGTTATCAACCTCGGGTGAGTCGTACTCCGTGCGTCCGATAAAATTTCCTCCTTCTTTGCGATCTACGATTACTTTAAATATTTGACCGACCTTTTGCCTGTTAAGACTCAGGGAAATGTTTTGCTGAAGGTCCATGATTTCTTCCAGACGTTGCTGTTTTACATCCTCGGGAACATCATCCGCCATAGTATAAGAATGCGTATTGTCTTCATGTGAATAAGTAAAAACCCCGAGCCGATCAAATCGTGATTTTTCTATGAAGTCCAATAGCTCCTTAAAATCCTGTTCGGTTTCTCCCGGATGGCCGGCAATCATAGTTGTTCGAATGGAAATTCCGGGCACTTTCCCGCGAATGGTCTCAAGTAAATTTTCCGTTTTCTCACGAGTTGTCCCTCTTCGCATCAGCTGCAACATATTGCTCGATGCGTGTTGAAGGGGTATGTCAAGATATTTGCAAATGTTACTCCTCTCGGAAATTACATCTAACGCATCCATTGGAAAGCCAGCCGGAAAAGCATAATGTAAACGAATCCATTCAATTCCTTCAACATCCGATAATCTTTTAAGAAGTTCAGCAAGATTTCGCTTCTTATATAAGTCAAGCCCGTAGTAGGTGGAATCTTGCGCGATAATTAATAATTCTTTTACTCCCTGCTTTGCCAGGTTCTTTGCTTCTAGCACAAGTTCTTCCATGGGGCGGGAGATATGTCCGCCTCGCATGATAGGAATAGCACAAAACGAACAAGGTCGGTCACATCCTTCGGAAATTTTTAAGTATGCATAGTGGCTTGGATTAGTTAAAATTCGTTCACCAACTAGCTCTTGCTTATAATTGGCTTTAAAGACCTTCAGCATTCGCGAAAGGTCCCGGGTTCCGAACCATGCATCTACATTTGGAATTTCGATCTCAAGATCATCCTTATAGCGTTGAGAAAGGCATCCGGTAACGTATACTTTATCGACAATTCCTTCTTCTTTGGCGTCAACATATCGCAGGATCGTATCAATCGATTCTTGCTTTGCGTTATCGATAAACCCACAGGTATTTATAACAACAATGCTGGCATCGTCTGTCTTTGACTCGTGTACAGCATCAATTCCATTGCCGCGAAGCTGTGTTAAAAGCACCTCCGAATCCACCAGGTTTTTCGAACATCCCAGTGTAACGATGTTAACTTTATTCCTCTTGTTCCCTTTTGTCTTCACCTCTCAGTCTATTAAGGTGCAAAAATACTAAAAATAAACGGGCATGGAATTTGGCCTTTGTGGCGTTAACTTATCTTTACAGCCGCAATTGCAAACCATGAAAAAACCATGCTGGGGCTTATTTTTTCTTATTTTGATGGTATCCTGCCTGGATGATCCCGATTGCTTTCAACTTCAAAACAATATCATTGGAATTACCTTTAGGGTAATCGGAACCGGCCAGGCTGATTCTACGCTCCTAAAGGTGGGAGACCCTCCTGACACTATCATTGCCCTGTCTGTATCAGCCACTCTCAATTATTTTCTAGAGCAGATTAAACTTCCATTCCGAGGTGAAAAGAAGGATAATAATTTGTCGCTTGCCTACGCGGTAAAAAACCAATATGTCTCAGAAGAATGCGGATCCCGCTTTGTTCTTTCCGATCTTACAATTTTGGAACATGATTTCGATTCCGTGCGCATTGTAAACACAACACCTGGTCCAGCTAGTGGTGGAACAAACATTGAAATCTACCGGTGTCCGCATGCGGATTCGATCACTATTGACTTTAGTCAATTATCGATGACAAGCAATGGGCTGGTTATCCGAAACAGAAGCAGTAAAAACGTGAGTCATTCATTTACGAAGGTCACCGATTCTTTGGGTTTGAACTTATTTGCGGGTAGCGCTGCTACCCTGCATCTTCCCATAAACTTTTTAAAAGAACGAAGTACGTTCATTTTTACATCGGACCAGGGTCAGGATACCCTGACAGTCGGTTATCGGCTTACAACTGAGCCACGATACCGCCCGTGTGGAATACAAACTTTTGCTGATGACCTAAGAATCATCAAACATACCTTCGACTCGCTGAGCTTTGCTTTGAACGATGACGGAGAACAGCAACGAACGCTTGCAGATCCGCATCAAACAAATGTTCGGATTTATGATTGCCCTCAGATCGCATTGAATCTTCTGAAGGTGAATTTTGAATCAAGCGCAGGGACTCCACAAAGTGTAGTAATAAAAGGGATAACGTCAGATCATTTTACTGGAAAATTATGGGAGGAAACGGATAAAACTGTTAGCACCGTAAATTTGCCAGTCGATACAGAATCTGATGTTTCAACTTTTTACATTGAATATGAAGATAAAACCGATACCTTAAGTGTCAGTTACACAAGAACTCCGGCTACTCTTTTTTCATCCTGTGAACCTGCGTTGTTAATTCAAAATTTAAGTTTGAACAAGGAATTACCCACGGCAACCGTTATTTCAACTGCAAGATCCCTTCAATTTCCTCCAGTCACCAATGTTGAAATTATTACCGATTAACATATTGCTATTGACCTTGTCAATTGGCGTTTTTTCACAAAACGCGGATTCTGTACGGGTTGATTCTTTGAAAAGACATAGCTACATCCCTTCGGGCATTCGGATAGGAACAGACGTGATTAGTTTAATAAAAACGCAAGCTCAAGACAATTTTAACGGCTGGGAGGTTAACGCGGACGTTGATTTTAACCGGTATTATTTGAATTTCGATTACGGCTCCTGGGGACGTACGTTCTCCTCTGCCTCCGGGTTTTACCTGAACGACGGCAAGTACTGGCGGTTGGGGATTGATGTTAATTTCCTATTGAAAGATCCCGACAGAAATATGTTTTTTATCGGATTTCGATATGGCAAAGCCACCTTTTCTGAAACTCTTGCTATTAAGACATACGATCCATTTAGCCTTGACAGTGTATCCTTAAATTATTCACACCCTGGGATTAATGCAAATTGGCTGGAGCTAACGACTGGCATACGCGTGAAAATATATAAGATCTTTTGGATGGGATATACAGCCAGATTTAAATTTGGATTAAACTACGATGACACCGAAAAAATTATTCCTTCAGATGTTCCAGGGTACGGCCGCACCGACAAAGATTCCTATTGGGGATTTAATTATCAGATTTTTATTCGGATTCCGCTGAGGAAACAACCTGCGTTGGTGGTGGGGAAAAAATAGATTCGCTCAGTTCTTCTTAAATAACGAATCAACAAATTCTTTTTTATTAAAAGTCTGTAAGTCGTCGACTTTTTCGCCTACACCTATATACCGGACGGGAATTTTAAACTCATCTGAGATACCGATTACAACTCCACCCTTGGCTGTGCCATCAAGTTTTGTTATCGCCAGGGCAGTCACTTCTGTGGCTTTGGTAAATTCTGATGCCTGAATCATGGCATTTTGTCCTGTACTTCCATCCAATACCAATAACACTTCATGCGGCGCGTCCGGAATCACTTTTTGCATAACCCGCTTTATTTTGGTTAACTCAGCCATCAGGTTTACTTTGGTGTGAAGTCTTCCGGCTGTGTCAATAATAATAACATCCGCTTTTTGATCGAGACCCTCTTTTACTGTATCAAATGCTACGGCTGAAGGATCGGCATTCATGCCCTTTGATATAACGGGAACGCCTACACGTTCACCCCAAAGTTTAAGCTGATCCACCGCAGCAGCACGAAAGGTATCCGCTGCCCCCAAGACCACTTTCTTTCCTTTTTTCTTAAACTGTGATGCCAGTTTACCAATGGTTGTAGTCTTACCGACGCCATTTACACCAACCACCATGATTACATAAGGCTTTTTATCGGGTGGCGTTTCGAAGTCCTGGGTATCTGAAGTATTATTTTCAGAAAGCAAGGACGCTATTTCTTCCTTTAAAATTCTATCTAATTCAGATGTGCCTAAGTACTTATCTCGTTCGACACGTTTTTGAATACGCTCGATTATTTTTAACGTAGTGCCGACGCCAACATCCGAAGTAACCAAAACCTCTTCCAGGTTATCCAGCACTTCATCATCAACCGTCGACTTTCCAACGAGTGCCTTTCCCAGTTTGCCAAAGAAACTCTCCTTGGATTTCTCTAAGCCTTTATCAAGTGTCTCTTTTTTTTCCTTTGAAAACAGATTTCCGAATATTGCCATAACTGAGATTTGTATTAAAACAAAAAAAGTCCCTCTTGGGGACTTTCAAATTCTTTGAAAACAGATCATTTTTTGGAAAGGATTTCTTTTACCAACTCGGCTGGTACAATTTCCTCTTTGAAGGTATAAGCACCAGTTTTCTCTGATCTAACTGCCCGGATCACTTTTGCAAAGCTCTTTCCGTCAGTCTTCTTTAGGGAAGCAACAACTTTCTTTGCCATAATTATTTAATTTCTTTGTGTACTGTATATTTTCTCAAGATCGGGTTGAACTTCTTCAGCTCCAATCTTTCGGTGGTATTTTTCCTGTTTTTGGTGGTGATATAACGGCTCATGCCCGGCATGCTCGTAGTTTTGTGCTCTGTGCACTCTAAAATCACCTGTATTCTATTACCTTTCTTTGCCATGATTCTTTAATTTTTTATTACAATACGAGATGCCCTTTTGCTTTTGCTTCCTTCATAACGGCTGTAATACCATACTTTGTGATCGTCTTTATGGCTTTGGTTGTGAGCTTTAAAGTGATCCATTTATTTTCTTCAGGGATGAAAAAACGCTTTTTCTGAAGATTCGGTAAGAATCTTCTTTTGGTTTTATTGTTCGCGTGCGACACATTATTACCAACCTGAGGTCTCTTTCCTGTTATTTGACAA
Organism: uncultured Chryseolinea sp.; assembly: GCA_964484845.1. Lineage (GTDB taxonomy): Bacteria > Bacteroidota > Bacteroidia > Cytophagales > Cyclobacteriaceae > Chryseolinea. The sequence goes on along the minus strand of CAZAHL010000011.1, from coordinate 35,898 downwards.
ACTCGTGCCATATCTGCTGCTTATATTAATTGATACCTTTTTGAAAAGGGAGTGCAAATATCGCTACATGAGTTTAATATTCCAACGGCATCTTAAAATAATCCATTAGTAAGTCTTAATAAAGCCTAGAAATCAAGAATTCAGGCTCCAATCCTACAAAATCGTCAATAATAAAATCAGTACCTTCTAGTTCAGGGCGGGTATGGGTCGTCGTGATCCCAACCACTTTGCATCCTGCATTTTTACCCGCTTTTACCCCGGCGAGCGAGTCCTCAAAAACAATGCACTTGTCAGGAGGAAAACCCAAGGCTTTAGCCGACTTCAAATAAATTTGCGGGTTTGGCTTTCCCTCCGTGACAAAAGAATCATCCAGAATAGTCCCGAAATATCGCTCTGTCCCGATATTTTCCAAGGTGAAGTCAACATTTGCCCTAGGGGCAGAGGTGGCAATAGCTCGAGATACTTTAAGACGGTCAAGCTTGTCTAAAAAGGAGATTAATCCATCAACAGGCTTGATATCGGTATAAAGCTTACGGAAGAGAGCCTCCTTTTCATAAGCATATTGACGAATCGTTTCTTCGCTCAATTCTCCAAATAAATTCAACAGCCAATCCCGATTTGTCCGCCCGTAGATTTTCTCCCGTAAATCCTGCTCCGTAAGATCATATCCGTGTTCCTTACAAAATTGTTTCAATGCGATTTTATGCGTGGGGTTGCTGTCGACCAATACGCCGTCCATGTCGAATATAAATGCGATTTCCATTAGTGGTTTAAGGTGTTTATGTGCTTAAGTGTTTATGTGCTTAAGTGTTTATGTGTTTAAGATAGGGGGCATGGCTTATTAGAACGAGTGGATCTGAAGATAATGCTCAGGATAAAAGTTAATATATGACTAAGCGTCTTGCGAACGATTTGCCACGCACTGTAAAACGGAGAATGTAGACACCCGCTGCCCAATTTGGAATTGTCAAGGTGTACAAATCATTGGCTGGGATGTTTATGGGTGGCGTTATTACCTGGCCCAAACTTGTAAAAATTTGAAGTACGGACGGTCGGTCTATTTGAATTTCTACTTGCTTTTGAGATCTGATCGGATTTGGAGAGACACTAATAACCGGATTTTTAGGAAGCGATGCTCCTTCATCGTGTCTTAAAATGTAAATTCCCCCTAGAACATTTCCCACAATAATCGCTGGCTTGTTGGTACCAAAGATATTTGCGGTAACGGGCCAAATGCGTCCTCCTAAATTCTTCGTTTGGTATTCAATAGCCAGGGGATTAAAGATGATCTCTTTGAAATTATCGGATGTATCCGTTGTATCCGTTGCATCCGTTGCATCGCGAAAGTTGCTTACTATGGTTAACCGTCCGGTCTGATCGCTAAGGACAAGATCGGTTTTTCCATCTGCATCCAGATCGGCGGCCGCTCCGGAAATGTTCTGTCGCAGAATGCTTGCCTTTAACTTTAAGTAAGTTTCATTCTCACGTGAAAAAGAAACGGACCCAGTCAGGCCTTGATTCTTCCAGTATTCTAATGCTCCCGTATTTTTTCCAATCAGCAAATCCTGAAAGCCATCGTTGTCTACATCTACAACTAAAACATTCTCTGAAGCAAAAAGCGCTGGGGTTGTGAGTTGAACTGGCGCTTGCGGAAAATCAATACCCGTATTACTTTGGTTTGCAAAATAATACAAATGCGTTTGGCCGTTCTGAAAATTAGTCGCTGTAAAGACAAGATCAATTTTAGCGTCATGATCGAGGTCAGCAAATTGTATTTTCAGGTTATAGAAAGATGAGTTAGAAAAATCGAAAATATCAGTATTAGCCAATGTAAATTCAGGAGAAGCTTGTGTTCCTGAATTTTCGTAAAGTCTTATGGTTGCAGTAAAATTTTCTGAATTATTCTGACTAATAAAAAGGTCATAGTCGTCGTCTCTATCATAATCAAAAAATGCGGGCACTGCATTATCGCCAACATCGATCATCTGGTCTTGCAAAAAAGAACTCGTCGAAAATGAAAATTCTGGGGCAGAATTGCTTCCCGTGTTCCTGTACATCCAATTAGATTTTCTGAGATTTGTATTTAATATTTCTTTCGAAAATATATTAGGGACGGAAATCAAATCTTTTTTCCCATCGAAATCCAGGTCTTCATAAAATGCGGCGGGGAAAATGAGAAAGTTAACGGGAGAAACAACCGGGAAAGTCATTGAGGATTCGAAAATGGGAGCGGTCGTTGTTCCTTCATTTTTAAGAGCATACAAATGGGTACAATCTGCTTCCGAAAATAATACGTCCAAACTGGAATTATTATCTAAGTCAAGCATTAAAAGACTTTTCCCTCCCGCATGCTGAGTCCGGCCTCCAATAGGGGCACAGTCTTCGTTGTTAAAAGCAAAGTCACCACAACTGCATTCCGCAAAGTCACCCCACTTCTGGGTTATCCTTTCAAAATCCAACGAGTCACACGTTCCATAACGTTCCTTACTGAAGTTCTTATGAAATTCCACCGTCCCCTGACCGACAAAGTGAATATTAAATATATCGAGATCTCCGTCCCCATCGGCGTCGGTTATAGAAGGGAGGTCGTCAAATTGCAATTGAAGATTTATTTTGCCTGAAAATCCCTTCGTCAACAAGGGTTGTCTTTTTGGCTCGCCAGGGAAACCGCTATAAAAGGTAAATGGCTTCCACTCTAAGTGTGCCCCAGGCTCAGAAATATTTGTATAAACTTTTATTCCAAAAATATCCCCTGTGAAAATATCCTTTTTTCCGTCACAATTATAATCGCGCAAAAGAAGCCAGTTCGTTATTTCATCTGGAAAGAATTCTTCAAACTCAGGCGCATATTGGTATTTATCATTCTGATTTATAAACGTTAAAATCTTATCAGCCATTCGATCAAAGAGAACCAGATCATCTTTGCTATCACCATTCAGATCCATCGTATTATAATGCGCAGCGTTTAACCCTCCCGCCCAAGGCAACATAAGTTTGTTTCCTTGTTCGTCATTTACAGGAATAGTTTGATCCATCACATACGTAAACTGCGCCTGCAGGCCAAGAGGCAGAATAAGAAAGAAAAATCGCAGGGATTTGAACATTAAAATTATTTCTTTATCCTTAACGTTGACCAAACGCAAGCTGTTATCTTACTTGCAAGATACTTTTCCAGTATGATATTGCCTATCGCCTGAAAAGTGAGAGGACGAGCAGCTACTTTAAAAGGACAAAATGGATATTGAAAAATTATATACTAAATTTTTAGAATCGGGTAAGGTTTCGACCGACACTCGCCAAATCACTCCTGGCTCCCTATTTTTTGCCCTAAAAGGTGATCGCTTTAATGCCAATACATTTGCTCCGCAGGCACTTGAAAAAGGCGCGAGCTACGTTGTGTTGGATGAAAGCGAGTATGCAGTAAATGATCGGTGTATTATAGTAAATAATGTATTGGAGACTTTGCAGCAATTGGCGCGTTATCATCGCGACAAGCTGGATATTCCGGTTATTGGCTTGACTGGCTCCAACGGCAAAACAACCAGCAAGGAATTATTGCATGCGGTATTAAGCAAAAAATTCAAAGCCTACGCCACCAAAGGAAATCTAAATAACCATATCGGTGTACCGCTCACTCTTCTTGCCATCGATAATACGATTGAAATTGCCGTGATTGAAATGGGCGCAAATCACGTAGGGGAAATTGCATTCCTCAGTTCCATTTCGAACCCTACACATGGTTTCATAACTAATATTGGTCGGGCGCATATCGGTATGTTTGAAGGTTTCGAAAACATCATTCGTGCAAAATCCGAATTGTACCAACATTTAATCACCCACGATGGGACCGTGTTTATCAATTCCAAAAATGAAATCTTAGCAAACATGGCCAAGCGTTTTAAGGACCCTCTGTTTTATCCAGCGTTGGGCGATTACTATCATGGTGAATTAATTGGCGCTGATCCCTTCGTCAAAATAAAAACTGAAAATGGTGATGAAGTCTTAACAAAATTAATAGGCGCTTACAATTTTGAAAACATTATGGCTGCTTTGTGCGTCGGCAAATATTTTGACGTAGATCCTATACAAGCAAATCAGGCCATTGAGCAATACGATCCCGGAAATATGCGCTCTCAGATGGTAAAAAAAGGAAGTAATACCATCATACTGGATGCTTATAACGCCAATCCAAGTTCCATGCAGGCGGCGGTAGAGAATTTAGCATCCATGAATTCTGATCGCAAAACCCTTATACTAGGCGACATGTTTGAATTAGGAGAAGAAGCTGAAAACGAACATAAAATACTAGGGAGGTTAATACGCGAAAAAAAGTTTGACAACGTTTACCTCTGTGGCAAACTGTTTAAATCGGCCTTGCCGGAGATTCCGTCGGCAAAATATTTTGAGAACAAACAGGAATTAATTGAAGCGCTCAAACATAGTCCATTGAAAGGTTCTACCATTTTAGTAAAAGCATCCAGAGGCATTGGGCTGGAAACTATTGTGGAATATCTCTAGTTCAACATCATATTTAAAGTGTATGAAAATATCGATCAAATTTCTAAATAATGAACGAGTGTATGGATTTTGAAAACGCGTTTACATTCCTAAAAAAACTTTCTAAAAATAATAATCGTGAGTGGTTTGAGAAAAATAAACCGCGTTATATCGAGATAAAGGAACAGTTCGAACTATTTGTTGAAAACCTGCTTCATGAAATGATTAAGTTCGATGAAAGTCTAGCAGGCTTGAATCCTAAAAAACTCACATTCCGTATTTACCGGGATGTACGGTTCAGCAAGGATAAAACCCCCTATAAAACCCACATAAGTGCCGGCTTTTCCGCTGAAGGAAAGGGAATCGCAGTCCCCGGATATTATTTACAGATAGAACCTGGAAATAAAAGCTTTCTCGCTGCCGGTTTGTGGATGCCAATCCCTGAAAACCTGACTAAGATCCGGCAAGAGATCGATTACAACGGCGATCTCTTGGGAAAAATTACAAACGAAAAAAAATATAAAAAAAATTTCACTGGGTTTTGGGATGGCGATAAATTAAAAACCATGCCGAAGGGATATCCTAAAGATCATCCACACATCGATTGGCTAAAGTTAAAAAGCTTTATTGTAGAACATCATTTTAAGGATAGCGAAGTAGTAGACAAAAAATCTCTAAAAAACCTTCTGGATGTAGCAAAGTCTGCCAAGCCGTTGAATGACTTTTTAAAACAAGCGCTGGATTGATAACAACCCAAGATAACTTCGACTCTGTATGATATTCCGAATAGTCAAACCTTGAAACTAGATTCAAGCTTCGAATGGACTAAAGCCCTAATGATATTCATCTATACCCACTAGCTTAAAAGCTAGTGGCAATTGATTTCGAACTCGGAAGCTTGAAACTCGAAACTGGAACAACGCACAACCTCAAACCTGAAACCTCGAACCTCAAACTAACTCGAAACCTTAAACTTCAAACCCGAAACTGTCCCCTCACCAATCAAAGTACTCTTCCTCCTCCAGCTCCAGTTCCTTTTTCTCTTTTGTTCCTTTATTTTTGAACGCATCCTTCAATTCCTTGACTTCCTTTTTTAGATCAGATGCTATTTTCTTCTTGACAGATTCCGTGTCATATACAATTTTATAATCATCTGTGGTGCCCACGATCTTTAAGAATAGTTTACTTTGCCCTGAGCCGTCCTCTTGCAAGGCATCTTTAGCTTCCCTGGAATTGATATTTTTATTATTTCGCAGCGGCGCGACGATACGATAATCTATTTTCTGATCAAGTGTGTGTGTACCACTTACCCTGATCGAGGTCACATTGGTACGCACCTCCATTTGGGGAATGTAAATGGTTTTGTTTTCAATGTGTATATCATTTTTGATGTCTGAAAATCGTAGTTTACTCAACCCCTCATCATTCAAATATTTATTCAATTTCTTCATCGGTTCAAAATTATTCAGTTCACCATTTTTAAGCGAAACGCTAATGTCGCTAATGAGTGTTTCCGAGTATAATTTTAAATTTTGATTCAAGGTTAGTTCAAGGGCCACATCAGCGTAGGCCTGGCCTCTTAAATGTGTGTCGACAATAAAATTCTGGTCAAAATTTTCAAACACATAAAAGATACTGTCCAAATGAATACCACTAAGTTTAAAAGTGCTGACAACATCAATTGCCTTGTTATTTTTCGCGTCTACAATTCCGGAAAATTTAATATCACCACCCATGGTATTAAAAGTAATGTTGCGGGACACTGCCATTTCATTTTTTACCAGCAGGTCGCCGTTTATGTTAGAAGCATGGAGGCGTCGGTAGCGCAATGCCTTGACATCACAATTGAAGTTGAGATTGATGTTTCTTGAAATCTGAAACTCATACTGTTGCTTTTTGGATTGCTGAGGTTTCCCTTGTTCTGGTTTTCCAAATCCGATAGCAAAGAGCTGATCAACATCCAGAAAGTTGGATTTCAAATCAGCTTCTATGCCGATCGGTTGATTTTCAAAGAGCAAAAACGTGATGATGTTTTTGAAAAATCCATTGAGAAGAAAATCACTGTTGCCTAGTTTACCCGAGACGTTACTTAAGGCTAAATCGTTGTTGTTAAACTGCATATTCCCGGAGAGTCGTTGCAATTCGATTTTATCGGGTCCATACGCAAATCCGATATTTTGGAGTTCAATGGTCCCTTCGGTAGATACACGTTGGGCAGTAGACCTTTTCTTCAGCAGTCCGACTTTTCCAGAGAGCGAAACATCCACAAGCAAAGACCCTGAAACACGATTGATATTTTCAATGGGGTAAAAACCCATTAACGATGCTGCGTCCATCCTTCCGTTGAAGGAACAAATCACATTCGGGTCATTAAAATTTCGAAGATTAAAGTTGGCTGTAAAGGGTTCACGATTTAATGTTCCCTTAATATTCTTCAACACGAGAACTGCTTTTTCAACACTCAAAATCTCCGGGCTGGCGAAGGACCCTTCCATACTGGCTTCCTCAATTTGTGAATTGGAACCGGGATTAGAAAGTGTTGCATCTTTAAATCCAAAATGAACGGATATTGATGGGCTCACTTTGCTACTGATCTGACCCTTAAGTCTCGAAGTGAAATAGACATCACCTTTGCTTTTATACCCTTCCAATTTTTTGACAACAGGTCCGGTGAGCAATGACAGCAAGGTTTGAACGTCGGTGTCTTTCCCTTCCGTGGTAATGTCAACAAGATTTTTTGTTTTCCAGTCATAACTGCCGTGAACATTGAATGCCGAGTTTCGTATTTCCAATATGGAGGGCTTAATCAAGAGCTTTTTATTTAAGTCGTCATAACTTAGTTCACTCTTTACCTGAAAAGATTTTTTCGTTAAAAATTCATTTTGATTGACGCTTATTTTCTCCGTTGTAAGTTCACCTTCTGCCTCAATATCATAAATATCATTTGCCGATTCAATGGATGCTAAGAGCTCGTTGCTCGTAAAAGTGAGATGTTGCTCCGACGTTACATCGATGTAATGGACTTTTGCTTTTTCGAGAATGACATTGCTCAACTGAAACCTTAGAGAACTGGTATCTGTGGATTTTTTACCCGTCTCCTTCAATACGGTATAATTGTTTTTACCCGATTTATTGATCTTGAGATTGGTTTCACTGTCGCTGATGCGTAACCCTTTAACAGTGTAGTTTCCTTTCCATACTTCAACAGGATTAAGCTGGAAAGAAATTTCGGACGCTGTTAAGAGCGGGTATTGACCTTCGTGGCTATCTTCAATGTAAACGTCTTTAAGTACAATCGAGATTTGAGGAAACTTTTCGAACATCGAAATATCCATCTTACCAATTTTGACGGGTGTATTCAGCTTCTTATTTGCCTCCCGGATAAACTGGTTTATAATTCTTTCTTTGAAGAAAAAGACAGATATCGTCAACGAAAGGAAAAGGGCTCCAAAGGCTAATAAAAGATAAAAAAGAATTTTCCGAAAGAGCTTCAAGTTGAAAAAGTGGTTTTACAAAAATACAGACAAAAGTTAAACGAAGGTGGATGTCCCTTTATTTTGGTTTAATCTTTACTCTATAACCACTTAAATGAGAGAATGATTAAGTATTTTTTTTAATGCAGAAGATTTCGATGGACCCAAACGCTAATCTTCGTCAATGTATCTTTTCGTAATGGGTTGATAGGAGTCGATTCTTCTATCGCGTAAAAACGGCCAATGGGTTCTGTAGGAGTCTGTTTTATCTAAATCTATCGGCAAAACATGCACCTCTTCTTTATCATGTGATGCTTGCACCAAAACAGAACCGAAAGGATTTGCTACGAAAGAACCACCCCAGAATTTCATCGCACCCTGCTGTTCAAAGCCCACCCGATTCACACTTACTACATACAATCCATTGGCAACGGCATGGCTCTTCTGAATGGTTTGCCACGCATTAAACTGTTCGCTGTTCGTAGCCTCATCCTGTGAAGTGGCCCAACCGATAGCCGTCGGGTAAAATAAAACTTCTGCACCCATAAGCGATGTAATTCGAGCGCCTTCCGGATACCACTGATCCCAGCAAATCAGAACGCCAATAGTCGCGTACTTCGTTTTAAAAATTTTATAACCAAGGTCTCCCGGTGTAAAATAAAATTTTTCATAGTAAGCAGGGTCATCCGGAATGTGCATCTTTCGGTATTTGCCCAAGTAACTTCCATCAGCATCAAGTACCGCTGTAGTATTGTGATAAATTCCTTTTGCACGCTTTTCAAACAACGAAGCAATGATCACCACCCCTAATTCTTTTGCTAGGGCAGAGAGTGTTTCTGTGGAAGGTCCCGGAATGGCTTCCGCTAATTTAAAGTTTTCATAATCTTCGACATCACAGAAGTAAAGGGATAGGAATAACTCTTGTAAGCAAATGATCTGAGCGCCTTTCGACGCAGCCTCCCGGATCTTAACAATGGCTTTATCAAGATTCTCCTGTGGCTTTGCTGTGCAAGCCATTTGCACAATACCTACGTTTACTATTTTGCTCACTTAATAAATTTTTAAGGAGCAAAATTAGGGAAGTAATTCCAGTTATGAAATTAAACCAGTACATAGCTGTAAAATGCTTGCAAGAAAATCGGAAACGATCTACACCTCTTTTTCGAGATGAACAAAAGATTCGTCTTTCGCCTCTAGCGCTGACTCGCCCATTAGCCAGGTATCGACAGCCCGAGCTGCCTCGCGGCCTTCAGAAATTGCCCACACGACCAAAGATTGACCTCTTCGAATATCCCCTGCAGCAAAAACACCTTCTTCTGATGTTTTGTAATTCAGTGTTTTGATATTGCCTCGCTCATCGAGCGCAAGTTTAAGCTCGTCTACCATTCCAGTTTTTTCGGCACCAACAAATCCAATTGCCAGCAATGCGAGCTCACAAGGAATAATTTTTTCTGAGCCGGGAATTTCTTCAAATCCCATCTTCCCTTGTGCGTTAACTCCCCAGGTTATATCGACAATTCTCATTCCTGTAAGTCGGCCTAACGCGTCTCCTAGAAACTCTTTCGTTAGTATAGCCCATTGACGACCCACGCCTTCATCGTGTGATGATGACGTCATCAATACCATGGGCCATAGAGGCCAGGGATTGCTATCTTCATTTCGAGTTAGCGGCGGCTTGCTCAAAAGTTCGATCTGAGTCACTGATTTTGCCATTTGACGATTTGAAGTACCTACACAATCCGACCCGGTATCACCTCCGCCAATTACCAAAACGTTTTTGTTGTTGGCTAAAATTTCTTCCGATGAAATAGTGTCGCCGCTCACTCGTTTATTTTGTTGAGGGAGAAAATCCATAGCGAAATGGACTCCCTTTAGCTGCCTACCCGGAATAGGAAGATCGCGAGGTGCTGAGGCTCCGCCACACATTACAATGGCATCGAATTCATCCTGTAGATGTTTAGCGCTTATATTCACACCGACATGGGCGTTCGTGCGAAAAATAATTCCCTCTTGCTCCATCAACCGAACTCTCCGTTCAACTACCGTCTTTTCTAATTTAAAATCTGGTATACCGTAGCGCAACAACCCACCGATCCGGTCACTTCGTTCAAACACTGTTACCCAATGCCCGGCCTTATTTAGCTGAGCAGCAGCAGCAAGGCCGGCAGGTCCGGAACCTACAACAGCGATTCGCTTGCCAGTTCGGACTTTTGGAGGACTTGCTTTGATATACCCCTTTTCAAATGCTTGTTCAGCAATTGTTTTTTCGATGTATTCAATAGTAACTGGTTTATTATTAATGCTCAGAACGCAACTTGCCTCGCAAGGCGCAGGACAGATTCTTCCTGTAAATTCTGGGAAATTATTGGTACTGCTTAAAATGCGAATGGCATCTTCCCATTTGCCTTGATAAACCGCATCATTAAAATCGGGAATATTATTTCCAAGAGGGCAACCGTTATGACAAAACGGTACTCCGCAATCCATGCAGCGGGAAGCTTGTTGCTTTACCTTTTCCTTATCAAGCGGTATGTAAACTTCTTTGTAATCCTTAATTCTTTCTTTTGTGTCACGCGATTTTGGCATCTCGCGATCAAACTTCATAAAACCATCAATCTGTCCCATGCTATCTTATATATCTTGAAGTGAAGTGCAAATGTTAAGAGTTCCTATATTTTAATTTTTGAAGGTTCAGGTATTCCAATCTCATCGTTTGCCGCTGGTTGCAATATGACTTTTTGTTTCGCTAAAACCATTTTGTAATCCTTCGGCATGACTTTGATAAATAAATCTGAGGCCACATTCCAATTTTCAATAATCCATTCCGCAGGATCGCTTCCTGTATAGTTGAAATGTTTTTGAACCATCTCCTTAACTTCTGCTTTATCTTCATCCTCCAGGGTCTCCAGATCGACCATGTCTTTGTTACAAAGTCTTTCTAAAGCATGTTCCGGATCGAATACGAAAGCAATACCTCCGCTCATACCAGCCGCGAAATTTCTTCCCGTCTTTCCCAGGATTACCACACGGCCGCCTGTCATGTATTCACAAGCATGATCTCCTACGCCTTCTACGACAGCATTAACACCCGAATTACGAACGCAGAATCTTTCACCAGCCTGTCCGCGAATAAAAGCTTCGCCTTTGGTCGCTCCATAAAATGCCACGTTACCAATGATTATGTTATCCTCTGGTTTGAACGAAGATTCCTTATCGGGATAAACGATAAGTTTTCCACCTGATAAACCCTTTCCAAAATAGTCATTTGCTTCACCCTCCAACTCGAACGTAACGCCGGGGGCAACAAAGGCTGCGAAACTTTGTCCTGCAGAACCTTTGAACTTAAAATGAATCGTGTTCTCGGGTAAACCCTTGCCTTTATATTTTTTTGATATTTCGTTTGAAAGCAATGCGCCCGTGGTGCGGTCCGTATTTCGGATGATAAACTGTTCCCGGACTGATTCGCCTTCGTCCAGTGCGGCCCGGGCGGCTTCAACTAACTTCCAGTCAAGTACCTTTTCTAATTCAAAATCCTGATCGATCTGCTTGTAGAGTCCGATGTGTTCGCGTACAGGCTCACGTTGCAAAATAGGGGATAGATCTAATTTTTTTACTTTCCAATGATCGATGTCTTGTCGTACACGCAACATATCTGCCCTACCCACCATTTCATTAACAGTCCGGAAACCAAGTTCAGCCATTACTTCCCGAAGATCCTGAGCAAGGAATGTGAAGAAATTCACTACATGGTCTGGGTTACCGGTAAAGAGTTTTCGAAGCTCTTCATCTTGTGTTGCGATACCCACAGGACAGGTGTTCAGATGACATTTTCGCATCATGATACAACCTTCAACCACCAAGGCAGCCGTTGCAATGCCCCACTCTTCTGCACCCAGTAAAGAAGCGATCGCGATATCACGACCAGTCCTAATTTGCCCGTCTGTTTGAAGAACAACACGGCTGCGCAAATTATTCTTAACTAAAGTTTGATGTGCTTCTGCTAACCCGAGTTCCCAGGGTAGTCCGGCATGTCTCAACGAACTAATCGGAGATGCGCCGGTTCCACCGTCTGCGCCTGAAATAAGGATTGCATCTGCTTTCGCTTTGGCCACCCCTGCCGCTACAGTACCAACACCCGCTTGTGATACCAACTTAACATTTATTCGAGCTTGGCGATTGGCATTTTTTAGATCGAAGATCAATTGCGCCAAGTCTTCAATGGAATAAATATCGTGGTGAGGAGGCGGTGAAATCAAACCAACGCCTGGGGTAGAGTGCCGAACCCGGCCAATCCATTCATCCACTTTATGCCCGGGTAACTGACCGCCTTCGCCCGGTTTTGCGCCCTGAGCCATTTTAATCTGTAGCTCATCTGCATTTGCCAGATAATAACTTGTTACGCCGAATCGCCCAGAAGCAACTTGCTTAATAGCCGACCGTTCCCAATCGCCGTTTGATTTTTTCTCAAAACGAGCCTCGTCTTCTCCACCTTCTCCACTGTTGCTCTTCCCTCCAATTCGATTCATCGCAATGGCCAAGGTGCTATGGGCTTCGTGAGAAATTGAACCAAAAGACATGGCGCCAGTAGCAAAACGCTTAAAGATCTCTTCTACAGGTTCCACCTCGCTGATTGGAATAGGATTGCGCTTTTTAAATTCAAACAGCCCGCGGAAAGTAATTGTATCGCGCGTCTGTTCGTTGATTTTCTGCGCGTACTTTTTATAGATATCGTAATTTTTTGTCTTCGTTGAATGTTGAAGCCAGTGAATTACCTCCGGACTGAACAAATGTTTCTCCCCCCTTCTCTTCCATTGATAAATCCCACCAACCTGTAATTCTTTGCTTTCAATTTCAAAAGCAAGTTGATGACGAACGATCACCTCTTGTGCAAGATCATCAAAGGACAATCCTTCAATACGGCTGATGGTCCCTTTAAAACATTTTTCCACCACATCACTACCCAACCCCAATGCTTCAAAGATTTGTGAGGATTGATATGATTGCAAGGTACTGATACCCATTTTCGACATCACTTTCAACAAACCACTTCCGATTGCCTTTTGAAAGTTTTCATAGGCTTCTTCATCGGTCAGACGCTTGTAGAACAAATCGTGCTTGTTCATAAAGTGAATGGTTTCCAATGCCATATATGGATTTACAGCACTTGCGCCATAGCCAATGATCGTAGCAAAGTGATGAACCTCCCATGCATCTCCGGCTTCTACAACGAGACCAGCTTGCGTACGAATTCTCTTCTCTACTAAATGCTGATGAACAGCTCCTACTGATAGCAGGGAGGGAATGGGTGCAAATTCATTGCTTATTTTACGGTCTGATAAAATCAAAATCTTTTTACCCGCACGCACGGCCTTTTCTGCTTCACCGCAGATTTTACTAAGACTTTCCTCCAACCTGCCAGGCTTCCCGTCGGCTCTAAATACACACTGCATGATCGCGCTTTCAAAACCCTGATCTTGTAAGTGTTTGAATTTTTCAAGATCACTGTTTAACAAAACTGGCTGTGAAATATGGATCTGTCTAGTGTGCTCCGGAGTTTCATCCAAAACATTCAAGCTAGAACCTACACGGGTAAACAGTGACATCACCAATCGTTCGCGAATAGGATCAATTGGAGGATTGCTTACTTGCGCAAAATGTTGTTTGAAATAATTGGAAAGGTGCCTGCTTTCTTTTGATAATATAGCTTGCGGCGTATCATCTCCCATGGACCCAATTGCTTCGTACCCTTTTTCTGCCATTGGCAAAATCAGCATTTTTACATCTTCCGTAGTATATCCGTAAGCATTCTGCCGCTGAATCAATGTTTTCTCATCGAAGTTTGTTTCCACCCATTCTTGTTCAGCTTCGAGTCTTAACTTAAGACGATTTTGTATTATCCAATTGTAATAAGACTTGCCTTCGTAAACAGCACGTTTTACCTTTTCGTCATCCAATACTTTACCCAACTCAAGATCAACCATCAACATCTTACCTGGGGTAATGCGGCCTTTCTCCAACACATCTTTTGGATCTATCGGAAGGGCACCTGCTTCCGATGCGGCAATCACGCGACCAGATCGTGTAATGCAGTATCTCAGCGGTCGAAGACCGTTCCTGTCTAACGTAGCCCCTATACGGGATCCATCGGTAAACACAAGGGCAGCGGGACCATCCCACGGCTCCATCATTGATGCATGATATTTATAAAATGCCTTGCGATGCGGGTCCATCAATTTATTGTCCTGCCACGCCTCAGGCACCAACATCATCAGGACGTGAGGCAGCGAACGGCCAGATAGAACAAGCATTTCAACCAAGGCATCTAAATTAGCAGAGTCAGAACCATCCGGACTTGTGATGGGAAGGAGCATCTTCAATTCTTCGTCCGTAAACAAAGTAGACTTAAAGAGGGCCTCTTTAGACTTCATTTTGTTGACATTCCCGCGAATAGTGTTGATCTCACCATTGTGCGCAATGTAGCGGAAGGGTTGGGCTAGTTTCCAGTTCGGAAAGGTGTTGGTGGAAAATCTGGAATGCACTAATGCCAACGCAGTTTTTAACCTGGGATCTTTTAGATCATCAAAATATTCCCGTAACTGTTCGGTCCTTAGCTGGCCTTTATATATAATAGTTTTCGAGGAAAAGCTGGTAATATAAAATTCTCTGTTGCTTCCCTTCACGTCCCGGGTGATGAGATGGGAAGTATGGTTCCTCAATACAAAAAGTTTCCGCTCAAAAGCGCTTCCGACAATTGATTCGTCTTTTGCCTTTACAAAAACCTGTTCAATAACTGGCTCAACTTCCACGGCACCGGGACCCGGTACACTGTGATCTACCGGTACTACCCTATAGCCCAATAATTCAAGACCCAGTTCTTTAATACTCCTTCGAAGTACTTCCCGACAAGCATTCATCACTTTCTTGTCGCGTGGGAAAAATACCATGCCTACTCCATAAGTGCCAGCTGCAGGTAATTCAAAACCCAAACGGGTGCATTCCTCAGCAAAAAATTCGTAAGGAAGCTGAATTAAAACGCCAGCACCATCCCCTGTTTTGGGGCTACTTCCTTTTCCGCCTCGATGCTCCATATTCTCAAGCATCGACAGTGCATCGCGTAAATTTTGATTGGTTTTCATCCCATTGATATTGGCTACGAAGCCGATACCACAGGCATCATGTTCCAGTTCAGGGGTATACAAACCGCGGCTGGTTTTTTCTTTCATCATCTGGTCAGTTTAAATTACCACAAAAATCGCCGTCCAGGGCAGAACGGAGTTTTGAATTTACGCAACAAACGAAAGGAAATTTTGGTAAAGTTTCCATTTACCGGAATTTTTTGAATCTTTTTACAAATGAATCCAAACTCTTTGAAAATTAAAAAATGGTAACGATTGCAGAATTGTTGATTTTAAAAATTTCAAAATTCGTCGAAAACGATTGAAATTTTTCAAATACATGCGTTAACTCTTGAAGTTATGATCAAATTTGGTAGAGTTTCTTTTAAAAAAGATAATTAACATTTTGTTGCCCGAACCATTTCTTTTTTGCCCGGCGGTCCTGCGAGTGTTTCGACAGTAAATCCAATGGTCTTAAGATTTCGCTTAAGTTGTCCGGTAGCGCAATACGTTACCAATACTCCTCCCGGCTTGATTGCGTCGCCAATTTTTGTCAGCACACTTAACTCCCAGAGCTCGGATTGTTTTGAGGGTGCAAATGCATCATAGTACACCAGATCAAAATCAGACAAAAAAAATTCCAGGTTCTGAAGCCGTTGTCTCAGTTTTAAAAGGATAAAATTATCCCATGTCTGCTCGGTCTCCCATTCGGCCCGATGAATCCTCTCGTAATGATCGACCAGTCCAAGTAAACGTGAATAGTTTAAGTTGGACCAAATTCCTTCGTTCAACGGCGATGATTCGACAGCCGTGTAATGGATCTGCCGGGGTAGTTCTTTTACAAATTGCAGTGTGAGCAATGCATTCAGCCCCGTGCCGAGCCCAACCTCAAGTATGGAAATGGAATCAGAGGTATTTATTTGTAGAACATATTCCAATCCGCTTTTTATAAACACATGTCGCGACTCTTGAATCGCTCCATGAATAGAATGGTACGTTTCATTGAGCGCTTCATCGAAAAGCGAATGAGAACCATCGGCTGTTGTTATAATTTTTACTGCCACTAATCCTTTTGTATTAAAGCAACAGCATAGGAGCAGACCCCTTCTTCCCGGCCTACATATCCCA
Source organism: uncultured Chryseolinea sp. (assembly GCA_964484845.1). GTDB lineage: Bacteria > Bacteroidota > Bacteroidia > Cytophagales > Cyclobacteriaceae > Chryseolinea. Next base: position 19,685 of record CAZAHL010000011.1, on the reverse strand, counting down.
ACCTTTCATTGGTGGTTGCCTTTATCGATACATCATCTTCCGTAATATTCATCAATGGAGCAAGCACTTTTTTCATTTGCGGAATATGGGGATTTACCTTGGGTTTTTCAAGGCATATTGTACAGTCCACATTACCGATCTTCCACCCTTTTTCTTCCACCATGCGCGTGACTTCCTTTAAAAAATACTGGCTGTCCATTCCCTTCCAGCGATCGTCGGTATTTGAAAAATGAAACCCGATATCCCGCAGATTAGCGGCGCCTAACAACGCATCGCAAATAGCATGGATGAGTACATCGGCGTCCGAATGTCCGATGGCACCTTTTGTTGCATCGGCGAGAAGAATGCCTCCAAGGTGGAAGTTCCTTCCCGATTCCAGCTCATGCACATCGAACCCCATCCCTACACGCACTTTCATAGTCCAGCAGTTTAGTTTGTAAGAGATTGGTAATACAATACATTGGAATTCTCTTCTCTCAAAATTTGATTTGATACACGCTGAATGTCTTCCAGCGTGATGGCCTCTATTCTACCAGCCTCTTCATTCACCAGGCCGGCGTCACCTGAAAGTTTTGCAAACGCAAGGTTCATAGCCCTGTTTATAACTTCTATCTCACCAAACTCCAACATGGATTCAGCTTGATTCTTCACTTTTATAAGCTCCTGCTCATCGAAGGGACTATCGCGTAGATTCCGGAGTACACTTTCGACTTCATTTTCTGCCTCATTCAATGTTATCCCGTCTTTCACACGCCCGCTAATTACAAGAAGGCCAGGGTCGATAGTGCTCATTACAAAAGACGAAATCGACGTAAAGATCTCTTTCGTCTTTACAAGCTTTTGGTAGAGTCGGCTTGACTGGCCCCGGCCCAGGAGGTCACTCAATAAATCGATAGCATAATAATCTTTGTGAAAACGTCCCGGCATGTGCCACGCTTTGTAAAAGGCATTGGCAGGTACAGCTGCTTTTACTTCCAAGAATCTTTTCTGTGTTTGTGGGGGTTCCACGGGCAATTTGCGAGCTTTTTTTCGTCCGGCGATCGGCCCAAACCATTTTTCGGACAATACTTTAACCTGATCCAGTGTAACATTTCCAGCCACCACCAGGATCGCGTTATCCGGCACGTAATGCTTGAAGAAAAACTCCCTAACGTCGTTCATTGTCGCGTTTTCAATGTGACTTATTTCCTTGCCAATCGTTGCCCATTGGTATGGATGAACATGATAAGCAAGCGGGCGAAGCTTTAACCAAATATCACCGTACGGTTGATTGAGATACCGTTGTTTAAATTCTTCAATCACTACTTTACGTTGAACTTCAAGGACTTTCGGGTCGAACGATAAACTCATCATACGGTCGCTCTCCAGCCAAAATCCTGTTTCGACATTCGACGCAGGTAACGTGAGGTAATAATTCGTTATGTCGGTGTTTGTGAAGGCGTTGTTCTCACCGCCTACTCGCTGAAGAGGCTCATCATAACTGGGAATATTTTTAGAGCCTCCAAACATTAGATGCTCAAACAAATGAGCAAATCCTGTTTTATCAGAATGTTCATCGCGTGAGCCTACATCGTATAAAATATTAATAACTGCGATTTGCACGGTAGGGTCCTCATGTACAATGACACGCAACCCATTTTCAAGTTCAAATTCTTTGAATGAAATCATAATGGTTCAAAAATAGCAAACGTTGGGATGCTTTTGTTCCCGGTCCGTTAAAAGACCCCAGAATTATGGGCCATCGTCTTATACATAATTAAAGTTGCGTTTAAAAACGGTTAGCTTTGCGAACCCAAAAATCATGAAGTTTAATCGACAAAAATTCTCCGACGCTTTGCTAAAAAATCTTTACGAGGCGATTCTACAGCCTCGAATGATTGAAGAAAAAATGCTGATTCTGCTTCGTCAAAATAAAATAAGTAAATGGTTTAGCGGAATTGGTCAGGAAGCAATTTCCGTGGGGGTAACGCAGGCCCTGGACAAGGATGAATATATTTTGCCCATGCATCGAAATCTAGGCGTCTTCACAAGTCGGGATATCCCATTCGAAAGATTGTTCGCGCAATGGCAGGGTACTATGATGGGATATACGAAAGGGCGTGATCGCTCTTTCCATTTCGGTACAAATGAACACCACATAGTCGGGATGATTTCGCATCTCGGGCCTCAAAATGGAGTGGCTATTGGAATTGCGTTGGCTAGCAAGTTAAAAGGAGAGCCGAAGGTTACCGTTGTTTTTAATGGAGATGGAGGGACGAGCGAGGGCGATTTTCACGAAGCAATAAATGTTGCGGCCGTTTGGGATCTTCCGGTAATCTTTATTGTAGAAAATAATGGCTATGGACTTTCCACTCCAAGTAGTGAACAATTTCGATGCAAGAGCTTTGCGGATAAAGGTGTAGGGTATGGAATCGAGGGTTTGAGTATTGATGGCAATAATATTCTGGAAGTTTACGAGACCGTAAATACGTTGGTGCAAGAACTCCGTCAACAACCTCGACCTGTTTTGCTAGAGTGCAGGACATTTCGCATGCGAGGTCATGAGGAGGCCTCGGGAGTGAAGTATGTTCCGAAAACATTGATGGATGAATGGGCGAAGAAGGATCCGGTAGAAAATTTTGAGAGTTATCTATTGCAAGAAGGGGTCGTGGATCAGGATGTTGTTATTTCTATCAAAAAGAAAATAAAAAAAGACATAGAGGATGGTTTGAGTATTGCGTTTGAGGAAACTCATCCGAACGCGAATACTGAACAGGAGCTAAATGACGTTCACGCTCCATTTGCCCAGCAGGTCATTCATCCAACCAGCGAAAAAAAGACAGAGAAACGTTTCATTGATGCTATTACCGATGGCCTGAGTCAAAGTATGGAAAGATTTGGAAATCTTGTTCTCATGGGGCAAGACATTGCCGAATATGGAGGAGTATTTAAGATCACGGAAGGTTTTGTGGAAAAGTTTGGCAAGCATCGTGTTCGTAATACCCCCATATGCGAATCCGCTATCGTCGGAGCAGCCCTTGGTTTATCGATCAAAGAAATGAAATCAATGGTTGAGATGCAGTTTGCGGATTTTGTAACTGAAGCGTTTAATCAGATAGTTAATAATCTTGCAAAATCGTTTTGGCGATGGGGACAACACGCGGATGTGGTGATCCGCATGCCTACCGGGGCAGGAACCGCGGCGGGGCCTTTTCATTCACAAAGCAATGAAGCTTGGTTCTTTCATACTCCCGGATTGAAAATTGTTTACCCGTCCAATCCCTATGACGCAAAAGGATTATTGTGCGCTGCGTTAGAGGATCCAAATCCCGTCATGTATTTCGAACATAAATCATTATACCGCGCTCTAAAGGGCGTAATTCCGGACGATTATTATACGATAGAGATCGGCAAAGCGAACCTGGTTCAAGACGGATCACAGATCTGTATCATTACATATGGCATGGGTGTGCATTGGGCTAAAGAAATACTTTCCGAACTTCCGGAAGTAAATGCAGCAATCCTTGATTTAAGAACGCTGTTGCCGTGGGATAAGGAAGCGGTTGCCGAAATTGTGAAGAGGATCAGCCGAGTTTTGATTCTTCACGAAGACACATTAACCGGGGGGATCGGTGCCGAAATCAGCGCTTGGATTACCGAAAACTGTTTCACTCACCTGGATGCACCGGTGATACGCGTTGGCGCTTTAGATACGGCGGTTCCTTTTGCTCCTACCCTAGAACAAAACTTCCTGCCAAAATCCCGATTGAAAAGCAAGATCGACGAATTGCTAAAATTTTGATTCCTGGCAAAAGAAAGCCGTTGGCCGAACGTTTGGTTTAGGAGTTGCCACCAGCGTATCTGGAAAGGCAAATTTTGCTTATCTTACCCTGTATTTCTAATACCATTTTTTGAGCTTTAAAATTCGATATAAAATCCCCCAATTTACCCGGACCATAAAAGTCATCGGGCTCGTCTTATTACTGTGGGTGATTGCAATGCCTGCATTTTCACAAAACACCAAAGGAGACAAACCTGCAACCAACCGGGAGAGCCGTTTCAAAACCCCCTTCAAAAAAAGCGCTAAAAAAGGGAAACCAGGGAAAAGAGTGTCTGCCAGGAAAAAATCGCTTGCTAATAATACCGGTAGTTACACACCTAGAAGGCGGGCGAGAGGCGGAGAACGTCCTGGAAGACCAGTGCGTCCAATAACGCAGAATAAACCTAAAAGCACCCAAAACGCCTGGAATGGTGATATTGCCGGATATCGCCTCCGTACAAAATCTCCTACGGGCCGCGCCCGTAATGTGTATCCCCAATACGGGCGGTACAACCATAATCCATCAAAGACTCCGAAAAAGAATCAAAACGTCGTTTCCAACCGGCCGACATTAAACCGGCTTAAAAAAATACAAACACCTGCCCGGGCTCGCAAGGTATATCCTCAACAGGGACGATATGTTAATAATCCTTCAAAAACCCCTCGATCGACCCAGAATGCCACATCCAATCGAGGTACGTTAAAACGTGTCAAGAAATTACAAAGCTCGGAGCCAAGAATTTTTAAGAAGAGCATTAATGTTTATGCGAATTTCCGGCGTCCGAAACGAAAAGCAGAAACCCCTTATTTAAATGACATTTCCGGCAGACCTTTACGAAAAAAGAATTTTGAAACTCCCAGTCCGGGGGTGATTGCTCCCACTTTCAAACCTTATCGTGGAAGAAAAATGGGTGATAAACCTTATTCGGGGCCTTCCGGAGGCTATCGTTCTGCCACAAAACAGAATCAGCAAGGCTGGCATGGGGATATCGCTGGAAGACGAGTTCGCGGGAGGAATTTTTCCAGCAAAAGATCAATTGAAGGACAACCTATTTTACCCAAAAGGAAAAATAGAGACCGATTTGGAGACCGGGCTTATACGGGAAAAGCAGGATGGTATAAAACCGCATCGAGGGCAAGTGAATCGCGTCCAGCATTAAACCCTCTTCTGAGACGGCCCCCCGGAATAGGCGCCGATGGAATTGGAAAATTTCAAGGCAGGACCAAAGGTCACAGGCCGTTAAAAGGTGGAGGAAGTGTGAGTGGAAAAGGATGGAATAATAATGGCCAACCAGTCGGGGTTCGTGCACCAAGACAAGGCGCTGCTGCTGCCCTTTTTCAAGGAAATATTAAAGCTAAACGTGAATTGAAAGGTGGAGGCAGCGTGAGTGGCAAACTATGGAATAATAAACAAACGCCGATTCCTAGCAAAACTCCATCCGAGGATGCTCGCCGTATAAGCGGATATCCTGGAAAGTACAAGAAATTTGAATTACAACCCGGATTTGGTGATCAAGGTGAACGTTTTACGGGTTACATCAAACTAAAGAAATTCAAAAAGAATTATGTCCAGAATCCGAACGCTGTAAAAGAATCGACGAAGAAAAAGAGTCCTGATAAAGCCACTTATGAGGTTGAAGGCCTTCAAGTGAAAGTTCAGCGCCGCAAATACATCGAGAATAAAAATACGTCAGATGAAGCCTTAATGAAGATAAAACCTTCAAGTGCCTCCTCTCAGGCCAGCGGTTTGATTGTCAAGGTAAAGCAGGGCCAATACAGCAAAAAACCTCATGCGGCGGAAGGCTCTATGCCAGGTATAAAACCGTCAAAGTCTTCCGTAAAAGCCAGCGAATATGCGCGAAGCATACGTCGAACATGGGACTACATTCGAAATCCCAGCAGCGCTGAAGAGGCTTTGAAAACCAGAGAACCAGGGAAAGCCTTTGCGCGATCAACTGCTTACCAGGGTAATATAAAAATGCAGAAGTTTAAACTGTTCGAAAAAAACAGGGATCAACATCCTGATACTAAATTTATAAAGACAAACAAAAATAATGTGGCGGAAGAAAAAGACATGCTCACGAACTTTAAGTTGTGGTGGGCGCGTTTATTCAAAAAAGAGGAGACTCAACCCGATCATTTGAAGGAAAAGGGCCCGAGGCCTAGATATGATAAAGGTGAAGCGGGAATGTGGTATGAATAATATATATGCAGTGGAATAAACTAACGTCCCCCGGTCAAATAGATCAACTCAGGGAAGAATCTAAGGAAAATTGTATTCTCATTTTCAAATACAGTTCGCGATGTTCAATAAGTCAGATGGCATTGAACAGGCTGGAAAGAAATTGGGAAGAGAAGAAGATGACCTCAGTAAAATCGTATTTTCTGGATTTGATATCCAATCGTGAAATTTCCAACCGTATTGCACACGAATTTAACGTAGAGCACGAGTCGCCACAGGTGCTCATTATTGACAACGGTAAATCTGTTTACGATCGGTCGCACATGGCAATTGATTATCAGCAAATTCGGGAGGTTGTTGGAAAATAAGTAGACCGCTGAAAACATCGGTCGAGCAGCCAAATGAATAACTTCTGGTTATTTATTTGTGATAGATAATTAATATTCTAAATTTATTGTAAAGATTTGGTTTGGAATGCAGCGCTTCGATAAGGTTCTTCTCCCCGCAATATGTTTGATGATGGTTGTCTCGGGTTCTTTCGGCCAGACGCAAGATAGCTATGAGTATCAAACAGAGTTTATTTGGGGTGTTAATAAAAATACGTCTGGAGGTTTAATTGGTGGTCTGGTTTTTAAAAAGGCTCGCAAATTAAATGAACGTGTGCTCGAAACTTTCGGGGTAGAACTCATAAACGTGAAGCATCCCCAAGAGGTGAGAAGAAGTTCTCAAACTGGAAATTTCTTCATTTATGGCAAGTCAAATTATCTATATGCGATTCGGTTACAGTACGGCCGCGACTTAATACTATTTAAAAAAGCGCCTCAGCAAGGGGTAGAAATAAAAGGTGTATTTGCCATTGGCCCAACGATCGGGGTTCAGGCGCCGTATTATATTGAATATTACCCCGAAGCAGCCGGCATGGTAACGTTGCGAGTCCCCTACAATAGCAGCATTCCACTGGAGCGAATTTCAGGAACTGGACGCATTTTTGAAGGAATTGGTGAATCTAAAATAGTGCCGGGAGCGAATTTAAAAGCTGCAATAAATTTTGAGCTGGGTACTATCAAGAGTCAAGTTACAGGGTTTGAAGCAGGTTTTCTAGTGGATTTCTATACTAAAAAGATCGAGATCATGCCTGCGGCCAAGAATTATTCAGTGTTTCCAACCTTGTTTATCACGTTTTTTTATGGAACTAGGAAATAGAGGCAAAAAATATTTAATGAAACTGTGACCTTTTTTTATATTTGGAATTCTAATTGAAAAAATACTAAACCTATGGAACCGAAGAAGACAGAAAAAGCGGACCTAACCAATAAATCATTTTTGTTTTTATCTATTGGGTTAGTGATAAGTTTATTACTTGCTATAACAGCTTTCTCATACCGCGTGTACGATGATACCTCTGTGAAAGATCTTGGTAAAAATGATGCCGTAGCAGAAGAAATATTGGAAGTACCTCCGACCGAGCAACTCCCTCCCCCGCCTCCAAAAATTCAACAACCTCAAATCATTGAGGTTCCAGATGAAAAAAAGATAGAGGAAGAAATTGATATTAACATGGATACTGAGGTAACGGAAGATACTAAAGTTGAAGAAATCAAAATTCAACCTCAAGAAGAAGAGAAAGAAGACGTAAATCAAATCTTCTTAGTAGTGGAAGAAACGGCTTCTCCTATCGGAGGCATGCCTGCTTTCTATGAGTTTGTCGGTAAAAAATTAAAATATCCTGCGCAAGCGCGAAGAATGGGTGTTGAAGGAAAAGTATTCGTAGAATTTGTAATAGAACGTGACGGAAGCATCACCGATGTAAAAGCAATAAAGGGTATTGGTGCCGGATGTGATGAAGAAGCTGTTCGGGTTTTACAAAGTGCGCCTAAATGGAAAGCTGGAAAGCAAAGAGGAAAACCTGTAAGACAACGCATGGTGTTGCCAATCGCTTTCAAACTTGGATAGTCATTAAAATCTTAGTTGTAAAATCCCCTGCTAAAACAGGGGATTTTTATTTTAAAACGAATCCTAAAATCAGTCCTCCTAAAATAATAAACGGCGACGGAATTTTTGTGAATAGCAATAGTGCAAACGTTGCTATGGTGAAAGCAAAATTTAAAAAAGTGTTTTCCAATGGTTGAAACAAAATTACCGCTGACGCCAGAACCAATCCTGAACTTGCTGCTGTGATTCCCTCCAAGGAGGCCCGGACCGCCCGGTATTTTTTTAAACTATCCCAAAAACGTATCACAAAGAAAATAAGAAATGTACCAGGCAAGAATATCCCCATGGCAGACATCAGCGCTCCTAGGATTTCACCCCCTACGCCATACTCCCTCATGGATAACGCTCCTATGTAAGCACTGAAGGAAAAAATTGGACCTGGAAGCGCCTGCGCCACGGCATATCCGGAAAGAAATTCATCATGCGTAGTTGGATAATGAAGCGGCTTCGGGGCATACTTTTGCTTAATCTTTGCTTTTAATTTGGAAACCTTATTTATCCCTTCATCATTATTTTGCACTACAACAAATTCAGTATATAGGAGGGGGGCTAAAACCTGACCGCCACCAAAAACAAGGCTACCATTTCGATAGAAATTTTCGAACAATCGAACCGGCAATGATTTTGTTGCCGCACCTAAAACAGCTGCGAAAATTAATACGCCGATCCACAACAAAAAATTAGCCCAGGGCACGACCACTTTTTGCTTTACTTCTTTTGGTTGGGCTTTGTATTTTAACGCCGTTATGACGCCCGCTCCCAATAATATTATCGGAAATACAAACGGTGTTTGTACCAAGTAAGAAACTATTCCTGCCACAAAAAGAATGACAAGTCCTGTTTTTGTTCGGATTGTTTTGAGACTTATCATATAAGCTCCATAGCTTACAAAGCCTACAGCCATCGGCTGAATAAACCGGGTAAACTCGATCGACCAATTCTTTGCTTGAATACTAGACATGATAATGGCTGCAACGGTCATGACGATTACTGCCGGTAAAATCCAAACAATTAAGGTGAGATATGCAAGATTAGGGCCCCCTATCTTAAACCCAATCGCCGTTAATGTCTGAGTCGAAGCCGGCCCAGGAAGTATTTGGCAAAGGGAATTGATTTCCATGAGTTCTTCCTCTGTCAAATACCTTCTTTTAGTAACTAACAGCTTATGAAAATAGGCGAGGTGTGCTTGAGGCCCGCCAAAGGCAGTTAATGCGAGCGTAAGTACGTCGCGTAAAAAAATATAATATCGAATACGTTGGATCACTTATGAATGGCCCTGCGGTATTATTTTCTCAAACCGATTTCCCTTAACCGTTGATCCAAAAATTCTCCTGCTGTAATATCTTCCCAATGTTTTGGATTTTCTGAATTTACACAACTGGGGAGCGCAGCCAGACTCATTTCGGAGCGAGGATGCATAAAGAAAGGAATCGAATATCGCGGAGTATTCATTAGATTAATCGGCGGATTTATAACTCTATGGATGGTCGACTTTAACTTCTTGTTCGTAAGTCGCTCTAGCATATCACCCACATTTACAACGAGCTGATCCGGTAACGCTGTAATAGGTATCCATTTATTATCTCTGCGCAAAACTTGGAGACCATCTGCACTGGCACCCATTAATAAGGTGATAAGATTTATATCTCCGTGTTCAGCCGCGCGCACCGCATCTGCGGGTACCGCTTGTGGGTTTTCAATCGGGAAATAATGAATAGGCCTAAGAATGCTATTTCCATTTCTAATTTTATCATCAAAATATCTTTCAGGCAAGCCAAGATAGATGGCAATAGCCCGTAACATTTGTGCTCCTGTTTTTTCAAGCGCGCGATACACCTCGGTCGCGGCTGACTCAAGCTCGGGGACTTCGTCCGGCCAGATATTGGGAGGATATCCTTCCTCAAGGAGTTCTTCTTTGGATGAAGGTTGTCCTACATGATAAAACTCTTTCAGATCACCTGTATTCCTTCCCTTCGCATGCTCCTTGCCTTTACCAATGTAGCCACGTTGCCCGGCAAGCTCAGGATTCTCATATTTTTTTTTTACGTCATCAGACAGCGCAAAAAATTTCTTTATGGCTTCATAAAGTCGGTCCTGCATTTCCGGAGTAAGAAAATGGTTTCGAATTGCAACGAAACCAATATTATTATAGGCCGCCCCCAGGGTTTCAACAAACTTTTGTTTAACAGCTGCGTTTCCCTTATAAAAATCGCTGAGATCAAGGGAAGGGATCTCTTCATATAGTATCTCTTTCATGGATCGGCCTTTTTATATAGAGCTCCGCAAGCTAAATATTTTTAAGTAATTTTAACTTAACTAAACACATCTCATCATGAAGACTTCACGCAGAAAATTTATTGAAAACTCATTAAAGGCAACTGCATTAACGATGAGTTCGCCACTTATTCTAACGACAATCGCATCTCCGGTAAATAATATAGCGAATTCAAATGTTATCCCCTCATCTCTCGCCCTTCAATTTTCGCAAGCACCTTTACCATACGATTATAAAGCGCTCGAACCTTCCATTGATGAAAAGACAATGGATATCCATTACAATAAACATCATGCTACCTATATTAAAAACGTAAATGAAGCGATCGCTGCTGAAAAGATTGCGTTCACTACTGAAAAGGAATTCTTTTCCAATGCTTCCAAACTTTCACCAAAAGCAAAAAATAATGGAGGAGGTGCCTGGAACCATAATTTCTTCTGGCAAGTAATGAGCCCTGCTTCATCCCCAAAGACACCGGGCGGAAAATTGGGAGACGCGATAAACAGTTCATTTGGATCTTTGGAGAAATTCAAAGAGCAATTTACCCAAGCCGCCATGACACGGTTTGGCTCCGGTTGGGCCTGGCTTGTAAACGATAATGGGAAATTGAAAATCGGATCCTCGCCAAACCAGGATAATCCAATGATGGACTCAAGCGAACTGAAGGGTACGCCCCTTCTAGGTCTCGACGTTTGGGAACATGCTTATTATTTAAAATATCAGAATAAGCGCAATGAATATGTGGCCAATTGGTGGAATGTCGTGAATTGGGATGAGGTAGCTAAACGCTTAGTTTAGCTTATTAAAAGATTCAAGAAATTATTTCTGAATCAAAATATTTCGCGCAGCACACTCACCGACTTGATTTCCCCCAGGTTTTCTATGTGTTCTCCGTAAAATTTTAATATTAAGTCGAGTATCTCTCTACGTTGATCGTTGGACATCTCGACGAAATCAGAATACTCTGCTCTTATGAGGTGCCCGATTACCTGCTCGTTTGCTTGCTCAGTAAAGCGCGTCCCCAGAACATCATTAACGTGATGAACGCCAAAACCAAGGAATCGGCTTAGCTTAAGAAGAAACATCAAATGAAAGTGACCGGTCTTGCCAGCCATTTGATCAAAATGGATGAAAGAATGAATCAGAAATTCGCAAAGCTCCTGCGTATGACTTTCTTCCTTTATGGATTTATTAATGAGTTCAAGGATAAACATTGCCACGGAGGATTTTTTTATATCAGTAGGAATGGATTGATACGGATATAGGCATTTTATTTCCTTAATGCGGTTGATGTTTGCATGCTCCCGGTGATAGACAACTAAATCGAGCAACGTAAGGGGTTGATACAGCGCAATTTTATTTTTACCCGATTTACTCCTGACTCCGTTTACAATATAACTCTGCAAACCAAAGAGCTCTGTAAAAAGAGTTACTATAATTGACGTCTCTCCATATTTCGTGAATCGGAAAACAACTCCGCGCGTTTTATACAGCATGAAGGAAATTTACATATTAACGCTATACCAATAGTCACAAATGGTGCTCAGTCGAAACATTATTCTATCACAGCAATCTTTCCGACCACACTCTCAGCTCCATCGGCAGACGCACTAAAAACCAAATAGATACCGGTTTGGGCCCGCTTTCCATTATAGTCATGTACGTTCCAAGACGCCGTTCCCCCGTGTGCCCGCGTCTCCCAAATCAGTTTTCCTGAAACATCAGTGATTTTAACTATGGCATCCGTTGCGAGTCCGCTAATGCCTACCATGCCTCGAAAGTTTGGGGTTACCGGATTTGGAAATATTTTAAGCGCTTGGAATTGAGTTGTACTTTCTGTGGCATCCGCCCGAAAAGAAACTAAACCCCGATCTGTAGAAAAAAAAACTTCGCCAGTTTCATGATTAATTTCGATATCTAAGATAGAATTGGAGAGCAGCGGACTGTTTGCAGCCGTGAAATTATAAATTAGGGCTTCACCCGTAGGGCTTAAAAGCCAGACACCACGTTCAGTGCCCATCCATTTTCTATTTCCTCCATCCACGGCAATTGCCGTTACTTTGTCATCCCTCAATAAAAATTGTGTTTCAAAAATTGGCTTAGTCGCGTCCACATCTGAAGAAAAAATCTCGTTTGCATTAAAGAAATAACATACCCCTTCATCCGTGCCCAGCCATACCGTACCATCGCGATCGACAGCCACAGACCTGACTTCCCTGCTCGGCAAACCGCCAGAGCCCCTCACGTTTGTTAGATACCGGCTGATGTCTTTTTCTCTATTAAAAACCAAAACACCTCCGCCTTGTGACGGATTAAGGATAGCCCAGACACTATTAAAAAGATCGACAGCAAGTTCTACGGGATAACGCGAAGCAGTGACAGGAAAAGAATACGATTCCCAGTTCTTCTGATCATCTAGAAAATGTAACGACTGTGATGCACCATAATTTGCAACCCATATTCCGTCACTAGCTCGCTCAATGGAGGTTATTAGAACAGACCTGTCCGGAAAACTTGTATTTATCAGCGGGCTATTACTTTCATCGAAAACGTTCAGGCTTTCAGTCCCCTCTTTTTCTTCTATACCGTTGCCAAAAGAGGAGACATAGAAGTGGTCAGTCTTTACGGGGAAAGTGATATCCGTTAAATCCGAAAGCGATGCGTCTAATTGGGACCACGAACCTCCGACGAATTGATCTATACTTCCATTTCTACCGAGTGCGGTATACGCGGGTGTATATCCACCGCCTAACGAATACATCGTTTGATTGCTATAGGATAATTTAAATGTTGTGGGATGGACAGGGCCATTTGGTAAGTAACTGGTAAAAGAACCTCCGGAATTTGATACCACGCCATTTTCGTCATCGGCAATCCAAAGTTGTCCATTGGTTTCCTCCACGACCATATTTGGCTCGTGTATAAAATTCGCTTCTATCTCTGATAGTGTATTGTTGATGGAGAGTCCCCACAATTTATGATTTCCAGAAATATAAAGATAAGAGGATGATGCATTTAAGGATTTAAATGAAACATTCTGCAAAAAATCTGCCTTGGACCATATCCCAAATTCGTAATGAAATAATCCTTTGCCGGATATCGCGGCATAGACTCGGCCATTGAAACCAACAAGGGAGGCGATGGAGTCTGAAAATTCACCTGTGTCAAATTTTTTCCAGAAAGTGAAATCGAGAAGATTCGTGTTTAAATCACCTGCAAGAACACCTCGATCGGTTGCTAAGAAAATGCTATCGCCTTTAAAAGTGCTTTCAAAAATTTTTAATGTCGCACCATTTCGGCCGATATCGCGCCAGGTTTCTTTTACCTCTCGCCGGGCCAAATCAAAAATGACAACGCCAAAATCCGCCGATAGATAGGCGAGGCGATTACGAACAGAAATATGATTGATTTTTTTTGACCCTGTTAAGGTAGAATTTCTTGTCGGATCTAAGGATGTTATTGTTTGACCTTTGATCAGGTCTATTTTGCCATCCTCGTATCCAATTAACAATTGGTCCTCTTGTTGATCATAATTTATGCTGTTAATTCCTGTGCCCCTCAATCCGCTCATTTTTGTGTACGATTCAATGCTGTTATCCAAACGGTCAATTATCAGAATACCGTTTCGGGTAGCCCCAAAAACCTTTTGATCACTTAAGGCTATGCTATTAATATTATTATAAGACACATGAAGGCGCCATGTACCTAAAGGTATTTCGGATTGAGCATGCAGAGAAAAAAAAACCACCTGAAAAATGACAATGGCGGGTAGAGATCTCACCAATTGAGACAGGTTATTTTTCCTTTTTTGAAGTGACAAAAATTCAAAACATCCTTTCATTTCTTTCGCTGCTTCATTCCTTCAAAAAAAGCTTGGCGGCTTCTTGCCTCGTATTCTCCTTTCTCACCCAGCATTACTTGTGAATCATCTGGAGTTAACCGGAATGAAAAGGAAGCAAGATCACCCGTTTGCGCGCATATCGCATGGACTTTAGTTACAAATTCAGCTACGGCAAGCAAGTGTGGCATTGGTCCGAATGGTTTTCCTTCGTAGTCCATGTCAAGTCCCGCGACAATAACGCGTTTCCCGCTGTTGGCTAACGTATTGCAAACGTCAATGATCGAAACATCAAAAAATTGTGCTTCATCAATACCGACTACATCGCAATCACCCGCCAGAAGAAAAATATCATTTGCAAAATCGACGGGGGTGGATCGGATAATATTTTCATTGTGAGAAACAATGTGCTCATGATGGTACCGCTTATCCGTGCCAGGTTTGAAAATTTCAACCTTTTGCTTTGCGATAATTGCTCGGTTGAGTCTCCGAATGAGCTCTTCAGTTTTACCTGAAAACATACATCCGCATATTACTTCTATCCATCCTGTGCGTTCTCGTTCAGTCTTTCTGCCGAGATGTGGTTCAATAAACATGAACACAATTTAGAGGTTAGGATTCATATGTCTTGTATGAAACGGCAAAAAGCAGGAATTGTATTTAAAGTGTTTTACTTTTGCGTTATAAACATCTGATATAAAATTTTACAAGAATAAATATTTTGGTACACTGATAGATATCAATGCGCCTATTAACATTATTGAATATCCATTAACTTTACCTTTGATCAGACCCCACATGCATGGACGAAAAAATCAGTCTTGAGTCAATATCCCTTTATGGAGATACGTATTCCGAAAAGGTGTTGAAAGCATTTTTCGGCTCCAAAGATAAGATCACCGGTTCGGAAATTTTATCGCTTTGTAATGTGCATCAAGTGAATCTTTTTGTTGTACGCGAACTCTTCAAAAGCTGGAAGGAAGAAACCAAGAAGGTAAAAAGCCCCTATTTTAATTACGAAAATCCAGACGTCAAAGAAGCCTTGGAGACCTTGATGGATAAGCTTTCTAACAATATACAGATCGATCAGACGCATTTCGCTCCGCTTTTGAAAAAGGCCGTGAATCAAACATTGCTGGTCGTGTTCAACCCGTACGATTTTTTTTCATTGATCATAAGCGGGCTGGATAATAAACTTGAGGTGGCACCTTTCCGGGAGGAGATAAAGTATCTTAAGATAAATAAAGCACCCTTGGACCGGCTACTTCAAAAATTGGAAGAGAAGGGGGTTCAAGAAATTTCCGGTAACGAGGCCTTTGCCATCCTGGATTTGATTTTGGAGGAAGTGAATTTTAATCCGGAAGACGTCGAAGAGTATTTAGAAAAATTCTCTTCCATTGTGCCACTGGATGCCTCGAAGTTCTTTGTGGACAAAAATCAAGTGACAGAGCCATCGAAAGTAGCGCCTGAAGTAAAAGTGGAGGGAGTAAAAAGCAATCAAATCTCAAATCACGTTTCACCGTCAACTATAACAACACAACAAAAAAAACCCTCATCATCTGTACACGAAACATTAAACCAGCAATCACGCCCTTCGCTGGTTGACAATTTTAAAAAGATTGCAAAAATAAAAGACAGCCTTACCATCAATCAAAAGTTCATGTTCACTAAAGTACTTTTTCACGGTGACTTCGAATTATTCAGCAAGGCAATAGATCACCTGGACAGACAGGATACCATGAAGGCAGCCATCCGTTACATTGAAGAAGAACACGCTTCTACATGGGACAAAGACAGCGAAGAATTCCATGAATTTATGGAACTCGTTGATAAAAGATTTGCCTAACGAAATTTTGTTATCGCCCGTTCATTAGATCCGCTGCAAGACCTGCATGCGGTGGATATCCAGTTTCAGTAAGATGAAAAGTAGGATGGTAAATCCCCACAATCCGGAGCCACCATAACTAAAAAACGGAAGTGGGATACCAATTACGGGAAAAAGGCCTATAGTCATTCCGATGTTAACTGCAAAGTGGAAAAAAAATATACAGGCAACCGCATAACCATACACTCTGGCGAATCTGTTCTTCTGCCGTTCGGCCAAAAAGATCACACGCAACATAAGACTGACAAATAAGGCCATCGTAAACAGACTACCTAACCAGCCATGCTCTTCACCGATAGTACAGAAAATAAAATCGGTGCTCTGTTCTGGCACGAAATCAAATTTTGTTTGCGTACCTTTTAGAAATCCCTTACCTGCAAAACCACCACTACCAATTGCGATTTTCGATTGTGTTACATTCCATCCAAATCCTAACGGATCTGCGTCAGGATTAATCAATGCTTTTACGCGATTTTGTTGATGCGGCTTTAATACATCTGTTACCACATAATCCACACTCAAAATTATCCCACAAATAACAAGTGCACCGGACGTAAGTATACCGATCCGTTTT
Organism: uncultured Chryseolinea sp.; assembly: GCA_964484845.1. GTDB lineage: Bacteria > Bacteroidota > Bacteroidia > Cytophagales > Cyclobacteriaceae > Chryseolinea. The sequence continues at coordinate 3,140 of CAZAHL010000011.1, read as the reverse complement.
AGTTTCTTCTTACCCCATAGAATAGCGGCTATCAAAATCACGCCAATTCCAGTGAAAAGATAATACTGGTTTACCAGCAACGTAAGAATAAAAATGATCGCAGCAACAATTCCCAGGATGATGATGACGGGGGACATACCCTCTCTAAAATATACAACGGTAAACACAGTAAAAACCAACGCTGTTCCGGTGTCTTTTTGCAAGAGAATTAATATCATTGGAATTCCAATCATGGCAAAAAGTATAATTTGATTCCGCATCTGGTCCATCTTAAAACCCACCGAACCCATGTATTTCGCCACGGCCAATGCAGTTGCAAATTTTGCAAACTCGGAAGGTTGCACACCAAAAGATCCGATTCCCAGCCAAGCTTTATTACCGCCTACTTCTTTACCAATGATTGGTACAAGAAGGAGTAAGAACATAATGAACCCATAGATGACGTATGCGAACGTTTCATAGAAACGCATGTCAATAATTAAGATTCCCATGATGATGATGATTGCGCCGGCAATAAACAAAAGTTGCCTTCCCGAATTTAATTGTAAGCTAAAAATAGAGATGACGTGCGATTGATCGTATGTAACCGCATATATGTTAAGCCAGCCCATCAATACGATAACAGCGTACAACCCGACCGTTACCCAATCCATTTTGTACGATATAATCTCCTGGTTTCTCACGCTATAGTTAATTCAAAAATTTCCCTCTTAGCACATACTCTTCAATCTGCGGTCTCTTTGTAGCACCATATAAATATTTTTCAATCATTAATGTGGCAATGGAAGCAGCTGCTCTCGCGCCCCCACCGGAAAATTCGACATAAACGGACACTGCAATTTTGGGATTTACTTTTGGAGCGTAGGCTATAAAAACAGAATGATCCGGTCTCGGTTCATTCTGAACCGATCCCGTTTTACCACACACCACTACGTCTTCAAGCTTTCCTCTATGAGAACCTGTACCAGACGCCACCACCGCCTCCATCGCGTCAGCGGCGATTCTGAAGTATGAAGAATCAATGGTAGTAAAATGTTTTTCGGTGTACTTCGGTAGGGGTTTACCTGTTTCGCCTACCACTTTAACAAGGTGAGGAATAATGTAGTATCCTTTGTTAGCGATGGTGGCAGCAAAGTTTGCCATCTGTAAAGGCACAACCAAGTTTTCACCTTCACCTATTGCAATGGAATAAATATTTGAAAATTTCCAAGGCCTCCCTCCATACGCTCTGTCATAATATGCGGGACTCGGCACGAGACCGCCCTTTTCATTGGGAAGGTCAATTCCCAACGGTTTACCTAATCCAAAACTTCGCATGTGCTGAGTCCATTTTTCAAGTCCAATACGTGTGTCTTCAAAAGGACTGTTTGATACCCCTTTGTTTAACGTCCGTCTTAGCACCTCACGAAAATAGGGATTGCATGAATGCGTTATTGCGCCACGAAGGTCCTCGTTGGAGTGTGGGCCATGGCAACCAATAATGCCACCGGCCATACCTTTTCTAATACAACGTATTCTTGTTTCAGGAGTAATCGCTCCTTCCTGAAGCGCGACCATGGCCTGGGCAATTTTGAAAATTGAACCAGGCCGGTACTGAGCCATTAAAGGTCGATTGAATAAAGGTTTATTCGTATCGTTGCTGATTAGAACAAAGTTTGAACTGTAATTTTTCCCCGTCAATAAATTTGGATCATAAGAAGGTCCTGAAACCATAGCCAGGATTTCACCACTTGAAGGCTCAATGGCTATAATACTTCCTGATTTACCATTCAGCAGCAATTCACCGTACTGCTGCAGGTCCAGATCAAGCGTTGTTGTAATGTCCTGACCTGGAACAGAAAGGGTATCGATCGCTCCATCTTTCCACGATCCTTTTTCAACACCATCGACATTCCGCATTTTAAAACGCAGACCCCGTTGTCCGCGCAAGAATTCTTCATAGTACGCCTCAATTCCACTTTGGCCGATATAATCTCCTTGCTTGTAAATTCCAGTCTTATCACGATCCAGTTTAGTCTTTGAAATCTCACTTACATAACCAATTGCATTTGCGCCCGCCTTTACGGTATAAGCGCGAGTGCTCCGGGCTTGAATATAAAATCCATGAAATTCATCAATGTTGTCCTGGATTTTTGCAAAATCAAGCGTGGAAAGCTTTGTCAAAAATATGGTTGGCTTTACTGCTGAATATTCTCTTTTCGCTTTGAGTTCTTTAAACAACAATCGAAGTTCCTCCGGAGTCTTTGAGAACACTTCACAAAATCTCGTACTATCAAAACTCTTAACTTCTTTGTGTATTATTTTCAAATCGAACTCAGGTGTATTGTAAACGATTAACTTACCATTTCGATCTTTTATCAGTCCGCGCACCGGATACTCCACCTCTTCTAAAATTGCGTTGCTATAAGCAAGATCTCCATAGCGACTATCAACAACCTGGATAAAAAACAGTTTTATCAAGAAGATGAAAGCTACCAGTACAAATACAATTTGAATAATTTCTCTCCGGCCCTCGTTCATGATTGACTAGTTATAAAATTCAATTAAAAGAACCTTATCGTGGTTTTCGGCTTGGAAACAAAAATTGGGCTATTAAAATTACCAAGACTGTAAATAAAGTGCTAGTAATTATCTTCCAAAGTGTAAACCAGAACATTCCAAATCCTCCAGCCTCTGCAAAAAACAATGCAGTGTGATGTAGCAAGACCAACGGCGTTGCATAAACTAAAAACCATTGCAAGCCATTTAAAGCCAAGGATGGAGTTGAACTGCTGTCATATCCTCCTTGCGGTGTCAGGTTGTTCAGCCAATAGTTGCGTACGTACATAATAAGTACGCAGGCGAAAGCATGAAGCCCAAGGCTATCATAGAACACATCTACAGCCAATCCCATTACAAGCCCAATAAGCATTAATAGCATCGGATTCGTTTCGACAGGCAGCACGAGTAAATAAGCAACGTATAAAAAACAAAATGCCGTGTGAAACAATACAACATTTTGAAGTATCAACACCTGATACAAAAGGTAAATAAAAAAAGCAATGATTTGTAAAACATTTATCCTGCTCATTTCTCAACATTAATTATTGCCTGTTCTAGTGAGTCCTGCTCGTGTTTCAGACTATTTTTCACAATGGTTA
>CAZAHL010000010.1:0-50846 GCA_964484845.1 uncultured Chryseolinea sp. | reverse complement strand
AGCTTACGAATAAGGACGTTCAGATCAATATTTTTGAAATTAAACGTCCTGAGCTCGATTCGAAGCTCGTTGGTGAATCCATCGCTCAGCAAATTGAGGCACGGATTTCCTACAAGCGCGCCATGAAACAAGCGATTGCTTCAGCGATGCGTGTAGGTGCAGAAGGAATTAAAATTAAAGTATCTGGTCGCTTGGCAGGCGCCGATATGGCGAGATCGGAGCAATATAAAGAAGGAAGAATTCCTTTGCATACCCTTCGTGCCGACATTGATTATGCGATCTCTGAATCTCAAACGGTGTATGGTAAAATTGGTATCAAGGTTTGGATATTTAAGGGAGAGATCTACGGTAAACGCGACCTTTCACCCAATATTGGTATTGTAAGCAATGCTCAGCAAGGAGCAGGCCAGCACAAGGGTGGTGGAAATGAACGAGGAGGAGGAGATAGAGGCGGCCGTAGAAGAGGCGGAGATGGTGGAAGACACAGCGGTGGCGGCGGAGGAGATAGACGCACCGGTGGTAGTGGTGGCGGTGGAGGAGATAGACGTGGTGGTGGCGATAACCGTGGCCCTAGAAGATAATTAAGTCGAAAGCAAAAAACATAGGTAATAATGTTACAGCCTAAACGGACGAAATTTAGAAAAATGCAAAAGGGCCGAGTGAAAGGTATGGCCACAAGAGGTCACTCCATCGCATTTGGTTCATTTGGTTTAAAAGCTTTAGAAGGTGGTTGGATCACAGCCCGTCAATTGGAAGCTGCTCGTATTGCAGTGACCCGCGCGATGAAACGCGAAGGCCAGGTTTGGATCCGGATTTTCCCTGATAAGCCGATTACCAGAAAACCTGCCGAAGTACGGATGGGTAAAGGTAAAGGTGCCCCTGAATATTGGGTAGCAGTTATTAAACCGGGTACGATCCTTTTTGAAGCGGGTGGAGTAAACATCGCTACAGCAAAGGAAGCGTTACGCCTGGCGGAAGGTAAATTACCTATGAAGACCAAGTTTACGGTAAAGCGCGACTACGTAGAAACCCCTAAGGCATGAAAAATTCAGACATCAAGGCTTTGAACGAAGCTGAGCTAAACGAGAAAATTGCCAGTGAGAGGGAAGCCCTTCGCAAGTTGCAATTTGCACATCAAGTGTCGGCTATTGAGAATCCCATGAAATTGCGTGAGGCTCGTAAGCTGGTGGCTAGACTTAAGACTGAATTAACAGCGAAGAACATCAAAAAATAATTTTCCTCATGGAAAGGAACGATAGAAAAGAAAGAGTCGGAAAAGTGGTTAGCAATAAAATGCAAAAGACCATTACTGTTACCGTTGACAGGAAGGTAAAGCATCCGATCTATGGAAAATTTGTAAACAAGACAACGAAGTTCAAAGCTCATGACGAAACCAACTCGGCTGGTATTGGAGATACCGTTCGGATTATGGAAACACGTCCATTGAGCAAAGAAAAACGTTGGAGATTAATTGAAATTGTTGAAAAAGCGAAGTAAACATGATACGCACCGAATCCAGACTTACCGTAGCCGATAATAGCGGGGCAAAAGAAGTTCTTTGTATACACGTACTTGGAGGAACTCTCAGACGCTATGCCTCTGTTGGGGATAAAATTGTAGTGACCGTGAAGTCAGCTATGCCTACTAGCCAAGTAAAAAAAGGAACTGTTTCCAAGGCCGTAGTCGTTAGAACAAAAAAGGAAGTGCGCAGGAAAGACGGTTCATATATCCGTTTTGAAGACAACGCAGCAGTACTTCTCAATGCTCAGGATGAGCCACGTGGAACCAGGATTTTCGGTCCCGTAGCCCGCGAGCTTAGAGAAAAGCAATTCATGAAAATTGTTTCATTGGCACCTGAAGTAATCTAAAAGCCATGGAGAAGAAGAAAGATTCAAAGTTAAAGTTGCATATCCGTAAAGGTGATACGGTCCTCGTCATCGCCGGCGATGATAAAGGCAAAAGCGGAAAAGTACTCGAAGTATTTTTGGATAAGAACCGCGCAATTGTTGAGGGAATCAATATTGTAACAAAGCATACAAAACCTTCCGCAGGAAAACCTGAAGGAGGTTTAAAAAAGACAGAAGCAGCGCTTCATGCAAGCAATTTGAAGCTAATTGATCCTGCCAGTGGCAAATCAACCCGGGTAGGTCGTAAGCTTAATGATAAAAACAAGCTTCAAAGATTTTCAAAGAAAACCGGAGAATTTATTAGACATGGCAACGCCTAGATTAAAAGATAAATATGTAAAGGAAATCATCCCTGCTTTAAAGCAGCGATTCTCCTATAAGTCTGTTATGCAGGTTCCTAAAATTGAGAAGATCTGCATCAACAAAGGAATGGGTGTGGCAGTAACTGACAAGAAATTGATTGATGTTGCGTTGGAAGAAATTACCACTATTACAGGGCAGAAGTCAGTATCCACGAAGTCTAAAAAAGCAATTTCTAACTTCAAGTTAAGAGAGAATATGCCAATTGGTGTACGCGTGACACTTCGGGGAGATAAGATGTATGAGTTTATGGATCGATTGATGAGCATCGCCCTTCCACGGGTTCGCGATTTCCGCGGTGTTTCAGGAAAAGGATTTGACGGACGTGGAAATTATACCCTTGGAGTAAAGGAACAGATCATTTTTCCTGAAATCTCCATTGATAAAGTAAATAAGATAAGTGGTATGGACATTACGTTTGTTACCACCGCACAAACAGACGAAGAAAGCTATGAGCTCCTGAAAGCATTCGGGATGCCCTTTGCAAATAAAAATTAAGAAATAGAATGGCTAAAACATCAGTAATAGCACGGCAAACTAAAAGAGAAAAGCTCGTAGCTACTCATTCAGCAAAACGCAAAGCTTTAAAAGACGCAGGTGATTATCTTGCATTGGATAAACTTCCGCGCAATGCATCTCCGGTAAGACTTAAAAACCGTTGCAAGCTCACCGGCCGCCCAAGAGGTTATATGGGCAAGTTTGGAGTATGTCGTAATGTGTTCCGCGAAATGGCTTCCCATGGAAAAATACCCGGCTTGACGAAAGCAAGCTGGTAAAAAACTAGTAAAATATTGGTTGCTGAGTATCATTGTCGGTTAACCCCGAAACCTGATAACAGTTTGGATAATTGAAATTGTTCGATATCTTTGCAGCCCGGTTTAAAAAACGCGGGCTTGCTTTTTTAATAACAAGGAGAAAATAAGATGACTGATCCGATAGCAGACTACTTAACCCGGTTGCGGAACGCCATAAAGGCAAACCATCGTGTAGTGGAAATACCCGCTTCAAACCTCAAAAAGGAAATAACAAAAGTCCTTTTTGACAAAGGCTATATCTTGAACTATAAATTTCAAGACACTGATAATCACCAGGGCGTTATTAAAATTGCCTTGAAGTATAATCCGGAAACACGAGAATCCGCGATCACCAAGCTTCAAAGAATAAGCACTCCAGGATTGAGGCAATATGCCAACACCGATTCAATGCCTCGCGTAATGAATGGACTGGGAGTAGCCATTCTCTCTACATCAAAGGGGGTAATTACAGATAAAGAGGCTAGGACGATGAATATTGGTGGAGAGGTATTGTGTTACGTTTATTAATAAGAGCATGTCACGAATAGGTAAGCAACCAATAACAATTCCTGCAGGTGTTACTTTTAACTTCTCGAAAGAGAAGAATAAGGTATCGATAAAAGGACCCAAAGGTGAATTGCATCAAATTATTGATCCTGATTTCAATGTAAAACAGGAAGACGGAAGTGTGTTAGTCGAAAGACCTACGGAACAAAAACGCCATAAGGCGATGCACGGTCTTTATCGGTCATTGATTTCTAATATGGTTGAAGGCGTTTCGAAGGGATACAGACGACAGCTGGAATTAGTTGGTGTGGGTTATAAGGCAACCGCTCAGTCTAATGTATTGGAACTTAGTTTAGGTTATTCTCATAATGTTTTCTTAGCCGTTCCTTCGGAAATTAAAGTACAAACGGTGCAAGAAAAAGGATCTAACCCTACCATCATTCTTGAAGGAATCGACAAGCAATTGATCGGGCAGGTAGCCGCTAAGTTGAAAGAACTAAGAAAAATTGAACCTTACAAAGGTAAGGGTATCAAATTCACAGGTGAGTTTGTACGCAGAAAAGCTGGTAAGGCTGCTGCTAAGTAAAATAGGAATAATAGCGGGACTAGGTTATGTCCCGGGGATAAAGGACGCCAGATGGTGCGTCGGAAAATAATTAGCATCATAGAAAACGAATAAGAATCTATGGCAGGCAAGAACAGAGAAAGAAGAGAACGGATAAAGAAAGGTGTCCGCAAAAAAATAAGCGGAACTACAGAAAGGCCTCGTTTATCTGTGTTTAGAAGTAACAATGGTCTGTACGTTCAGATTATCGATGACTTAAAAGGTGTTACAGTAGCTTCTGCGTCAACTGGCGAGCTAGGTGAAAAGTTAGGACTTAACATTGAGAACTCGAAGAACGTAGGAAAGAAGATCGCTGAAAAGGCATTAGCCTCCGGCATTGAGACCATAGTTTTTGATCGTAACGGTTACCTGTATCACGGAAACATCAAAGCGTTTGCAGAAGGTGCACGTGAGGGTGGTTTAAAATTCTAAGAAAACTGAAATATGTCAGTAAGCAATATTAGTACAGTAAAAGCCAGCGAAATCGATCTTAAGGAAAGAGTAGTAGCTATTGAACGAGTAGCCAAAGTGGTAAAGGGTGGCCGGAGATTTAGCTTCGCTGCCATTGTAGTGGTAGGAGATGGTAATGGCGTGGTTGGATATGGTCTCGGCAAGGCTAACGAAGTAACGGATGCAATAACAAAGGGAATTGATGATGCTAAAAAGCATCTCGTTAAAGTTCCCATAATAAAAGGCACTGTGCCGCATGAGTCTATTGGCAAATTCGGTGGAGGACATGTGTTGTTAAAGCCGGCTTCCCCTGGAACTGGAGTTATAGCTGGTGGTGCTATGCGGGCTGTGTTAGAAAGTGCTGGAGTTCACAATGTATTGGCAAAGTCAAAAGGTTCTTCTAATCCGCACAACGTGGTAAAGGCGACTTTCAAAGCATTGACGAGCATGCGCGACGCTTTTACAGTTGCAAAGAATAGGGGAGTATCGCTGGCGAAAGTTTTTAATGGGTAATATCATGGCAAAAGTTCAGATCACTCAAAAAAGAAGTACTATTAAAAGGCCCGATAGGCAGGTTCGTACTATCCAAGCGTTGGGTCTTGGTAGGATAAATAAGAGCGTAGAAGTTGAGCTAACACCTCAAATTGCTGGCATGATATCGAAAGTGAATCATTTGATTACGGTAAAAGAATTATAATGAAACTGCATACACTAAAGCCTGCAGAGGGTTCAACAAAAACGAATAAGAGACTTGGCCGCGGTCAGGGATCGGGTGGTAGCACAGCAGGACGTGGGCATAAGGGTGCACAGTCGAGGTCGGGTCATTCGACGAAATCCGGTTTCGAAGGTGGGCAGATGCCATTGCAGCGCAGAGTTCCTAAATTTGGTTTTAAGAACAACAACAAAGAATATTTTAAAGCAGTAAACCTGGATGTGCTGGAAGGGCTTGCTGAGAAAACGAAATCAGATTCGCTTAGCTTACAAGTACTTATTGACAATGGTATTGTAGGAAAGAAAGATAAGATAAAGGTATTAGGTCGGGGTGAGTTGAAAGCTAAGGTAACTGTTGAAGCCCATGCGTTCTCAACCGCCGCTACAGAAGCAATAGAAAAAGTGGGTGGTAAGGCCACAACCGTGAAGTAATGAAGCGTTTTTTTCAGACGATAAAGAACATATTTTCAATAGAAGACCTGAGAGTCAGGATCCTGAATACAATGGGATTTCTGATCATTTTCAGACTAGGATCTTTTATTGTTCTCCCGGGAATCAATCCAAATTTATTGGATCCTGAAAGAAACTCAAGTGGCATTCTAGGCTACCTGAATAACTTCTTAGGCGGAGCATTTAACAATGCTTCCATTTTCGCCTTGGGGATCATGCCGTACATTTCGGCCTCTATTATTGTTCAATTACTATCCTTCGCCGTACCTTATTTTCAAAAACTCCAAAAGGAGGGTGATTCTGGACGCAAGCGCTTAAATCAGTATACCAGGGTCCTTACCATATTCATAACAGTATTTCAAGGGTATAGCTACCTGAAGGGCGCCATTGACCCTGCGGTCATCATTAATCCAGGAACATTCTTTTACGTCACATCGGTTATCATTCTCATTGCAGGAACAATGTTCTGCATGTGGTTAGGAGAAAGGATCACAGATAAGGGGATCGGTAATGGTATCTCTATGCTGATCATGATTGGAATTATTTCAAGACTTCCTTTGTCATTGGTATCGGAAGTGACAGATAAATTCCCTGGAAAAGCAATTTTCTTCATCATTGAATTGTTTGTGCTTTTTGGAATTGTAGTGGCAGTTATTGCTCTTACTCAGGCAACGCGTAGAATTCCGATTCAATACGCAAAGCAAGTTATCGGTAATAAGCTTTATGGAGGTAAGCGTGACTTTATTCCATTGAAGTTAAATTCTGCAGGTGTAATGCCGATCATTTTTGCGCAAGCATTAATGTTCTTCCCGGCTTTAATAGCAGGGATGTGGAGAGATAGTGATATTGGAGCTTATATAGGATCAACGTTTTCAGATCCTTATTCATGGCAATACAGTTTATTGTTTGCAATCATGATTCTGATTTTCACTTTCTTTTATACAGCCATTACCATTAACTCAAATGATATTGCTGATAATTTAAAGAGAAACGGTGGATTTGTACCTGGGGTGAAACCTGGTAAACAGACCGCTGAGTTTATAGATACGGTTTTATCAAGAATTACCTTCCCGGGCGCGATTTTTCTTGCCGCCATTGCAGTGCTTCCGGCATTTGCAGTGAAAGCAGGGGTAGGTCAGAACTTTGCTCAATTCTTTGGTGGCACTTCCTTATTGATTTTAGTTGGGGTTGTATTGGATACGCTTCAGCAAATCGAAAGCTACCTGTTGATGAGGCATTATGAAGGTATGATGAAGTCAGGAAGGGTTAAAGGACGTTCTCAATTTGCTGCGGCGTAATAGCTGAATGGTCTACTTAAAGACTGAAGAAGAACTTAAGATAATCCGTGAAGGGTCTCAAATTTTGGGAAAAACTCACGGAGAAGTTGCCAAGCTGATAAAGCCCGGCATTAAGACTTCTAAACTGGATAAAGTAGCAGAGGAATTTATCAGGGACCACGGAGGTTCTCCATCGTTTAAAAATTACAATGGATTTCCTGCCTCCCTTTGTATCTCGGTAAACGAGGTAGTAGTACATGGCTTCCCCGGAAACTATGAACTGCGGGAAACGGATATAATTTCGATTGATTGTGGAGTGTTTTATAAAGGATACCACAGCGATTCAGCCTACACCTATCCGTTGGAACAGGCAAGTGCTGAAAGTCTACTACTGCTGAATCGAACGTATGATTCCCTGTTTAAAGGGATCGCAGCGGCGAAGGCAGGTAATCGGATTGGCGATGTTAGTTATGCCATTCAGAGTTATGTAGAAAGCTTTGGCTACGGAGTTGTACGAGAACTGGTTGGTCATGGTGTTGGAAAAAAACTTCACGAAGACCCGGAAGTTCCGAACTATGGTAAAAGAGGTAAGGGCCCGATGATAGTTGCGGGAATGGTGTTTGCGATTGAGCCAATGATTAATAGGGGAACAAAAAATGTTGTTCAAGAAAGGGACGGTTGGACAATTCGAACTTCGGATCGCAGACCATCAGCGCATTTTGAACACATGGTGGCAGTGAAAGAGGACGAAACCGAAATATTGACAACGCACGAGTATATAGAGGAAAATTATTCATATAAGTGGCGAAACAAAAGTCAATAGAGCAAGACGGTACCATTTCAGAAGCATTATCCAACGCGATGTTTCGCGTGCAATTGGAAAATGGTCATGAAGTGCTGGCACATATTTCAGGTAAGATGAGAATGCACTACATACGCATTTTACCTGGCGACAGAGTTAGATTAGAAATGTCGCCTTACGATTTAACAAAAGGGAGGATTGTATTTAGATACAAGTAACAACGAAAATGAAAGTTAAAGCATCCATAAAAAAACGAAGTGCAGATTGCAAGATTATTCGACGCAATGGCAAATTGTATGTGATTAACAAAAAGAATCCAAGGTTTAAACAAAGACAAGGTTAACATACTATGGCACGTATAGCTGGTGTAGATATTCCTGACAATAAGCGAGGCGAAATTAGCCTTACCTATATTTTTGGTATTGGCCGCAGGTCAGCCCAACAAATACTTTCGACTGCCGGTGTTAACATCGACAAGAAGGTTAAGGAATGGAATGATGAAGAATCGAATGCAATTCGCGCAATTATTGCGGAGAAATTCAGAATCGAGGGGGCTCTTAAGTCTGAGATCCAATTGAGCATCAAACGCTTAATGGATATCGGGTGTTACCGGGGTCAACGCCACAGAAAGGGATTACCCGTTCGTGGACAAACTACTAAGAATAACGCCCGGACTCGAAAGGGTAAGCGTAAGACAGTAGCAAACAAAAAGAAGGCAACTAAAGGTTAATAGATAAACTTTTCAAAAATGGCAACTGCTGAAAAGAGAAAAGATAAAGCAAAGAAACGCGTAGTGAACGTTGAGGCCGTTGGTCATGCACACATTCGCGCTACTTTTAACAATATCATCATCTCAATGACAAACACCACCGGACAGGTAATTTCCTGGGCATCGGCCGGTAAAATGGGATTTAAAGGTTCTAAGAAAAACACGCCCTATGCTGCTCAAGTTGCAGCTCAGGATTGTGCAAGCAAAGCCTTTGAATTTGGATTGCGTAAAGTTGAAGTATTTGTGAAAGGGCCGGGCGCTGGAAGAGAATCCGCGATCCGCACCATTCAAGGGTCAGGCATTGAAGTAACCGCTATTCGCGACGTTACCCCGCTACCGCACAACGGTTGCAGGCCCCCTAAGAAAAGAAGAGTTTAATTAATTGACGCTTAACGATTGACGATTTAAGATTGAAACAGTCAAAATCTACAATCTAAAATTTAAAAATCTACAATAGAAATGGCACGATATACAGGCCCAAAAGTTAGAATCTCAAGACGCTTTAATGAACCCATTATGGGCGATAATAAAGCACTTCAGAAGAAAAACTATGCACCAGGTCAACACGGTCGCGGTAAAAAACGCAAGCAATCAGAGTATGCCACACAGCTTTCTGAAAAGCAAAAGGCCAAATACATTTATGGTTTATTAGAAAGACAGTTTGCAAAGTTGTTTGCTACAGCTTCCCGTAAAAAAGGCGTTACCGGTGAGGTTTTATTGCAATTGCTTGAATCAAGACTCGATAATACAGTATACCGGTTAGGCATCGCCCCAACACGGCGTGCAGCTCGCCAGTTAGTGTTACACAAACATATTCTTGTAAATGGTGATGTTGTGAACATTTCTTCGTTCACACTTAAACCAGGTGATTTAGTAGAAGTTCGCGAACGGTCTAAATCGTTGGAAGTAATTACCAATAGCTTGTCGATTCAAGGAGCAAAAAAATATAACTGGTTAGAGTGGGATAACAACATCATGACAGGTAAGCTAATAAACGTACCTCCCCGCACTGATATACCAGAGAACATCAATGAACAACTCATTGTTGAATTGTATTCAAAGTAATTTTAACAGTTAATAAAATCATTATGTCAATATTAGCATTTCAAATGCCAGAGAAAGTAGCGATGGAAAAGTCCGATGATTTTCATGGACTTTTCACATTCAAGCCTCTGGAAAAGGGATACGGTGTAACCATCGGTAATGCATTGAGAAGAATCTTATTGTCCTCCCTTGAGGGTTATGCGATAACAGGAATTAAAATCCCTGGGGTACTTCATGAATTCTCAACGATAGAAGGCGTGGTTGAAGATGTGGCTGAAATCATTCTTAATCTTAAGATGGTTAGGCTAAGAAAGGTGGCGGATAATTTTGATAGCAAAATCACGGTAAGCATTAAGAAACAAAAGCAGTTTAAAGCTGGCGATATTGCCAAGTTCACGTCTGCATTCGAAGTCCTTAATCCTGATCACGTTATTTGTAATCTGGATGAATCGGCTCATTTTGAAATAGAATTAACGGTAGAAAAAGGCAGAGGCTATCTTCCTGCCGAAGAAAACAAACCGTCTGAACAAGTCTTTGGATTTATACCGATCGATGCCATATTCACTCCCATTAAGAACGTGAAGTATAGTGTTGAAAATACCCGGGTTGAACAAAAGACCGATTACGAAAAATTAGTTGTTGATATTGAAACAGATGGCTCGATCCATCCTGAGAAAGCATTAGAAGGTGCAGCTTACATTTTGATCAAACACTTTGCGCTGTTCTCTGATAAATCAATGGAACTCGAAACTGGCAAAGATGCTGAAGTAGAACAAGTGGACGAAGAAATGCTGCACATGCGCAAGCTATTGAAAAGTGCGTTGCATGATCTGGACCTTTCAGTACGTGCTTACAACTGCTTAAAAGCTGCTGATGTTAAAACATTGGGCGACTTGGTTCAGCTTGAAATTTCAGACATGATGAAATTCAGAAATTTCGGAAAGAAATCTTTGGCAGAATTAGAACAACTGGTAGCGGAAAAGAACCTGACCTTTGGTATGGATCTTTCCAAGTACAAACTTGATGAAGACTAAAAAATCATGAGACACGGTAAGAAGATCAATCACCTTGGAAGGAAATCGGCGCATAGACAAGCGTTACTTTCCAATATGGCTTCTTCGCTCATTCTTAACAAAAGAATTACCACGACGGTAGCGAAGGCCAAAGCATTAAGAAAATATGTAGAACCTCTACTCACAAAATCAAAGGTTGATTCTACACATTCTAGACGGACCGTATTTTCTTACCTTCAAAACAAGGAGTCTATAAAAACCCTCTTTGGTGAGATAGCTGCTAAAATTTCGGACAGACCAGGAGGATATACACGGATCATTAAGTTAGGAGATGTTCGGGTTGGCGATAATGCTGAAATGTGCCTGATTGAGCTCGTGGATTACAACACATTGTATACCAAGGATGGTGCTGCTAAGAAGGCAAAAACTCGTAGAAGCCGCAGGGGTGGTAAAAAAGGTGATGAGACCGTTGAGGTCGCTGATGAAACAGCCGTTGCTGAACCAAAGGCTAAGGCCGAAAAGAAAACAAAAGCTACGCCTGCAAAAAAGGCCCCAGCAAAAAAGGCTAAAGAATAGTGTTAATAGAAATTTATATAAAAAAAAGGATTGGACAACGTTCAATCCTTTTTTTTATGCTTCAAACAATAACGACATATCACAATCTAAAAGTACCTTTGACGCAAGGGTTATTTAGTTAAATCTTATGCAGAAAAAAGCTTACCTACTTTTGGAAGACGGTTTCCTGATTGAGGGCACCGCTATTGGAAAATTGGGTACATCAGGTGGAGAAATTTGTTTCAACACAGGAATGACCGGATATCAGGAAATTTATACCGATCCATCCTACTTCGGCCAGATTGTAATCAACACCACAGCCCATATAGGGAACTATGGGGCGATGGATGCGGAACAAGAGTCCGACACACCCAAAATTGCTGGATTAGTGGTTAACGATTTTGCCCAGGAGTTTAGCAGGAAGTCTGGAAAGGAAAGTTTGCAACAATATCTTGAGAGAACAGGTGTGGTTGGTATAGCGAATGTCGATACGAGGATGTTGGTGAGATACATTCGCAGCAAGGGCGCGATGAATGCTATTATCTCTTCAGAACTAACCCTGGAAGAATTAAAAGAGCAAATAAAGAAGGTGCCTTCGATGGATGGACTGGAGCTTGCTTCCCAGGTAACAACTGCCAAACCATATTTTGTAGGTGATCCGAATGCGCCTATAAAAGTTGCAGTGTTGGATCTTGGAATTAAAAAAAGTATCGCCAAAAATCTCGCTAACCGCGGTTGTTATTGTAAAGTATTCCCTGCAAAAACTTCATTTGATGAAATGGCTTCCTGGGATCCCGATGGATATTTTATATCCAATGGCCCTGGCGATCCATCAACCATGGATTATGCCATTAAGACCGTGAAAAAAGCTGTCGACTCTTCCAAGCCACTTTTTGGAATTTGTCTGGGTCATCAATTGCTGGCACTGTCAAACGATATTTCTACTTATAAAATGCATCACGGTCACCGGGGACTGAATCATCCGGTAAAAAATATTTTAACTGGGAAAGGAGAGATGACTTCGCAAAACCATGGCTTCGCCGTGAGTGAGAAAGACATCGAAAACAATAACAATGTTGAAGTAACCCATGTTCATTTAAATGATAATACCATCATGGGTATCAAAGTGAAAGGTAAAAATGCCTTTTCAGTTCAGTATCATCCGGAAGCGTCGCCAGGACCCCATGATTCTCGTTATCTTTTCGATCAGTTTATAGACATGATTCGCGCCGAAACGCTCGTGCAAACAAAAGCAGCTAACTAACCTTTTATCAATCAATAAATAAACTATTATGAGCTTAATTGAAAGCATTCATGCCCGACAAATTCTTGACAGTCGTGGTAACCCTACCATTGAAGTTGATGTAGTAACAGAATCAGGTGCATTTGGTCGTGCTGCTGTTCCATCCGGAGCGTCAACTGGAACGCATGAAGCGGTGGAACTTCGTGATGGTGATAAAAAGATGTTTATGGGAAAAGGAGTGCTGAAAGCAGTCGCCAACGTAAATACAAAAATTGCCGCCGAGGTGGTTGGTTTTAATGTCTTTGATCAAAATCTTGTCGACAAGATAATGATCGAATTAGATGGTACTCCTAATAAGGGTAAGTTAGGTGCAAATGCTATTCTTGGAACTTCACTTGCAATAGCGAAAGCGGCCGCTGTTGAAGCAGGAATGCCACTGTATAGATACATCGGTGGGGTGAGCGCTAATACCTTACCTGTGCCAATGATGAATATCTTAAACGGAGGAAGTCATGCCGACAATGCCATCGATTTTCAAGAATTTATGGTAATGCCTGTGGGCGCAAGCTCTTTTTCAGAAGCGCTGCAATGGGGCGCCGAAGTATTCCATACGTTGAAAAAAGTTCTACACGACAAAGGACTCTCCACCAACGTTGGGGATGAGGGTGGTTTTGCACCGAATCTTTCTTCAAACGAAGAAGCAATAGAAGTAGTATTAAAAGCGATTGAGAAAGCAGGGTACAAACCAGGGGTCGATATGTTCATTGCTTTGGATCCTGCTGCTTCGGAATTCTATGATCCAAAAGCAAAAGTATATCACTTTAAGAAATCCTCCGGCAAGAAATTGAAGCCGTTGGAAATGGCGGAATACTGGACGAACTGGTCTAAAAAATATCCGATCATTTCTCTGGAAGATGGTATGGCTGAAGATGATTGGACAGGATGGAAAGCGCTGACTGAAAGCATCGGAAAAAAAGTTCAGCTAGTTGGGGACGATCTTTTTGTTACCAATGTAAATCGCCTGCAGAAGGGCATAGACGATGGTGTAGCAAATGCAATTTTGATCAAGGTAAACCAAATTGGCTCGTTGACAGAAACCATTGACGCCGTAAATCTTGCAAAACGTAATTCGTATAAAAGCATCATGTCTCACCGTTCAGGAGAAACTGAGGATAACACCATTGCGGATCTTGCTGTTGCGTTGAACACAGGTCAGATAAAAACAGGGTCCGCTTCCAGATCCGACCGGATGGCGAAATACAATCAACTCATCAGGATTGAAGAGGAGTTGGGAGAGATCGCTTATTTCCCTGGAAAAAATTTCTAAAAAATAGATCTAAGATTTCAAAAAGCCAGAGCAACACACTCTGGCTTTTTTCGTTTAGAATATCTAACCGTCAGTTTAAACAATTGCATACCGGATAACGTATAACTTTTTTCCTATCTTAGTATCACTTTTTAAACTGTATGATTAATAAACTACCTAAGCCGTTTCGAAACTTTTATTTTGTAACTGCATTTATTTTCATTTTGTGGATGACCTTGTTGGATTCAAACAATCTAATCGCCCGATTTCAATTGAGTTCCAAATTGAATTCGTTAGAAAATGAAAAGGAATATTATGAGCAAAAAATAGTGGAAGTTGAAAAAGATCGCAATGAATTATTTGGCGATCGCGAATCTTTGGAAAAATTTGCGCGTGAAAAATATCTGATGAAAAAAGAATCGGAAGATATTTATATAGTTGTTGAGAAATAATAAAAATATGTATCGACTTGTCATTGTTCTTATCTGCATGCTTGGCTCGGGGTTGGCGTTCAGCCAAGGGGAAGCCAATAGTTTGAAAGGTGTGCCATTCAAAGAAAGAATCGTTACAGGTGGAGGTTTGGGCCTTGGTTTTGGAAGTGGCCAGGATTTTATCTCGGTGTCTCCCCAAATAGGATATAGAGTTACTGCAAGACTTATAGCTGGCACAGGCGTTTCGTATCGATATACGAATTATAAATATTTTAGCCCTTCGATTAAATTAAATGACTACGGTGTAAATCCATTTCTACGCTTTACTGTCTACAAAAATATTTTTATACAAACCGAATACGAGTATTTAAACTACGAGTTTCCAACTTCCCAAGCAGAAACCATTCGTAAAGGGTTTAATAGTTTTCTTGCCGGTGCGGGATTTGTTCAGCCAATAAGTGCCAAGGTGTCGTTTTATGCCATTGCATTGTATAATTTTTCTTATAGGAATTCTGCAGCTGGTAATTACACGCCGTATGATAGCCCGCTGGTTCTCCGTGCCGGAATAAACATCGGCAACCTCGGATTTTAGAATTTCAGACTAAACCGAGAGGCTAATTCTTTTAGATCCGCTACCACTTTAGGATTAATAGGTATTCCGTCTTTTGATCTTAATTTTTCCATTTCGCGCTCCGGATCGCCCGGAATGATTACTTCGTTTTGCGACTCAACAGTCTTCGCCTGGCGAAATCTCAAGATCCAATTATCCATGTGTGATTTGAATTCTGGAGCAGACCTGAATGCATCAATGCGCATCGCTCCTAAAAAATGACCGATGCCTTCGCCCACTGGATTCGCTGGAGGATCTAAGAATGAAACAAAAGGGGGCACCCATGGACCATAATTGGCTCCTGATAGAACAGCGGAAAAAATATCCACCCAGGCACCTAAGCAAAATCCCTTATGACTTCCGTGCTCACGATCACTGCCTAATGGTAGCAGCGCGCCACCATTCTTTACTTCATTCGAGTCTATGGAAGAATCTCCATTTTTAGTCTGAACCCAGCCTGCCGGCGTTTCTAAATTTTTTCGCTGAAGGATCTCCAGCTTTCCATTCGCCGCGGTTGTCGTGGCAAAATCAGCAACAAATGCGGGTTGTTTATCGGCCGGTATAGCGACAGCGATTGGATTGGTTCCAAGGAGCCGTTCTATGGAAAAGGTCGGTGCCACCAATGGACTTGCATTGGTCATCGCCAGACCAATCATATCATGCGGTAAGGCCATCATCGCATGATAACCCGCGATACCAAAATGATTCGAGTTTTTTACTGCGACCCAACCTGTACCAGCCTGCCGTGCTTTGCCAATAGCAATTTCCATCGCTTTAGGCGCTACCACTAATCCGAGCCCGGCATCACCATTCACAACTGCTGTGCTGGGCGATTCATGAACTATTCGAATGTCAGGTTTACTGTTCACCCGTTTCTTATCCCAAAGCCGTACGTAGCCCGAAAGGCGAGCAATTCCATGTGAATCGATTCCTCTTAAGTCGGCTTTTAGAAGTACCTCTGTTGCCAGTATCGCGTGATCAACAGGGCAACCGATGTTTTTAAATATTGCTAATGCAAATTCTTGCAAGTGAGCATATTTGTAAATGGGATCCGTCATAGAACAAAGATAATGATCAGATAATCTTACTCTAATCATGCATCCATAAGGAAAAGTAAAAAATAAGCTATCTCTTTATGGAAAACCTAGTGGAAAATCATCTTTAGGAAAACAATAAAATAGCGCCATGAAAAAAATACATAGTTTGATAATCCTTTTAATTCTGGTTATCCCAGCATTTTCTCAGCAGGAAAAGATAGTTGATTCAAAAATTACGGCGGTTACGGTATTTTTAAATAAGGCACAAGTAACTCGAGAGGTTAAAACACGAATTGAATCGGGTAAATCCACTTTGATTTTAACGGGACTTACTTCACAGCTTGATCAACAAAGCATCCAGGTAGCTGGGAAAGGAGGCTTCACTATCTTGGGAATCATGCATCGGCAAAATTTTTTAAATGAGGTAACCATGCCGAAGCCCCTTCGAATGTTGAAGGATTCTCTTGAGTATATCCAGAAGCAAATCGTATTTGAGCAAAGCCAGATTGAAATTTTAAATAAAGAAGAGCAAATGCTTTTGAGCAATCAAAAGATTGGCGGAACAAATCAAAACCTAACGGTGGCAGAGCTAAAAGCTATGGCGGATTTTTACCGTTTGCGACTGGGAGATATTGTCTCTACCCGAATGAAGCAGGACGGAAAAATAAAAAAGCTGAATGAACGCCTCATCAAACTTCAGAGGCAACTCAGTGAGCAAAATGAACTGTACGCGCGCAACACCAGCGAAGTTGTAATCAATCTGTCTGCTGCGGCCGGCACTTCTGTTGATCTTGATGTAAATTATATTGTGGCGAACGCTGGATGGAATCCAGTATACGATCTAAGGGCGATTAATACGAAGAGTCCTGTCCAACTCAATTACAAGGCAAACGTATTTCAAGCAACGGGTGAGCAATGGGATAACGTGAAGCTCAAACTTTCGACGGCAAATCCGAATCTTGGTGGATTAAAACCTGAAGTATATACATGGTATCTTGATTTTGACCGACCTGTTGCGATCTATGGATCGAGAGCTGCAAAAATTATGATAAGAGGAACATCATCCATGCCCGCCCAGGAATCGGAGGAGCTTTCCAAAGCAGAGGATGCTGGATCTACCGCCGATTTTGTCAATACTATTCAGACGTCTTTAAACACTGAATTTGATATTTCATTGCCCTATACTGTCAACTCATCTAATAAGCCCACTCTGGTTGACATTCGTAACCATGAACTCAAAGCTGATTATCAATATTCTGTTGCTCCAAAATTGGATCTTGATGCATTTTTAATGGCTAAGATAACCGGCTGGGAAGAGTTCAGCCTCTTGCCTGGAGAAGCAAATATTTTTTTTGAAGGCACATTTGTCGCCAAATCATTTCTTGATCCTAATAATATTAAAGATACACTGTCCATTTCATTGGGACGCGACAAAAGAATTGTTGTGAAACGGGAAAAATTGAAAGACTTCACGTCACGCAAAGCGATTGGAAGTAATCAACGGGATAGTTATGCGTATGAAATTTCCGTTCGAAACACGAAAAGCGAGCAAATTAAAATTTCAATCGAAGATCACATACCCGTATCTCAAAACAATCAAATTGAGGTGACATCAACCGACACTGGAAATGCTACATACACAAAGGAGAACGGTAAATTAAACTGGGAGGTAACGCTTCAGCCGAATGAAACAAAGAAGGTCACTTACAAGTTTGAAGTTAAATATCCGAAGGACCAGGTGCTAAGTGGATTGAATTAAGTATTGAAAAATTGTAAGATTGAAAGATTTGGAAAATTACGACTTTCAATTTTTCAAATCTTTCAGTCTTGTAATCTTTCAATGCCTAGATTAACCATAGGAATTCAAAATTCCAGACGTTTGCGTAAGTGACTCCAGCACGCCTTCTTTTAACGAATAAGTCGAAACGCGGATGCGGATAAACGAGTGTCTAGATAGGATGTAACGCACCAGGCAACAGGCGACCACGATCATATCGACGCGCATTTCTATCATACCTGGAATTTCCAGGCGTTGCGCCCGGTTCTTGATTATCAGAGCCTCATAGATTTCGTAAAAGGCTTCCAGCGTTAAGGGAGTTTCAGTTTGCCTGTCGCTTAGTTCAATATTGCGTTGGTAACAAAAGATATCACTCAACGTATCAAACGTTCCTGAAACTCCGATTAATACAAGGGGTTTGTGTTTGTGTAAAGCTTGAAACAATGGCTTCAACGCTTTTTCAAAATGTTGATCCATAAGATCCATTTCCGTTTTTCTGATAGGGTCACTTTTCTGAAATTTTTCAAGCAAGCGTTGTGCGCCTATTTCAAAACTTTCTTTCCAGAACATTTGATTACTGTTTCCGATGATGCACTCTACGCTTCCCCCACCAATATCAACCATGAGCGATTTTTCATCTCCCATATCAAGCGAGTATCGCACTCCACGATAGATGTACTCCGCCTCTACTTCGCCCGAAATTATCTTGGCATCAATCCCGGTTTCAACTTTTATTTTCTGAAGAACCTCTTCCTTATTGGAGGCATTTCGCAATGCGCTTGTGCCAAATGCGTAGGTCTCGTGGACACCTTGTTTATCTATCACTTGCTTAAAGCTAACCATAGCCTCTACTGCCCGGCTCAAACCATTTTCAGTAATATATCCCTCATTAATACCTCCTTTTCCGATTTTAGCTGCCAATCGCTCTCGATGAGTTATTTGAAATTGTCCCGCTTCATCTTCTCTGGCAATGAGCAGATGAAAGGTATTTGTACCCATATCAATTATGGCAATTTTTTTTCTGGTCGTCATGGAGGTAAGTGAATATACAAATTTAGAAATCGCGTTAACATTCATTGGATCTCATTATCAAAATATAAGATTCACTAAGCGCTATTTCATTTATATTTAACTTTCAATTGAGCAGCTATGGCTAAACGAACTACGAACGATCAGGTGCTTCAGAGCAAGTTTGAAGAATTAGAGCGTAAAAATAACGAGTCTTTACTGGGAGGAGGTTCTATCCGGATTCAGCAGCAGCATGCGAAGGGTAAGCTTACGGCCCGTGAACGTATCGACTTATTGATGGACGAAGGTTCTTTTGAGGAACTGGGGCGGTTCGTAATGCATCGAAGCAAAGATTTTGGATTGGACAAAGAGTATTATCTAGGAGATGGCGTAGTCACTGGCTATGGAACTGTTAATGGGCGACTCGTTTATATATTCTCCCAGGATTTTACGGTTTTTGGAGGGTCTCTTTCGGAAACACATGCCGAGAAGATTGTAAAAATTATGGATCTGGCGATGCAAAACGGAGCACCGTTAATTGGATTAAACGATTCAGGTGGAGCTCGGATCCAGGAGGGCGTTGTTTCTCTTGGAGGGTATGCGGACATTTTTTATCGAAACACGTTGGCCTCGGGTGTTATCCCTCAGATATCTGGTATCCTAGGTCCATGCGCCGGAGGTGCTGTATACTCACCCGCGATCACAGATTTTATTTTTATGGTCGAGCACACGTCCTTCATGTTTGTCACTGGCCCAAACGTTGTAAAAACCGTAACGCATGAAACCGTCACCGCAGAAGAGCTGGGAGGGGCCATGACCCATAGTACGAAAAGTGGAGTAACACATTTTGCTTGTACGAATGAAGCCGAGTGTATTAAACAGATCAAGCAATTACTCAGTTATGTTCCGCAAAATTGTGAGGAAGACGCTCCACGGTTGCCCTATTCCTCTTCGGATGAATCGCGCCCTGAATTAAATAGTATTATTCCTGCAAACCCAAATCAACCTTACGACATGCGCGAGGTTATACACGGGATCGTTGATTCAACTACTTTTTTTGAAGTTCATAAAAATTTTGCCGAGAATATTGTCGTGGGCTTTGCACGTATTGCCGGTCGAAGCGTTGGTGTGGTTGGCAATCAACCTTCTTCTTTAGCGGGCGTACTCGACATAAACTCCAGTGTCAAAGGCGCGCGCTTTGTCAGATTTTGTGATTGTTTCAATATTCCGTTGTTGGTGTTAGAAGATGTCCCTGGATTTTTACCTGGCACAGATCAGGAATGGAATGCCATAATAACCAATGGTGCGAAATTGCTATTTGCTTTTTCGGAAGCAACTGTGCCCCGCGTTACGGTGATCACGCGAAAAGCGTATGGAGGTGCTTATGATGTGATGAACTCCAAACACATAGGGGCAGATCTTAACTATGCCTGGCCATCAGCAGAAATCGCAGTTATGGGCGCAAAAGGAGCTGCAGAAATTATCTTTAAAAAGGAAATTTCCGAGGCATCGAATCCGACAGAGAAGCTCAGTGAAAAGGTTGACGAATACACGCATAAATTTGCGAACCCGTATCGTGCTGCCCATCGAGGTTACATCGATGAAGTAATTTACCCTGACCAAACGCGAGAGAAGCTTATACGGGCATTTCAAATGCTGGAAAATAAAGTAGCTACCTTGCCGAAGAAAAAACACGGAAACATTCCCTTATAATAAAAAACAACAGACTATCTATGGATAAAAAAAGTAAACAATTCCTCTACGAGTATTTAAACAATGCATCCCCTACAGGTTTTGAATCTTCCGGGCAGAAGATATGGTTGGATTATATAAAACCTTATATCAGCCAACACTTGGTGGATGTTTATGGAACAGTTGTAGGAATTATTAATCCCAATGCTTCTTACAAGGTGGTGATAGAAGCTCATGCTGATGAAATTTCTTGGTTTGTGAATTACATAACGGAGGAAGGATACATCTACGTACGTAGAAATGGCGGTTCGGATCATCAGATCGCGCCGTCTAAACGTGTAAATATCCATACGGATAATGGTATCGTTAAAGGAGTATTCGGTTGGCCTGCAATCCATGTCCGCGATGCTGCAAGGGAAGAAGCTCCGTCATTAAAAAACATTTTCATTGATATCGGAGCCGAGTCTAAGAAAGAAGTTGAGTCTTTGGGAGTTCATGTTGGTTGCGTTATAACCTTCGATGATGAATTAATGGAAATGAACAAGTCGTGGTTGGTAGGACGGGCATTGGATAATAGGATGGGAGGATATATGATTGCAGAGGTGGCCCGCAGGCTTAGCGAGAACAAAAAGAAATTGCCGTTTGGGCTTTACGTTGTAAATGCGGTGCAAGAGGAAATTGGACTTCGAGGAGCGGAAATGATCTCACGACGTATCAAGCCAGATTTAGCCATTATTACCGATGTAACACATGACACACAATCGCCGATGTATAATAAGAAGGAGAGTGGAAACTTGAAAAGCGGTGCCGGTCCGGTCGTATGCTATGGTCCAGCAGTACAAAATAACGTTCTCAAAATGGTAATAGAGACGGCCCAAAAACGGAAAATTCCTTTCCAAAGGCAGGCTGTTTCCAGATCAACAGGCACCGATACGGATTCGTTTGCATATTCCACAGAAGGTGTCGCATCCGCCTTGATCTCGCTTCCATTGAAATACATGCATACCACAGTGGAAATGGTTCATAAAGAGGATGTTGAGAACGTAATTAACCTTATTTATGAGTTCATTTTACAGCTTAAAGCAGGGCATGATTTCCGGTATTTGAAGTAATTGTTAGGCGCCCTTTTTCATCATATTTGGCGTACCAAAAGACAGGTTCTGCACGAAAGTTGCAGAACCTGTTTCGTATAAAACAACCGACTAAACAATTATGAAAAAGATTAACGTTCTCCTCGCCGCTGCACTCTTCATCAGTGGTAGTGCATTCTCTCAAGACAGACCTGTTCATGAAGTTTACTCCATGATGGTTTTCAATTTCACGAAGTATGTACAATGGCCTGACCACGCTACGACGGGTGAATTTGTGATTGGTGTCGTTGGAAACTCTGATATCTACAACACTTTAAACGGATGGTATGGAGGTAAACCTCGGGGCTCTAAAACGTATATCGTTAAGAGGTTCAATTCAGCAGCCGAAGTAACAGATTGTCATGTGATCTACATAGACAAATCTAAAAGTGCTGAATTTGAAAATGTTAACACGAAATTGAAAGGTAAAGGAACGTTGGTAATCACTGACAAATCCGGGTTAGGAGAGAAGGGCAGTGGTATCAATTTTAAGACGGTAGATAATAAATTGAAGTTTGAATTGAATCAGAAAGCTATAGAAGCATCGAATCTTAAAGTTTCTGGTGCGCTTTCGTCCATGGCAATATTAATTTAACGGATTTATGGGTTGTTTGATAGCTCCTAGGGGTTACTCCCTAGGGGGCTTTCGGGATTAAGCTACAGGTTACATCAGCCCAAAATTTTTTTAATCTATGAAAAAAACAATCTTTTTAATGCTCTTTGCAGTCAGCACCTTGGCGATTGCACAAGATAGGCCAACACATGAAATTCACGCGGCCATGCTGTTCAACTTTATAAAATATATACAATGGCCGAATGAAGGTGATCCTGGCGAATTCGTAGTAGGAGTGATCGGAGATGACAACGTGTACAACACCCTTACTCAATGGTACAACGGAAAACCTAAGGGAAGTAAAAAGTATGTGATCAAAAAGCTTACTTCTGTTGAAGAATCTGGAAGTTGCCAGGTGGTCTATGTAGGAAAGTCAAAGAGTAAGGAATTTGAGAACATAAAGAACAACGTAACCGGGAAATCAATCCTCACCATTACAGATGGAAATGGATTAGGCCAGAAGGGAAGCTGCATTAATTTCAAGGTAATCGACGGTAAATTAAAATTTGAATTGAACCAAGCTACCGTTACAAGCTCGAACCTTAAAATTTCAAGCCAGCTGAGTAGCATGGCGATCCAGATTTAAGATTAATAAATGAAGAGCTGGTAGAAACTATAAATGATCCCCAAAGATTGCAATTGATAAATCAGCAATCTTGAAGGGAATGAAGATATACGCACGGGGTCATAAAGTTTTTACAGAGAGGGTCTTTTCTTTATGTACCCTGTGCGTGTTTTTTAAAGATAACTAAGACATACGTACAGGGTTACAGAGTTTTTACATGAGAGGGTCTTTTCTTTGTATGCTCTGTACGTTTTTTTTTATCATTTTTAGAAAATGGCAACACAGTCATTTTCAGACCAAATGGGCAACCAAGTTTTCCTAGTCCGCCCGCCTCAAAGAATTGTTTCTCTTGTCCCTTCCCAAACAGAACTTCTATTTGATTTAGGCCTGGACAAAACCGTTTTAGGCATTACCAAATTTTGCATCCATCCATCCATCTGGCTGGCTAACCCATAAAGTCGCTGTTGGTGGAACAAAAAAATTCAACTTCAATATCATTGAAGAACTTAATCCCGATCTTATTCTTGGAAACAAAGAGGAGAATTACCCGGAAGGCATTGAAACTCTTCAGAAAAAATATACTGTTTGGATGAGTGATATCTATACACTAGAGGATGCACTTTCAATGATTACTTCCGTAGGACAACTTGTTGAAAAGCAAGAACGAGCAATTGAAATTAGTCAACGCATTCGTAAAAATTTTAACAACATTAAACCCTGTGCGGGACAGTCAGTACTTTACCTTATATGGCGAAAACCCTGGATGGGTGTAGGTTCAAATACATTCATACATACGCTGCTTACTACAATGGGTTTAAGAAATGCCTTAGAATTGAACCCTCGTTACCCAGAACTCAACGAGTTACAGATAAGGCAATTAGATGCCGATTATATTTTCCTTTCATCTGAACCTTTTGCTTTTTCCAACAGCCACATTAAGGAGATTAATCTAATAAGCCCCAAGTCCAAAATATTATTGGTGGATGGTGAAATGTTTTCATGGTACGGTAGCCGGCTTCTTCACGCTCCAGATTACTTCAACACGCTTGAACTTGGTTGAATATCAAAGCCAAACGACCTCATGTCATTCCAAAAATTGGGATAGGATTTTCTGATTGCCTCCGGGCCTTCTATTTCGATATCCATTAAGGTTGCAAGGGGCGCAAACGCCATCGCCATACGGTGGTCTTTATAAGTTAAAAAGGAAGCTTTTTTGGGTAAACTTGTGGATGGGACCAATGTCCAATGTGCAAGATCTTCTTCAATTAAGTCAGCTCCAATTTTCCGGAGCTCATTTTGTAAGGCTTTTATCCTATCTGTTTCTTTTATTTTTAAACTCTCCAAACCGGTAAAATATCCTTTTACATTTTTCGCAGCACATACTACGGCAACTGTTTGGGCTAAGTCGGGACAATGCGTAAAATCCCAGTGAAGCTCCTCGGTAATTTGATTCTTGGACAAATGTAGAATGTTGCTTTCAAATTCGCTTTTGACTCCTAATAAATTCATGATTTGTACTATGGCGCTATCGCCTTGCAGGGAATTACTTAAGAGTTTAGGAAGTTTAATTTCAGCCTTGTCAGCCAGAGCCGTGAACGCAAACCAATAGCTTGCTGCTGACCAATCTGACTCAACCGTATAAGATTCAGGCTTATACACGTGATGAGGTATTATAACTTTGTCCGCATGAACGTTAGCTTGTGCTCCGAAATGTCTCATTAACGATGCAGTCATTTCAATATAGGGACGACTACCCACTTTACCCTCTAGGACAAGCGTTAACCCATTCGGTAGAAGGGGTGCTATCATCATCAACGCTGAAATATATTGACTGCTGACATCGCCTCTGATATGGATTGTATGCGTCTGCTGACCGCTAAATTTTTTGATTTCGTGTGAAGGAAATCCTTCTTTTTCGAGATACTCAATGTCGGCTCCCAAAAGACGCAACGCATCTACCAGAATTCCGATCGGGCGTTCTTTCATCCGGGCAGTTCCTGTAAGAATTTTTTGTTGATTCGTCACAGCAAAATAGGCTGTAAGAAATCGCATAGTTGTTCCGGCATCCTCCACATCAATTTCCTTGTCGGTTGATTTAACTAACCGTAACATTAACTGCGTGTCATTGGCATCGGAAAGATTGTAAAGATTGGATGTACCCCCGGCCAGGGCGTTAATAATGAGTGCACGATTACTAATACTTTTTGAAGCAGGAAGTAGCGATGCCTCGCCTACCAAAACAGACGTTCGTTTAATTTGAATGGGTGTATTCAATGCGTTAAAATTTGGTTCGCAAATTACAGTTTGTAGAAGATTTTGTTTAAATTAAATGCAACATTTTAGCAGGATTTAAAGTTAGTTGAAGTATGAATACGACGGGAAAAATTGCCATCGGTTTTAGCCTCGCATCGAGCTTACTGTTAACTGCATGGCTGTTGACAGGCGAAAGAAAAGTTAAAACCAAAGATTTTGTGACTAAAAAGGTTGAGAGTTTACGCGATGGTTTAAAATCCGACAGATTTGGAGATGAATCGGATGCGTATTATTATATCTGAACCTTTTGATAATATGACAGCGCTTCTTTAACAGAAGAAAGACTGATTTCACAATCCCATTTCGCGCTGCCAATACCCTCCAGCAAAACGCATAAAATCTTATTATCCTTATTTTTTTTGTCCTGCAACGTAAGTTGAGCAATAGAGTCTAATTCAGCATTCTCGATTTCTACCTTTCCATATATGCTTAGAATAAAGTTACAGATGGATTTGAACTCGTTGTGGGTAATTAAATTTTGTTGATTTGAAATAAATCCTTCGGTAATCAAACCCACAGCAATAGCTTCGCCATGCAAAATCCTGGTTCCTTTAGCCAATAAATAGCTTTCCAAGGCATGGCCGATGGTATGGCCAGCATTTAAGATTTTTCGCAAACCTTTTTCAGTTGGATCTTCCGTGGTCACCTGTGCTTTAAATTCAACCGAGTGTTTTACAAGTGCATTCCAATCCTGATTATTTAGAGTCTTTGATGAAATCTCCCTCCACATTTTTTCGTCCGAAATAAGCGTGTGTTTAATGATTTCGGCAAACCCCGATTTCAATTCGGCCATTGGAAGTGTTTCCAGGAAGCCCTTGTTAAGGATCGTAAGTACAGGCTTTTGAAAAACTCCTATATGGTTTTTGAAATGGTTAAAGTCGATGCCAAGCTTACCCCCAATACTGGCGTCTACCTGAGCTAGTAAAGTTGTAGGCATCAAGATAAAATCGATCCCACGTTTATAGGTGGCTGCACAAAATCCACCCATATCACCAAGAACTCCTCCACCGAGCACGAGCAAACATGCATGACGGTCAACCGCCCGGTCTGTTAGGTCTTGCCAAATTGTTGTGCAGGTCGAAAGATTTTTTTCTCCCTCACCGCTTTTGACCTGAATGAGAAAGTGGTCCGGAAGCGCAGATTGTACGGTAGGGTAGCAGTGGAGAACCGTATTTTCATCAACAAGTACGGTCAGGCTGCTATATTTCTTTTTAGAAAGAAAGTTTTGTAAGTCTTCGTTGAGACGAGTCGATAGCAAAATTGAATCAGGCAGCATCTAGGTATCTTTGGCCCGAAGTTATTAAAAACTGTTCAATCGCAATTTGTCGATTGTTAACATTGTACGCACGAATTACGACTATATTTAGACCTTCTTTTAAGTATGGATGCAGTAACTAATATTTCGTTTGAAGATACCACGATTGCGTTCAAATATAAATCTAATGGCGCCTTAAGAAGGGCTAATTTCATCTTTAGCCTTATCAATCATCCGTGGATCTCTGCTGTCGCTGTTAAGTCTGTAAAACTAGCGCTTATGCTAAGACTTCCCGTTGAAGGAATTATAAAAGAAACTGTCTTCTATCATTTTTGTGGAGGGGAAAGCATAGAGCACAGCCAAGAAACCATTAATCAACTTGCGGGGTATGGGGTCCACACAATACTAGATTATTCCGTCGAGGGTGAAAAATCAGAATACGGATTTAATTCAACCATGGAGGAAACCATTCGAACGCTTGATAAAGCAAAGGCCTCTAACCATATTCCTTTTTCCGTATTCAAGGTAACAGGTATAGGTTCTGCAGCATTATTGGAAAAGATCCAAAACAAAGAAACCCTAAGTGAATCTGATCAACATGCTTTTAAACGGGTGGAAGATAGGATCGATAAGATTTGTGCAAAAGCCCATTCTTATGATGTTCCAGTGTTAATTGATGCAGAGGAAACATGGATTCAGGATTCAATCGATTTCCTGGCCAGCCAAATGATGGAGAAATACAATAAACATCGGGCAATTGTATTTAACACCTATCAATTTTACCGTACAGATTCTTCTAAAAATTTGCGCGATGCTTATCACAATGCGACCATGCACAATTATTTTTTAGGTGCGAAATTGGTCCGCGGTGCTTACATGGAAAAAGAACGTGAGCGCGCAGAACAATTACAATACCCCAGTCCGATATTTCCAGATAAGGAAGCAACCGATAATGCATTTAATCAAGCTCTTGCTTTTTGTATCGATCATAAACAACGTATTGCGGTAATGTGCGGATCCCACAATGAATACAGCAACTACTATCTAACTGTCTTGATGGAAAAGCACGGAATGAAAAGAAACGATTTACGGGTCTGGTATTCGCAATTGTTGGGAATGAGCGATAACATTTCCTTTAATTTGTCAAAGGAAGGTTACAATGTGGCTAAATATGTGCCTTATGGTCCGGTTAGATCGGTCATGCCTTATCTATTTAGAAGAGCCGAGGAAAATACTTCTGTAGCCGGACAAAGTAGCCGGGAATTAATTTTAATTCAGAAAGAGATCAAACGACGCAAGTCGGCGCCCTAACCTTGAAACTAAAAGAGGAGGACCAGCGATTTCACCCCAATATGCCGAAGTGATTTTTCGCTCTCCCTAATTCACGTATTTTTGCCAAAATTTTGAAATATGCAATTGAGTGAACAGGAGGTTATACGAAGAAAAAGCCTGGAGGAATTTGCTAAGCTTGGGATCAATCCTTATCCGGCGGAGCTTTTTGAAGTAAATGCGTCCACCCGGGAAATCCTGGAAAACTATGAACGTCAGAAATCAGACTACCGTCAGATTTCTATTGCGGGACGAATCATGAGTCGCAGGATCATGGGCAATGCTTCTTTTGCAGAATTGCAAGATGAAACCGGCCGCATCCAACTTTATATCCGGAGAGATGATCTCTGTCCGACAGAGGACAAAACCTTTTACAATATTGTCTTCAAAAAGTTGCTGGATATCGGGGACATAGTCGGGGTGAAAGGGTACGGGTTCACAACCCAAACCGGAGAAATATCGATTCATGTTACCGGGTTGACAGTATTGTCAAAGTCGTTGCGTCCTCTTCCTGTCGTGAAAGAGACGGAGGATGAGCAAGGCAATGTAACGCGTCATGATGCCTTTACCGATCCGGAGCAACGTTACCGTATGCGGTATGTAGATCTAATCGTTAACCCGGATGTTCGCGATGCCTTTATAAAAAGGACTCAATTGGTAAACTCCATGCGCCAATACTTGAACGAAAAAGCTTATCTGGAAGTGGAGACACCGATTTTGCAACCCTTGTATGGAGGTGCTGCAGCCCGTCCTTTCAAAACGCATCACAATACGCTTGATATGACCTTGTATTTACGTATTGCTAATGAACTCTATTTGAAAAGGCTGATCGTTGGCGGATTTAACGGTGTATACGAGTTCTCAAAGGATTTTCGGAATGAAGGAATGTCCCGATTCCACAATCCTGAATTTACGCAGATAGAACTCTATGTTGCCTACAAAGACTACTATTGGATGATGGACCTTGTGGAAGAAATGATCGAGAAAGTGGCGCTTGACCTTCACGGAAAGACACAAGTAAAAGTGGGTGATAAAATCATCGATTTTAAACGTCCCTGGAAACGTTATACGATGTTCGAAGCCATACAACATTTTACTGGTATCGACATCTCCGATATGAACGAGGAGGAGCTTCGAAATACCTGTAAAGAACTTCAAGTGCCGATGGACAACACGATGGCAAAAGGAAAACTTATTGATCAGATTTTCGGCGAAAAATGTGAAAGTCATCTGATTCAGCCAACGTTTATTACGGATTATCCTATTGAGATGTCGCCGCTGGCTAAAAAACACCGTACGAAACCCGGCTTGGTAGAACGCTTCGAGGCCATTTGTAACAGTAAGGAAATTGCCAATGCGTTCAGTGAATTAAATGATCCTATAGATCAGCGTCAACGCTTTGAAGAGCAACTTGAACTCGGGAAACGAGGTGACGAAGAGGCGATGACACTCGATGAGGACTTCTTACGCTCGCTCGAATTCGGAATGCCTCCAACGGCCGGACTGGGCATAGGCATAGATCGCCTCTGCATGATCATGACGAATTCAGCTTCCATACAGGATGTTCTTTTCTTCCCACAGATGAAATCAGAAAATCCTATCGCGCAATTAACTGAAAAAGAATTTGAGTCTCTGGGTGTTAGAAGTGATTTAGTCCCAATACTTCAAAAACTCGGCATTACTTCGAAGGCACAACTGAAGGAAATGAAGGCGTCAAAATTATTTAATGATGTTTGCGGCTTGCGGAAAAAAATGAAGCTGGAAAACGTAAAAAATCCTACGATGGACGAAGTTGAAGGATGGCTAAAATAGTGCGGTTGTTCGATAACAACTTCCTTCGTAAGTACAACTATTAACTTTTAACAGTTAAAGAATAACTGGAGCAAACTACAAATTATCATAAAACGGCTTCCTTCTTTCAAGTTTTAAATCCTGAAGCAAAGAGGATTTAACGTTAATCGTAAAAAAGAATTGTTGAAATCTACCGAAGGGTGTCCAGTCAACCCGCATCGTCCAACAGTGTAAATCACGGGCGATACCTAAGTTGGTTTGTGTAAATTCTTTGCTTTCGAAGTGGTAACCTGTACTATAGGTAATTTTCCATTTCTCTGAAATCGACAAATCACCAGAGGCATTGATCGTTTGAGTAACGTTAGGCCTGGTATTAATTTGATGGCTGTAGTTAAGATTATAACTAACATTCATGCTCCAGGGTATGTCAAAATCAATGTACGCGTCTGGATTTTGAAGTAGAAATTCCTTTTCCTGTTCGGGCAGATCTGATTTACCTATTTTTTCCCTGCTACTCGTATCCTTGCTCCTGGCTTTGGGGTTTAAGTTCGTGCTCATGGCCAGGGTCGCATTTGTTATACGACCAAGCTTTCCATTTTTCCATGCTAAATTGTCTCTATCCCTGCTCTCTGTCCGGGCGCCTGTTTCATCGAAGGTCGTTTTAATGTTGTAGGGGTCTAGGGTAGCGGACAGATTTACGTTCAACAAATTGTCCATTAAATTGGTATTAGCGGAGATACTGATCGGGGACAACTTAAAGCTATCGGCTATAAAATTGTAACTCGAGTTCAATGAAAGGTTATTCAACAACATAACTTTTCGAGCGACCGAATCTTGAGCGCCTTGTACTTTAGCCTCCAGGTTATTGCCCAATCCAAAACTAAGTGATTGACTCTTTCCTGGATTCGATCCGCCATAAGCAAATCCTTGATACCGATCCTGTATGAATTCTCTTCCATTACTATCGGTAAACCGTTGAAAGTAATTGGGATTTTTAGAGAAGTCTGGAGTATAACTAAAACCCACCGATGGATTCACGACATGCCTTATTGCTTTAATCTTGCTGGTTTTCTTTTTAAAGGAATAGGAGCCATAAATCCGGGTGGTAAGTCCAGCGCTGAATGAATAGTTGGAGATCCGGCTGAATTCTTTTAACGTGTCCTGTTTGACGAGCACCTCATCATCGTTATAGCCCCAGAGTAACTTTTCACCGTACCATTTTTCTTCATAGCTAACCGAGGGCGAGATGGTAAAATGTCTAAGTGCCTTGAATGAAAAGGAAGTTGGAATGGAATGCCTCATGCCTTTTCGCGCATTCTTAAAAAAGAGGGACATATTATCCATTGTAAAAGGCGCAATACTATCGGCTTCTGCTCTAACTGGAACCCGGCCTATGTTATTCGTAATGCGATTCATGGCATTCATCGTATAGGCTACCGAAAAATTATCAAGAGGTCCGGTTTTGCCAGATTTTCGTTGAAAGGGATAAATGTTAGTCATGTTCAAACTGATATTAGGCAATAACAAATCCACTGCTTTCGTCTGAAGATCCTGGCTATGGTTCAGATTTATTCCCAATGAGAAGGGTGATCCTGCAAACCGCTTGCTGTAAGAGACGTTTGAACTAAGTTTCGCCGTTGTATTATTGAAGTTTGAGTTGTTGAGAGTGCTGTTTTGCAAGAAGTTATTTTTATTAAAAGTCGCGGTAGCGGCGTTCACGGAGGCGGCAAACCTTCCGGTACCTTTTGATTGTGGAGAGTGGCTCCATGTTAAACGAAAGTCTTTTGTAAAATTTCGATTTTCAAGTTTGTTATCCGATTCCGGGTTTTTTGAGTAAGCAAAATTAACCGTTCCATTGTACCGGTAACGTTTCAGGTAGCTTGAGTTAGCATATAGTGCATGGCCGCCCTTAGAATAAAGATCACCTGTCAAGGAAAGCTTTATATATTCACTAATATCAAAAAAATATCCTCCACCGCGAAGATTGAAACCCCTCCGCCTTTCCTCTCCATAAGACGGAAATATAATACCGGAAGAACTTCGTCTCGGAGAAGGGAACATTCCAAAAAGAAAACCCACTGGCAACGGGATGTCATTAAATTCAAAATTAAAGGGCCCTGTTACGATCTTATCATTTGGAATAGCTTTTGTCTTTCTAGCGCGAATAACAAAGTGAGGATGCTCAAGATTGCAAGTGGTGTAGGCATTTCGCCTGGCCAGCAGTTCACCGTGTTCATTTTTATACACTTGATCGGCATGAAGAATTGCTTCACCCTGCTGCGTCACTACTTCGGTAATCCGGGCACGTTTCGTTTTATAATTATAAATAATGTCTTTCGTTTCGTACAATTCAGCTCCGTTCTTGAAAATGGGATACCCAATCCGCTGACCTAATGAATCTCTGATGCCGTGTGCGGTAAGGGTACTATTTCCATAGTCAATCGCGATTTCTTCTGCTTCCAATTCAATCTCGCCATATTTGATTTTTGCATTTCCATACAGCATGATAAGCTCCCCGTCTACACTCGCTCGGATGGAATCTCTGGCAGAGTAGTTGATAGTAGTTTCAATATCACTTTTTGATTGAACTTTGGTAGAATCTGCGCTTTTTCGCAACGTATCAGCTGCAACGATGATAGAATCTGGATTAATCTTAGAAGTATCTGCCTTAATGGGTAAAATTTCTGGAGGTGTTTGCACTTCCGGCTCCACTTGCCCGTAGCCTGTTGAAACAAGAAAAAAAATAAAAATGAAACTTATAAAATATTGCACACGTGCTGAGTTGAAAGACAGTACTTTAGCTTTTAGTGAAAAATTCACAATTTTGCATAAAGTTATTGCAAATACTCTGAACATTGAACGGATCGTGAGGAATATAGGATTAACAGCGCTAATAGCAATAACCTTGCTAATTTCCGCCAGCACATTTACACCTCAAGATTCTAAAGTGGATGTTGTGGTTATTGATGCTGGCCATGGTGGTCATGATGAAGGAACGCATGGCAGGTTATTGAAAGAAAAGGACTTGGCCTTAAATATCGCCCTTAAGGTGGGAATGTACATTGAAAAAAATATTCCGGGTGTAAAGGTTATTTATACCCGTAAGGATGATCAATACATAGCACTCGATGAACGGGCAGACATTGCTAATAAAAATAAGGCTGACCTTTTTATTTGCATCCATGCGAACGCTAACCCTAACACCAAGGCTTTCGGCACTGAAACTTTCGTGATGGGGCTGCATAAAGATGAAGGTAATATGGCGATAGCGCAACGCGAAAATTCTGTGATTCTGATGGATGAGAATTATGAAGAGCGTTATGAGGGCTTTAATCCGAATAGCCCCGAGTCTTATATATTATTTGCACTCACCCAAAGTGCTTATCAGGAAAGCAGCTTAAAATTTGCTCAAAAGGTTGAATCTCAATTTAAAGACAGGGTAGGCAGGCTAAGTCGCGGGGTAAAACAGGCTGGGTTCGTTGTTCTTTGGCGCACTACCATGCCCAGCGTATTGATTGAAACTGGTTTTTTGACAAATTCTACCGAGGAAAAATTTTTATCTGGTGATGCAGGCCAAGAGTTAATAGCTTCTGGAATCTACCGGGCTTTTAAAGAGTACAAAAATGAAGTGGAATCCATAAATCAAAAATGAAGCAGAATCTATAAATTAACACCGAAATTCTCTGAACTTAAATTTTTTGGATTTCCGGGCATAACCAATAAATCAAAAACAACAACTTCAGATTGCCGATAGCGTATCCATGTCTGTTGAAAAGCAAATCATATATACATGAAATTATCTAAAGAATTTAAGGTCGGCTTGTTTATGGTCCTAGCTATAAGCCTGTTGTACTTTGGTTTTAACTTTTTGAAAGGCATCGATTTTTTCTCCAACACGAATAAATACTATGCCGTGTATGACAATGTTGATAAGCTCACGGAGTCTAACCAGATCTTTCTAAACGGATATGCTGTCGGAAGAGTGAGCGATATCCAGATTCAACAGCGCTTAAACCGGGTATTAGTTGAGCTTGACATCGATTCTGATATTATCCTAACAGATTCATCTGTTGCATTATTAAATGGAGAACTTCTGGGAGGACGTTTTATCCAACTAATGGTGGGAAATGGTGGCAATGAGTTACAACCTAAGGATACAGTTCCATCACAGGTGGCAAAAGGGATTATGGATTTCTTTGAACAAAATGCTCAACCGGTTGCCACAAATCTGCAAATGACGTTACAAAATCTTAATATTATTTTAGCTGGATTAGCACGAAATACCACACGGCTTGATACCATGTTCATGCGGTTGCAAAACACGCCTGCATTGTTAAACAAAACTCTCAGCACAGCTAATTCAAATATTGATGATTTAAGTGTAAGCTTCAAAAGTGTGGCTGGTAATCTTAATGGAACTTTAGAGGAATTAAAGCCTACACTTTCGAATTTTAAAACGTTGTCTGACTCTTTAAAGATGATGCAACTCAACGGTACTGTCAACAAAGCTCAACAAAGTCTTGGTAAGCTTAATGAGACCCTATCGCGATTGAACAATGGGGATAATACAATGAGCAAATTGATGACGGAAGACTCTTTGTATATGAACCTGAATCAATTATTGAATTCGGTCGATTCGTTAGCCAAACACTTTAATAGCAATCCCAAACATTTCATGGCTCCCTTGGGCAAAAGTCAACGTCGGATTGAGCGCGATTTAAAAAAACAAAAACAGCAGCAAAAGGATTAACAACCGGCTAGCTGAAAGAGGATACAATATACCCTCTCATTAATATTAAATCTTTCAATCTTGCAATTTTTCAATCCTCAATCAAAATGAAAGCTGCATTGGAATTCGATAAAAATGAAGATCAGTTCAAGCAACTGGTAGATCAACTTAACCAGAAAGCAAAGAAGACTAAGTTAGGAGGGGGATTAAAAAAAATAGATGAGCAACACCAGAAGGGAAAACTCACTGCCCGAGAGCGAATTGATTATTTGATTGATAAAGGCAGTAATTTTTTGGAGATCGGTTTGTTTGCGGGAGATGGTATGTACAAGGAGTATAATGGTTGCCCGTCGGGAGGAGTCATTGCAGGAATTGGATATGTCAGCGGAAGGCAATGTGTAATTGCAGCAAACGATGCTACTGTAAAAGCTGGCGCATGGTTTCCAATCACAGCAAAAAAGAATCTTCGCGCTCAGGAAATCGCCATGGAAAACAGACTGCCCATCATCTATTTGGTTGATAGCGCCGGTGTTTTTCTTCCTATGCAAGACGAAATTTTCCCCGACAAAGAACATTTTGGTAGACAGTTTCGAAACAATGCAAAGATGTCTGCTATGGGAATTGTTCAAATAGCGGCAATAATGGGCAGTTGTGTTGCAGGCGGAGCCTATCTTCCCATCATGTCGGATGAAGCAATGATCGTGGACAAAACAGGCTCCATTTTTTTAGCAGGCTCGTATTTGGTAAAAGCCGCAATAGGCGAAGAAGTTGATAATGAACAACTAGGGGGTGCAACAACACATTGTGAAATTTCGGGAGTTACCGACAATAAATTTCCGACCGACCAGGCATGTTTAGATTACATCCGTTTACTTTTTGACAAAATTGGCGTTAAAATTAAAGCGGGTTTTGATCGAACGATACCGCTAGAGCCCAAAGATAAACCCGAGGAAATTTTCGGGCTTTTACCTGTTGATCGGGTGAAGCCTTACAACATGCTCGAAATTATTAAACGGCTTGTCGATGCTTCAGAATTTCAAGAATACAAAGCCTTATTTGGGAAAACCTTGATATGTGGAACTGCACGGATTGATGGGTGGGCGGTTGGGATCATAGCCAACCAACGAAGCGTAGTGAAAACAAAGAAGGGTGAAATGCAGATGGGTGGCGTAATTTATTCGGACTCCGCCGACAAGGCTGCTCGCTTCATTATGAATTGCAATCAGCGGAAAATACCACTTCTTTTTCTCCAGGATGTAAGCGGATTTATGGTGGGTAGTAAGGCGGAACAGGGGGGAATTATTAAAGACGGTGCAAAAATGGTCAATGCGATGGCCAATTCTACCATTCCAAAATTCACTATCATTATTGGGAATTCGTACGGAGCGGGAAATTATGCAATGTGTGGAAAGGCATATGATCCGCGTTTGATTTTTGCATGGCCTACGGCACAGATTGCTGTTATGAGCGGTGGGTCTGCGGCCAAAACATTGCTCCAGATAAGAATAAGCACACTAAAAGGCCAAGGACTTTTGATTACAAAAGAGGAAGAGGATAATATATTAAAGGAAATAACAGATCGTTATAATGAGCAGCTTAGTCCGTACTACGCTGCCTCGAGATTATGGGTTGATGGGATTATCAACCCATTGGAGACACGGAAAATAATTTCTATGGGCATTGAAGCCGCTAATCATGCTTCTGTCAAAAAATTTAATGTAGGAATTATACAAACTTAGTTGGATGAAAACGTTCCGAACTTGATAGCGGATTTCTTGCAAATTTTTTTAGTTTAGCAATTTAATTTATAGCGTTGAAGGAAACAGAAATCAAAGCACTTGTATCCCTGCTAGATGATGAGGATGCTCAAATTATTTCTCACGTAGAGGATAAAATTCTTTCTTTAGGAACCGCCATAATTCCCTTTCTCGAACAAGAATGGGAGAGTAATTTTAATTCGCTTGTGCAAAGACGAATCGAAGAATTGATTCACACCTTGCAATATGAGCTGGTAAAAGAACGGGTAACGCAATGGTATGCAGGCGAAGAAAAAGATCTGCTTACCGGTATGTGGATAGTCGCTACTTATCAGTATCCTGATCTTGAGCTCATCAAATTAAAGCAGGATCTTGAACAAATTTATTACGAAACATGGCTTGAGTTTAAACCCGATCTGTACCCATTTGATCAGGTCAAAGTTATCAACAGTGTATTGTTTAATAAATTAAAACTGGGCGCTAATACTAAAAATTTTCATTCTCCCGGGAACTCCATGATTAATGTTGTGCTGGAATCTCGTAAAGGAAATCCCATTACACTTTGTATTATTTATATGATGGTAGCTCAAAAGTTAAAGCTGCCTGTGTATGGGGTAAATCTTCCGAATCTTTTTGTCCTTACCTATAAAGACGAGAAGCATGCGCAGTTCTACATAAACGCTTTCAATAAAGGTTTGATATTCTCCAAGCAGGATATTGAAAATTACATAAACGAACTTCATCTCACACCGCAAACGTCATTCTTTGAAGCATGCTCTAACCTGGAAATAATCCGCAGGGTGCTTCGAAATCTCATTATGTCATTTGATAAAATGGGCGAACATACAAAGGCAGAAGAGGTCAAAGAATTGCTTTTAATCATTGCTGACGGCGCAGACCTTGGCGTTTGATTAGACCTTCAATCGGTTTCTAATGTTGTTCGTGTCCATGCTGTAAGGTATGCCTTGATTTTGCGAAAAACCGATTTCGTGAATAGCATACCTTTATAAAATCGAATAATCCCACTATGCGAATATCGTTACTGTTGACCCTACTGTTAGGGGCATTAAGTTTTGCCGTTTCAGGGCAGCCATTTTCTACACGATATGAACTCGTGAAAATGGATAAAAATGTGAACACGTTTCACCATGAAGCTGCTCCGGTAATTTCTCCCGACGGAAAATCTCTTTACTTTTTTGTGCAGGACCATCCCGATAATACCATGGGGAAAGACGATACCCAGGATATTTGGGTTAGCAAAAAAGATGAAAGTGGTGTTTGGGGGGCAGCCCAACATTTGGGTTCACCTTTTAATGTGCAGAGGTCCAACCAGGTTTTCACTGTATTCACAGACGGTAGCCTGTTCATCAAGGGCGGAAGTAAAAAAGGTGAGAAAGGTTTTTCTATCGTTACCGGGAACTCCTTGCGTGAATTGGAAGTAAAAGATTTTAAGTTGATGAATAAAGGCCGATTTTATGGGGCTTCCATGTCGTCCGATCGTAAGCACATTATTATATATTTCAGTGAAGTTACAAATAGCCCCAACAGTGATTTGTATTCCAGTCATCAACAACCGGATGGTTCATTTTCAAGGCCGGAGAAGTTATCGTTAAGTACTTCAACGGATGATGTAGGCCCGTTTATCGGGCCGGATCAGAAAGTGCTGTATTTCGCAAGTGCGCGGCAATCACCAGGCCGGCAAGGCGGAGTGGATATCTACATATCGAAGCGCGAAGATGATTCCTGGGCCAAGTGGTCTGACCCGGTAAACCTGGGCAAAACGATTAATACCAGCGCGTTGGATTATTATTTTACAATTGATAATGAGGGACACGCATTTACAAGCAGGGCCAACAAAGCCTTAGATGGCGCGCAATTGGATTTGTATGAGTTAGTGCCAAAAACTTTCAAAGTGAACCTGATGGGCGTGGTCTACAACGAGCGCACTATGGAACCCCTCACATCGAATGTGGACATTCTTTCGGATAGACAACCCGTTAAGCTTCGCACCACTGCTTCAGGGAAGTTTGAAACCAAGTTATCAGAGACTACAGAATTTCAGGTTATAGCAAATTCGGATGGTTTTTTGCCAGGCGAAGAACGCTTTAAAGTTCCCCAACTAACCAGTGATACCACGCTCACAGTAGCGATACTACTCAAACCGGTTGCCAAGAAACTTTTATTGACCGGAAATGTTTACGATAAAAAAACGGACAAATTGCTTGGTGCTAAGTTGGATATTACATCAAAAAATAACCGGAAGGTCAACTTAAAGGTAAATGCAAATGATGGGAAGTATGAAAAAGAAATCTCAGACCTGGGTTGGTACATAATTACAGCATCTGCTGAAGGATATCTTAATTCCACCGATAGTGTGGAAGCAGGTGACGATGCATTGTCGCCTTTTACGCGCGACCTGTATCTCTTACCTATTGAAATCGGACTTACTGTACGCCTCCAGAATATTTATTTTGATTTTGATAAGACAACCCTTAAAAATGAGTCTTTTACGGAGCTGAATAAAGTAGTTGACTTTCTGAAACAAAATGAAACCGTAGAAATTGAAATCTCTGGCCATACCGATAATAAAGGAACGAATGATTACAACATCAATCTTTCTCAGGGCCGGTCGCAATCGGTGGTAGATTATATTATTGGTCAAGGCATTGAAAGTTATCGTCTCGCAGCCCACGGATATGGTGAGGAGAAAGCAATTGATACAAATGAAACAGATGCCGGAAGAGCAAATAACCGCAGGGTTGAGTTTACTGTTGTGAAAAAATAGAGGTTGACATAATTCTTGGATAACTCCTCAACATCAGACAATTGACGATGGCAAATTAGACCATCAATAAGAGATTCCTAACGCACGGCATACAGGCAAATATCATAATAATTTTAGATTCTCTTTGACCACTCCTCATGGTCCGACCGTTCTTTGTCTTTTGGGTTGTGTTCACTGAACCTGCT
The DNA here is from genome assembly GCA_964484845.1 of uncultured Chryseolinea sp. Classification (GTDB taxonomy): domain Bacteria; phylum Bacteroidota; class Bacteroidia; order Cytophagales; family Cyclobacteriaceae; genus Chryseolinea. The sequence continues at coordinate 12,047 of CAZAHL010000010.1, read as the reverse complement.
TATTCAGCCATTCACCGATTAAAACGTGTCATTGGGTTAAATCGAAATAACATTTAGGAACAAAATGACTTTTGAAAGGAGCTGTTTTATTTCAGTGCCTATTTTAAACCTTACATGAATTCTATGCGAAACATCTACATCTCCGTTTTTTTGAGTTTTGTCGTGAGCATATTCTGCTCAAATTCCATTTATGCTCAAGTTTATCCCGCTGATTTTGGTCAAGTGGTTGTTGCCACGGGAATGAAGGTTGCAACAGCAGTAGCATTCGCGCCCGATGGCCGCATTTTTGTGACCGAACAAACCGGCAATATTCGTATCATTAAAAATAATACGCTACTGCCTACTCCATTTGCAAATGTGTCTACCACACCGGAAGGTGAAAGAGGCTTGCTTGGCATTGCCATTGACCCGGATTTTTCAATTAATAAGTATGTCTATGTGTATTATACGGCGATAGGGTCTCCTGTCCGCAACCGGATAAGCCGATTTACTGCAACGACCGACGTGGCCGCGGCCGGGAGTGAAACTATCATTCTTAACCTGGACCCCCTTAGTACAGCCACTATTCATAATGGTGGGGCTATTCATTTCGGTAAGGATGGAAAACTTTATGTGGCCGTAGGAGAAAATGCAAACCAACCAGCTGCCCAAAATCTGGATACATATCATGGTAAATTGTTGAGGATAAACAAAGATGGAAGCGTTCCTGAAGGAAATCCCTTTCCTACAGGCAGTGAACAACGGCGCAGAATTTGGGCGTATGGATTACGAAATCCTTTTACCTTTTCAGTCGATCGGGAGTCCGGAAAAATCTTTGTAAACGATGTGGGTCATGGCCTTTGGGAAGAAATTAACGATGCAACCGTAGGGGGACGAAATTTCGGATGGCCTACCACAGAGGGAATGTTTAATCAAGCAACTCATCCAAATTTATCCAATCCCATTTATGCATACGCGCACGGAAGTGGCGATGCGATAGGTTGCGCTATTGTTGGAGGTGCATATGTCAGCCCTTCAAACACGAATTATCCTGCAAACTACAGAGGTAGATATTTCTTTCAGGATTTTTGTAATAATTGGATCAATACGATTGATGTTTCGGCGCCAACCACCACCCGTTCGACCTTTGCAACGTCGATGATAAGTAATAGTCTGGGAATGACCATGGGACCGGATGGCTATATTTACTATCTCGCACGTCAATGGGAGGGTCTAATTAAAATTGTTTATAATAATAATACAGCGGCACCCTCGATAACCACCCATCCCGTTAACACCGGCGTAGCGATAGGTCAGCCAGCCAGTTTTAGTGTTAGCGCATTAGGGACCGCTCCCTTAACGTATCAATGGCAAAAAAACGGCGTCAATATTCCGGGCGCTACAAGTGCTTCTTTTCAGATTGCCAGTATTGTTGCAACAGATGCAGGACAATATCGGGTCATTGTTACTAACTCAGTCGGAAACGTAACAAGTAACGCAGCAGCGCTTTCAGTGATTTCAAACGTGACCCCGGTTGCGGAAATTATAACTCCCATTACCGGTGCAACGTATATTGCGGGCACCACAATAAATTTTTCAGGACAGGGAAATGATCAGGAGGACGGATCTTTGCCTGCACAGGCTTTTAGCTGGGCGATAAACTTTCATCACAATACGCACCATCATGATCAGCCAGCCATAAATGGTATTACCTCAGGAACCTTTAACGTTCCGAATATTGGCGAAACATCGGATAATGTGTGGTACAGAATTATATTAACCGTTACAGATGCTAATGGACTAAAAGGGAAGGATTCCGTGGATATCATCCCCATGAAATCAAACATAAATTTAGCAACTGTTCCCCAAGGGCTTCAGATCACATTGGACGGAACGCCTTTTAATACACCCGGATCGGTAGTGAGTGTAGAAGGTCTTGTGCGTACGCTGGGCGTTATTTCTCCCCAAACAATAAACAATCAAACGTATGAATTCTCGTCTTGGAGCCATGGGGGTGCGGAGACTCAAACGATTTCAACCCCAGTAAATGATGTAACGTATACAGCAAACTTCACACCGGTTAGTAATACAAATACGTTCTACCGTGCCTTTAATCTCAATGGGCCTTCGGTTTCTATTGATGGTAACAACTGGGAGGCTAGTTCAAATGCACCGAATTTCTCCACAACCGGATGGGTATTTGCCAGCCAAGGTGTCTCGCTTGTACCCCCGACCGATGCGAATCGCGCAAGCATGATCCGGTCTTCTTTTTGGGGAAATCCAACTATGACTGTACGGGCCGTACCCCCTGGAAGCTATCAGGTATGGGCATATGTGTGGGAAGACAATTCACCAGCTACTTTTTCCATCTCGCTGGAAGGCGTTCAGGTGCAAACAAATTACAACAGCGGTAGCGCAGGCACATGGAAAAAATTAGGACCATTTGCTGTCACAATCAACGATGGAACAATCGACCTGGCTATCATTGGGTTGCATGGAAATCTGTCAGGAATTGAAATTTGGAAAGCCGGTAACTCTAATAACCGGCCCCCTGTTGTAAGCACTCCACTTGCGGATCAGAGTGCAACAGTTGGAACTGCATTCAGTTACGTCATTCCCCTCAATGCTTTCTCAGACCCGGATCCAAGTACGGCACTTTCCTATTCGGCTAATCTCACAAATGGAGGTCCTCTTCCAACTTGGTTAAGTTTTAATGCCGCGACCCGTAGTTTTAGCGGAACTCCGACAGGGGCAGCAGGAGCGATAGAGGTGCGTGTCACGGCGTCGGATGGAGCGGGAGGTACTGTGAACGATATATTCTCACTGAATGTGAATTCAGGTCAAGGATCTGTGTTTTATCGCGCCTTTAATCTCAATGGACCTTCTATTTCTATTGATGGAAACAACTGGGAGGCTAGTTCAGGTGCGCCGAATTTTTCTGCAACCGGATTGACATTTGCCAGTCAAGGCGTATCGCTTGTACCGTCGACCGACGCAAATCGTGCCACGATGATTAGATCTTCTTATTGGGGAAATGCAAATGTGACAGTACAGGCTGTTCCTGCTGGAAACTATCAGGTATGGGTGTATGTCTGGGAGGATAATTTTACGTTTACTTTTTCACTTTCACTGGAAGGGCAAGTTGTCCAAACCAACTACATCAGTGGGAGCGCGGGAACATGGAAAAAATTAGGACCGTTTCCTGTTTCTATTAGCGATGGAACCATTAACCTAGCGGCTATTGGTTTTCAGGGAAATCTTTCAGGTGTTGAAATTTGGACCGGCTCGTCATCCCAACTCAAATCCCCGGCGAGTGCCAGGATGGCGCCATTGATCAGCGAGGAGGAAGAAGAAAAACCTGCTGTACTTCGGTTATCTGCTTACCCGAATCCTTTTTCTCAAAAGGTAACAGTCGCTTTCAGCACGGCTGAAAGCGCACTGACCACCATTAATATGTATGATATGAGAGGAATAAAAGTTCGTTCAGTATTTGAGAGAAATGTTGAGAAGGGTTTTTCTGAGGAATTTGAACTGGAATCGTCAGGCCTTATTGATGGAATGTATGTTCTGGAAATGATTAATGGGGTGAAGACGAAGCGGTTAAAAATAATGATGGTTCGATAGCAACGTGATATCAATCGGCCTATAAGATCGCTTGAGCCTGCTGTAGGAACCACTGAGACAGATTACTTTTGGAAATATACTGACCAAAAGTAATCTGTTTTTTGCTTACTGCCGGGTCGTTTTTCTCTGCGACTACATCACCTTGACACATCAGGGGCATTTAGCAGGTAGAACTCAAAACTATAGGTTACTTAACATCTTCATTCAAACTGTTTATAATGTCAACAATGGGCTTCTCATTAAGGATAACGTTATGAAGTACTGCCGGTCCTTTTCCAATACTCACCAGACCATAGGCTATCTGCGTGCTATCGCGTTGGGTTTGCCAATAAAGCTGTTCGGCTTGGGATGCCTTAGACTCCTCGAGATAAAAACGACTGAACGGTAATTTAAACTCAAGTCTATGCTGTTGTTCATAGTCGTTAATGAAGTCTACCTTTGTGCGCAAAAAACTTGCCGCATCGGGGGGTGTGGTGAAAATGTTTTCAGGTATAGCAAAACCTGCAGAATCTGTCGTAAAGGTTACAAATATTTCTTGCCCTGTTCGCCACGGAGAAACATCCGTAAGCTCAATGAAATTGGATTCGAAATACAAGGTAATATACTTTCCACGGAAAGGGTCTGATGGATCGATTGGCTGCGTTTTAAATTTAAATAGAGTGCCTTCGCTAATAACGTGCTCGCTATCATAAATCATTTTTGCCGGCACTATCCACTGTGCCAGGCACATTAAGGCAAAGAGAATTAATATAGCCGTTTTCATAGTTGTTTTTTTCGTTTTTGAATCGTGTAATAATTCGTCACAAAAAAGCCCACGCCTACTCCAATAAACAACAAGCCCCGCACCACGAAACTAAAGTCCGTGTCAAAGAAACGGCAACCTATCAACGCTGTAATAATCAATAAACCGTAGTTTAAAATACCAAGATGATCGCGTTGAGCACCATCACGGATGGTATAAACGGCAAATACCAGAATTAATAAATTTGTAAGCAATTGTGAAAGCAAGGGTGAACTTATCCCCACGAAAAAAAGGACGATAAAAATGAGAAAAGCAAGCGATTTATAATTGATTGTCTTCAGTGAATTTTTTTGAAGAAGTATATAAAGTAAAATGCCTGCCGCAATTGTCATAAAAATTGAAACATTGAGTTCAGCCCGAAACAACCCTTCAAAAGATTCGTCCTGCAATTCGTTCCAATAAGAATCAAAACTGAAGATAAGCAACAGAATCATTACGCCCAGACTACCTATCACCAGGTAGGCATTTGTCAGGACTCTATTCGTATTAAATGAGGGCAGTTGGCCCATCGTGACGAAGGCACTGAACAAGCTCATGTATGCGATCATGATCAACTGCTCCTCTGTTTCGATAAATAGTCCAAGACAAATTGTAACAGACATTGCCAGGAACCAGGAGTGGAAATAGAAAAAGTTATTCTTGTGATTTTTCCGAATGAATTCAAGGTAATAAAAGGGAAGAATGAGCAATAGGAATACCCAGTAATAGGGTGCATCCCCTTGAGGATATTGAAAGTATCCGACTTCGCAGGCATACCATGTAATTCCTAAAATAAACAATAAAGAAGCAACCGATGAACGAAGGACATAAACGACAGGGAGTGATAGAATCATCCAAATAAATAAAAACCCGCCTAAATCTCCTGCAATATTATATACCTGACTCACTATGGAAATGCTGATGGCAATGGCAAAGACCAGAAAAGCGGCAGTCCCTTCCCGCCAGGCTGTTTCTTCGGCTTTCCTTAAAATTACGAATGCAGCGAAGGATTGACCAACGAATAATGGAATAAAGCCAATGGCTAATTTGACGACTTTATGTAGCGAGTCCCAATTATGAGCTACGATAAGAACAATGCCCATACCTATCAGGAGAGCCCCTAGAATTCCAAAAACAATAAACAATCTATTGGAAGATTGATTGGGTTGATTATCATAATAAACTTTTATTCTTTCGGCCGTTTCCTCTGTGATGACCTGTGCGTGAATCAGGTCGGGAAGTTCTTTGAGTATTTGTTTGCTCATACGGGAAAAATGAAATAGATCTAAAAAAGTAATAGATTACTTCAACATGAAGTTAATCATCTTTCAATAAAAAGGACTGCCTGTTAACAAAGCAGTCCTTTTTTATTTTTTATTTGAAAATAAGTTATTTAGAATAAGTGTACGCCATAACACTATTGGCATTAAAGGTTGGGACGAACAGAGTTTTGGTTTTTTGATCATACTCGATATCTGCAGCGCTAAGTTTTTGATCGCGTGTATCAAGCAGTTTTTTCACCTCCCCTTTTGCATTCACATGAGCAACCTCTCCATGCCAGCTTGATACGAGGTACTCATTCTTTCCTATTGGAACAACTCCATCTGCACCTTCGGCTGTCGTAGCAAACTTAGTAAACTTTTTATTAGCGCTTAATTTGTAATTAATGCCGCTGGAAAAGTCAACAACGTACAGGTCAGAGCCTATAGAAAGGAGTCCATTCACACCTTTCAACTCAGTACTTTCAAAGTATACTTCGGCTTTGTTACCTTTCACAAAATGTATCTTGCCGGTGTTGCTGTCGGAAACATAAACACTGCCGGATTTATCCACTGTGACGTCATTCAAAAATTTTGCACCTTCTACGGCTACAGTGCCTGTTATTTTTCCGGTTGAAACATCAATGGCTATCACGCGATCAATGTCAGCTACATATAGGATATTGTTATGTAGGCCCATTCCTTTCGGCCCATCTAATCCTGTAACCCATTCTAATTTTTTAATTTTTCCATCTAAGCCGACCTGTGCAATATAACCATTACCATCTTTGGTTTCTGGTGCGCCGTTGATACACGCTACGTACAACACCTTATTTTTGGAATCTAAAAGGACAGATTCGGGCACGAGTAACGTGGGATCTGTTTTCCACTTTAACGTTAACGTCTGGGCGGAAATGGAAAGTACGCTGAGCGAAAAAGCAAGGGTCAATAGTCGTTTCATTTTTTTTATTTATTAGTTACTTTAAAATGCAGGTTAAACTTAATGAAGTCTAAGGTAACCAAATCTTAAACCGGTTAGCAAAATACTTATACTGGTGGATTAAAGTCGTGCTACGAGGTCTAAGTCGTATTGTGTTAATCCTTTGTTAAAGTTAGTTTTTTAGTGTAAAAAAATTCGATGAATAATTCTTATTCACACGCCTGCTCAAAAATTTTTCCAGCATGTTTCACCCGGGCCATCTGGCCTTGGAAGGTGCCATGGAAATGTGCCGTGACCGTTCTTGGTGCCGACGGTTTTAAGAACATGACTCATGTATTCATATAAAACTTAAGTCAATCCTATGATTTAGGCGTTTCGAATTTATTTCTAACTGAACTTTACTATTTTCGAGTCGCTAAACCCATCTACCATGTATACCGGTCTATTCCATACTCATTCACTACTCCGTTATTTTATTTTAATAGCCCTTGTTGTCGTCATTATCAAAGCCATTTTAGGTCTGGTGAATAGACAACCTTATGGAAAGTGGGATAATAAACTGGGTCTCTATCTTTTCATTTTTACGCATATGCAGTTGCTGATCGGTCTTATACTCTATTTTGTAAGCCCGTTTGTAAAATTTGGTCCAGATACGCTGAGCGATAAAACCACTCGCTATTGGACAGTAGAACATATTCTGACTATGCTCATAGCCGTGGTATTTATAACGATGGCCCGGACTACCTCGAAGCGAATGACCACGGACGAAGCGAAGCATAAACGTATGCTTATTTTCAATGCAATTGCGTTGGTGATTATTGTGGCAACAATTATGATGAGTGGAAGACAATTGGTATAGCAAAACTGAAATTCGACAGGATGCCGGGCACCGAATTTTGAAGGGGCCATACCTCCTTATTTCGTTGATCGACATTCAGTTTTGAATTCTAAATCGGTACGTCCCAAGAATTTGTCAGGCTCATTTTTTACGGATAGTACATCCTACAGGTCGTACTTCAGGGGTTTCAATCCTCTGGTTGGTAAGCATTATATCAATAGCATCTTTCAGATACGCTTGACGCACATCACCCTGTACCTGAGGATTATCATCAATAGCGCCGCTATAGACTAAAGAAAATTTTCCACCATTATTCTTTAGAAGAAATACTTGGGGTGTTTTTGTTGCACCCAGGCGCTGCATGAGCGTTTGATCTTTATCTGCAAGGTAAGGAACAGAAAGGCCGAGTTGCTGCGCCTTCCTTATCATATTGTCAGTTGACTCGATCGGTTCTACACTGGAATTGACTAAGAGTACAGGCACTTTATCCTGGTATTCCTTCGAAATAGAACTTAACCGTGTACGATAGTATTCATCATACGCACATGAGTTGCTCGTAAAGACAATTGCAACCCCCGAACAAGAGGGGTATGTATCCAGCGACACCTCTTTTCCTGTAATGACATTAAGCAGCGAGAAGTTTGCTATTTGTTGTGCCTGGGTTGTTGCCATTGCAAACATGAGTGTCAAGGCAATCAGATTCTTGTTCATAGGTGAGGTTGGGATCTGGTGGTGAAAACAACAACAAAATTTGAATACGTGATATAATGTAAAGGTATCACGCTTTCAACACCTCCGATAATTATTTTGCCTGTAATGTCATCCTCTTTCTTACATCGAAATGGATTGATAAAGAGGTTTTCTGCAAAAATAAGATCCTTCTTACCGTAAAATTTCACTAAACTTTCCTTTGCACACCAATAAATGCAATGTTTTACGAGGTTGGTCCCTGCATCTTGTAACTCTTCCAGGTGATGAATGCGGGGGGCAATTCTCAGCAGTTTTTCTTTTGGTTGCTCCAGGTCAATGCCTACTGCTTCGTGTTGGTCTATTAGCACCGCGACGTGCGGAAAAGAATGACTCAACGAAAGTTGGTGATTAACTCCCGTTGGAAACGGCTTTCCATATTCATCCTTTGTAATTCCTTGAAAGTTTAGTTGAAGTGCTTCCATAGCGTGTTTTGTCAAAACTCTTCCTGCTAACCATTCTAATCTTTTCTTAGGATTGGTCAATGTATTGGATACGGTTTCATAAGGCCTAATTTCAGATGTGAGGCTTTGTTCATCTTCAGCAATTCGCCAAAGTGCCCAGGCACGGTTAGATTCAACTACAATTTTTTCTAAAGGCATTTGGTATGTCTGTCTTTATCGTTCAATTTTGACAAAAATTTTAAATATTTCACCACTTGACAAATTGAGTTCGTAGCGAATTCAACTCAGAAGAGCACAACTTTCGTTTAGTTCCTATTGTTTACTATTACAACAATAATGTCAACAGTTCACGTATCCAAACTTCATTCATTAACGGGTCACAGGGATTGTGTCTATACGTTAGAACCATCGAATGATAATGCAGTTTTTTTTTCGGGATCAGGCGATGGTATGGTAGTGTCGTGGGATTTATCGAATCCGGAAACAGGGTCAGTCATTGCTAAACTTCCCAATTCCATTTATGCGATGCATTATCATGAATTAAGTGGGGCGCTTATCGTTGGGCACAATTATGAAGGCATTCACTTCCTTGATTGGCAGAATAAAAATGAAGTTGGTTCGTTACAACTTACAAAGGCAGCGATGTTTGATATTAAGTCCTTTGCACAGTATTTATTTGTAGCCACCGGAGATGGCACGTTGATAAAAGTAGACAGCAAACTTTTAACTATTAACAACAAAGTTCAATTGTCAGAGAAGAGTGCACGAACGATTTCAATAAATGAACAACTGGGAGAAGTTGCTGTTGGATATAGTGACTATTATATCCGAATATTCGATTTGGATACTTTGAAATTAAAAAATGAGTGGCAGGCTCATGCAAACTCTGTCTTTACTGTGCAGTATACACCCGACAGAAGATTCCTGTTGAGTGGCTCACGTGATGCGCGCCTGAAGAGATGGGATACCCTGAATCGGTACGAGCAGAATGGTGAAGTAGTGGCCCATATGTATGCCATAAATCACCTTGCCTTTAGCCGGGATAATAAACATTTTGTAACTTGTAGCATGGATAAAAGCATTAAGGTATGGGATGCAGAGAAGTTGATGCTTTTAAAAGTTATTGATCGTTCGCGTCATGCAGGTCATGGTACCTCTGTTAATAAAGTGCTATGGAGTAATTATAATAACCAGCTACTAAGCGCAAGTGACGATCGCACGATTTCAGTCTGGAGTTTAAATTTTGAAAAACAAGCCGTATGAGAATAACACCTTTAGATATTCGTCAGAAAACCTTTGAGAAAAACTTCAGAGGATACGAGAAGGATGAAGTGAATGCATTCTTGCTTACCCTCTCTCAAGAGTGGGAGCGTATATTGGATGAAAATAAAGAATGCCGCATTAAGCTCGAAGCAACCGAACGGGAAGTGAGTAAGCTGCGTGAAGTGGAAAGTTCATTGTATAAGACATTAAAAACAGCAGAGGATACTGGAGCGAGCGTGATTGATCAAGCCCGTAGAACAGCCGAGCTCCATTTGAAAGAATCGCAGTTTAAGGCGGAGGCCATGGTTAACGAAGCGAAGTTAAAGGCGCGCGATATGATCGAAGAGTCTGATACCCGGGCTAAGGAACTTCTGGAAGAAATGGAAGACCGGTTGAAAATTTTAGTAGAGAATTATAAGAAAATGCAGACCCTGCGCGACGATTTGTTAGCGGACCTGAAACATCTGGGTTCGGATGTCTTGGACCGCGTAGAGCGTTCGCGTATAGCCGCAAAAGATTTTGATCCCGACAAGCACCTCGCCATGGCAAAGCGTGAAGCCCGGCGGGTAGCCTTTCCGAATACCGTGGAGGCGGCAGACAAAACTGTACGTCCGGAACCTGTAACGTTGGAACAACCTGTTCAAGACGAACCCGTGCAGCAAGAGGAGGTAGAACAAGAGCCACAGCCCGTGATGGCCGAAGAGCAGCCAAAGAAAGTGAAGAAGTCCTTTTTTGATGACATAGGATGATCGGACGAGTTGCTCTTGAGGGACTTGAGTTTCATGCTTTTCATGGTGTATATCCCCACGAGCGTGAATCCGGAAATTGGTTTGAAGTAGATATCGTGGTGGAAACCGATTTTTCGCTTGCGGCAACTACAGATGAACTTGTAGGCACTGTGAATTATGAATCGCTTTTTAAAATTGTGAAAGAAGAAATGGAGCAGCCCTCCAAGTTGCTTGAAACCGTTGCAGAAAAAGTGGCAACCGATGTATTGGAAACTTTTCCAGAAGTATTGTCAGTCGAATTCAGAATTTCAAAATTAAATCCTCCAATCGGTGGCAAGTGTAGAAAGGCTTCGGTGAGCTTGATGAAAAGGAGATGAGGATAGAAAAGTTAATAGTTAATTGTAGTGATCCGGATAACTATTAACGGTCAACAAATGTAAATCCTCTCGCATCCTCGCCTTCATAAAAATCAACTTCTTTGCCAATGATATACATAGTGTGCTTTTTGTCAACGTACACCGGAATGTCGTCGATCATATAAGAATGATCCGAATCTTTCTTTTTATCAAATCCGATGATCAGGGTCACGCCACAGCCACCTCCTTTAACCCCAACGCGCAAGCCGTAATCAGCAGGAATATTTTTCGTTTGCATGATCTTGCGTATTTCTTCGGCAGCTTTGAGTGAAATTGTTACCGGTTGAAGACTGTCAAACATCTTATTGAAAAGTAATATGAGTTTAAAATTATTTAAATTTCAAACACATTATGGCATAATTTAATTCTATGGATGCATTTATCGAGTTTATTAAGATCCTGGTTCCCGCTTCTTTGGTATTGTATGCAGCTTATTTGCTGGTCAGGACTTTTGTTCAGAAGGAGCTTGATTTAAAGAGACTTGAAGTGCGAAGTAAAAGTATAGAGTTGGTGTTGCCAAACCGTTTACAAGCCTATGAGCGAATGGCCCTTTTTCTGGAACGGGTTTCTCCACAAAACTTACTAGTTCGATTAAACATCTCTGGCATGCCCTCCAGGGAGTTTCATCAGTTATTATTAAGTGAAATACGAAATGAGTATAACCATAACGTAGCCCAACAGGTTTATATAAGCGAGAATGTCTGGAATCTGATTAAAAATGCCAAAGAGGATCTTATACTTTCGATTAATGACGCCGCCGGCGAAATGGGTATGGAGTCCACAAGTTTGGATCTTTCCCGAAAGATTTTTGAAAAGTCGATCAACAAACAGGTTGATCCAATTGCACATGCTTTAGTCGAATTAAAAAAAGAAATTCAACAAACCTTTTAATTTTTATGCAGCTTAATATTTCGGATAACCGGTTCTTTCAAATTGCCATGCAGAAAGCGTCTCAATTTTTAGGTAAACCCGGTAGGCTGATGTTATTACTTGTTACGCTTGGAAGAAAACTAAAGCAAACAAATTTTACAAAGCACGATTCCGCAGTAGCAAAAGATAAGTTTTTTA
>CAZAHL010000009.1:0-50868 GCA_964484845.1 uncultured Chryseolinea sp. | reverse complement strand
CCCAATTATCAGCAAAAATTAAATGGCTTATTTTGTTAAGTTTACGCGTATGCCCGCTGGGGCTATACCATTTGTAATAAAATAAACTTGTGCGTAAGAGTTGAATCCAGCGCTAGGATAGAACCAGCCGGGTTTAGCTCACCCAATAGATGTGTGCATAGACAAGGGATTTCATTCAGAGCTATGAACATTTAGCCACGTTGGTGTATTTAGGCCGACCTGTCGCGTTGGTTATTTGATGAACCTTCATTTTTAAGTTGACATAACACTTGATAACTTTTGACAAAAATCGGAAATGAAAAAGCCTCCGTTCCGGGAGGCTTTTTCATTTTATTGTTTGATGCTGTTTTATCGTTTAAATCCTAAAGCACTTCCACCACAATAGGTGGTTGAGCCATCAAAGGTATATTGGATGTAATAAATACCTGTCGTGTTGCAAGGATAGGCGATCGCTGCAATGTACTGACCATTAATTTTACTGGTTGCAACCTTGTTCCGGTTGGAGTCATAGAGACTTACAATAATCCCGTCGGTAGGTTGAGTACCTGCGCAAATATTAATCATGTATTGTGTGCCTTTGGTAAAGACATAAGAATATTCTACATAATCTTTACCCCCTTTTTCTATTTTATAACTCTTCAAAAAGTTGAACCCTGTAGATAATTTTGGAATACACAGGTTGCTAAAAGATTCAGAGTTGCACTGCCCTATTACCTCTAAAGTATTTAGAACGAGAACGGATAGAACAATGATAATTAACTTTTTCATATAGGCTCCTTTATCTTAGCTTATTATCTTATTTCTAATACTGGAAGTGAGGGCTTTTATACTAGCGATATCCTCTGGCGTAATCTGAATGGTACTGGAGCTGTTGTCCTTAATGACCATCACACCATCGATTATCTCAAAGGTCGATTCCTTGTAAGTGTAAGTAATATTCACTTTGTCGTATACTTTTTTCAATTCCTCCATATCGGCCAACAATGATGCCATATTTTGGTCGGACTGTTTGTAAAAAGAAAGCAACAACATAATGTTCTCAAGAATGATCTTTTGTTCGCCAATTGTTTCCTGAAGCTCAGTATTAGTAGGATTGGCAGCCGCTACCTCACAGAGGATATTCAGTGCTTCTACCCATCCGCCCGTAAGGAACAGAACGCTTAAGTTAGAGCGATTTTGTGATTGCAGGTAGTGATTGATACTGTTGAAATTTTGGGTGGTAATAAGCAAAAGAGAATCGAGATTTTTGCTGTTAGTAGCCAGCCGTCCGATAGTTTCTATATCAAAAAATTGTCCGATGTTCAGGCCGTCCGCAAGCGTCTTGATAGAAGACATGTACTTAACGCCATCCTGGTTTTGCTCATAGATATTGGTGTATCCCAGATCAGTACCGTATACACCGAGATTGAGGGCTTTTTTGTGATTGCTATTATACTTGGAGATGTTGTCAGGTGAGTTCAGATAACTGGAGTTATACTTTTTACCAGATTCTTTTAAGAGAACTGAGATTTCTAACGGGCTTGGAATACGCTGCAGGATGTCACCAATAACGCCTTCGGAAATAGAAGGGCCCTCGGCCTTTGCAGAGTCAAGCCCTTCTAAGAAGGCTTGTTCATCCGTCTTTTTTTCGGACCCACAAGCTGTAAAAAGCGTCAGCATGAGCCCAATGATTACAATTCTCATAGGTATAAAATTATTCGTTTGCAAAGTAAAAAATTCAGCATTACGCACCAAAAAGTTACTTGGATGCTTTAATTCTTTTCAAAGGGTTCATGCTCGACCAACTCAATTTATTTGGCATTCCATCGAAAGAGTTGACGAGTTTACGTAATAGCTCAAAGTATAAGGTTAAGTATAGCAACACGGTCATAAGCCATATTACAAGATTATTGAACAAGAAGGTACTTACCGTTTGGCCAAATAAATTCTTTTCGGGCGCGAAAAAATGTGCACGGTAATCTAACGGGCCTGATGGCTTGGGATCGACGAAGATCGGATTGATCTGCTGATACAACTTCCCTTCGTATTCGATAAGGCGTTCTTTCTCCGAAACATTTCTCACCAGGTCGGCCAGACTCTCATTGTAGTAGCGGTTTTTGGTTTCATTCAGTCTGTAATCTGAACCTTTTTCATTTTCCATTTGGAAGATAACCGCTTCCCGTGCCATCACAGCCTTGTTATATAACCCTTGATAAAATTGGCGATAGCCTAAAAAGAAATCTTCCAGTTTTTTGTCAAACTCCGGGGTGAATTTTGCCACAGTCCATTCCGTTTTCAAATCCACTTCGACACCTTTTTTGAAGAAATCGTCACGGAGAATGGTTTGAATAATAGCAATGTCTTTCTTCACGATCTGTTGTATCGAATCATTTTTTTCTCCGCGGTTGTCAGCGATGTATTTTCTTTTTTTGTCCAGTTCGTTTATTAAAAATGATGCTCGAAAATCGGCCTGACTTTCAATCTTCTCAAACTTATAAAAAGGTTTTTCAAAGGAATTGTTTTTGAATTGATCTACCACAAGGGCTTCATAAGCCCAGCGCGATGCCATCATATCGGCTATAATAGGAACTTTGCCTTTGGTACTGATGATGCTGTTAAGCTTATCGAAATTGAACAGGAGTCCACTCAGGATCATCTGTGGGATGAGCAACAGGGGGATCATAACGTACACTGTCACCGCTGAATTAAAAGCAGAGGAGATATTCAACCCCAACACGCTCGCAAAACAGGAGGTGGTAAACAGCACAAACCAAAACGGTAAAAGCATGGCCCATTCAATCTCCAATATCAAGATCCCGATAATTACAAATGAAAATGTTTGAATAGCAGACAATACAAAAAGTATGGTAAGCTTCGACATCAGGTAACTGTTCCAGCTTAAGTTGAGGAACGATTCTCGTCGCAGTATTTTTCTATCGCGAATTATTTCTTCTGCGCTGACGGTAAGTCCCATAAACAACGCAACGATTATGCTCATCAGCAAAAATGCCGGGAAGTTTTCATTAAATCTGAACAGATACTCTTTACCACCCGGCGCGCTTTTATATTTTATGATGACAGCCAGGATAATGGCTAGCAGGGGAGCTTCCAGCAAATTGATAAGCAGATATTGTTTGTTGCTCAGCTTGGATAAGGTGTCGCGAACTGTAAAAATCAACGTTTGTTTTACCTTGTTTGGCAGGCTTAATGATTGAGGGGGTTCTTCTTTTACATCCTCGACACGCGCAACTTTAAAATGACCCTTATATAATTCATACCATTGAGGTGGCGATATCTTTCTTTTATTAGTAGGTTGGCCATATTCATCTACAACCTTTGCCTCTATGATATTGAAAATCTGTTCGGGATTTACATTCCCACAGTTTTCACATTGGCCGCGGTTGCTGTCTACCTGGTGTGTTGATTTTTTGAAGTAAGTAATAGCCTCAACAGGTTGGCCATAATACGCAGGATACCCACCCGTGTCCATGATAATCATCTTATCAAACATCTTGTAGATGTCTGATGAAGGTTGATGGATAACAACAAAGATTAACTTTCCTTTCAGGGAAAGTTCTTTAAGTAAGTCGATTACGTTTTCAGAGTCTCGGGAGGATAATCCAGACGTTGGCTCATCCAAAAATAGAATGGCAGGTTCACGAATTAACTCAAGTGCAATATTGAGTCGCTTGCGTTGACCGCCACTAATGGTTTTGTCGAGTGGATTACCCACGGGCAAATCCTTTCGCTGATCTAGCCCTAGATTTTCCAACACCTCCATAACGCGTTTATGAATTTGTTCTTCAGTAAAAGAAGCGAAGCACAGTTTCGCGTTGTAATAAAGGTTTTGATATACGGTTAGTTCCTCGATGAGTAAGTCATCTTGAGAGACATATCCGATAACACCATGTATTTTATCTTTCTGTGTGTTGATATTAAATCCATTCACTAAAATTTGTCCTTGTGAAGGCTCAACCAGACCAGCCATTACGTTGAGCAGGGTAGTCTTGCCGGCACCACTGGCGCCCATAATCCCAATTAGTTTTCCGGGGCCTTCCGAAATCATCACGTTTCGTAGGCCAATGGCTCCATTCCGGAATTTTAATTCGTCGATGATGACATTGAAGGAAAGTTTAGTGGTTTTTATTTCTTCATTGAAATTGGCTACCAGATCACTGTAATAAAGTGCATCACCCGCTTGTGTTTTAATAGTGCTGCCATGTGAAAACAGGTATACTCTGTTTGGCTGCATCGGGAAACCATTCAATGCATTGGATTCCTCACCCAGGTACTTGGTGAAATACATGTCAACGCTCCGAACACGCATGAAGATCAAACTTCCTTCAATGTGTCCATGAACATGTTTATAGATCTTATCCTGTTCGGCCGCCTGTTCTTTATCCAGAACAAGTATATCTATGTAGTTAAGCGAATTGGCAAGTTCTGAAATTACAAAGTTTTCAATAAGATGATATTCATACTGAACGATATTAAATACAGAAGATGCGGTGTTAATAATCTCCATCCGCTGGGGAGTAAAATTCTTATCAGAACCCACTAATTCAAGTAACTTGATTAATACGACAACCTTTTGTTTTTGATGTAGTGTCTTATTGATCTTTTTGCAAATGCCGAGGGTCTTTACGGAATCCTTGACCGAAGTAAGTTTAGACTTGCCTTCATCTTCTTTACCATACTCTGAAAACTGATCGTATAATTCGAGGTATTCTTTGATAGAATCCCGGTCGAGTTCAGTCTGAAAAAAATTGATTACAAACTGTCTTTCTCGCTCTGTAGCGCCTCCATCCTGTTTCGTGATAATGGCAAAAAGTTGCGTGAGCGCCTTGAGTATTTCTTCACTCATAGTGAAATGTATTAGATAAAAAAAAGATATCGGTTACCAGCCCTTAGAAATCGCCAACGGAGATCTAAAAAAACTAGTAACCGATTCCTTATAAGGGATTGAATCAGTAAGTCTTGAACTCAAAAGGAATTTCAACCAATTCTGAAAATTCCTGACCGGCTTCTTCCATGTCTTCATCGTCTTCATGAAAATACCATTGGATTTTCATCGACTTAATGTCTTCCAGTGACGAAAGAACATCCAGGATAAGTTTTGAAGATGCCGTATTAAAATACTCTAGTTTGAATACGAAATCCGTATTTGGATTAGGATCTTGACCATACTTGTCGATCCACTCGAGTACGGGACGGTAGAATTCGGCAGAATCTTCCGGAAGTGAACGGCCTGAGATTTCAAAAATTCCATTCTTCTTGTCGAGGATTATTTTTGGAGTATCTTCAGTTCCTTCAAGATTTAAAATTTCCATGGTATTAGTCAATTTTAATTTTTCGATATCAATTATTCAGTCTCGCGGGAGACATTTACTTTTAAACAGAAAAAACAATATTCTGAAGACATCTCAGGAAATTCAAACTCTAACTTACCTCCTGACTTTCTTGCCATATCTACAAATCCCAAACCAGCTCCACCTTTATCCGAGATGGTCGTGTTCTTAATAATTTCCTTATAAAGTTCTTTCAATCCATCTTTATCAAGGGCATTGATCTGATCAAGTTTTTTATGAAGGCCTGGTACATTGGCCTTTCGAACAGGATTGCCAGACATAATGCTGTAGCGATTTGTTTCCTTCCCAATAAGAAAGATGGCAGCGTGACTCCGCATTTCACCCTCGATGAGCTCGTCGCTATGCTTTACAATATTTTGCAGCGCCTCGACCATCACGTTAAACACCTTTCGCTTGATGCTGGAGTCTTCACCCGAAGAATCAAGGTTTCGCTCTGCCATGGAGAGAATAGATTTGGTGCTCTCTTGGGTAAAATCACCCTGATACACCAGAATCAAATTCTGCGACATCATGGTTCGGTGAAGGTCATAAATAAAATTCATGTGTCAGAAGATTAAATTAAGTTTGCGGTTCACTAAGATATATGTTTTTATCATTTAAAACGTCCCAGTTAAAAAAATCACAATCGTGTTAGGTTAAAATTTAATACCGATCAATAATACGTCATCAGTTTGTTTGGTAGTGTCGCGCCATCCCTCCCAGTCATTATCAAACGTGGTCATGGCATCTGCCATATTCTTTTTGTGTACTTGTTCAATAATCTCGCGCACACGTCTTGGTCCGAACTTCCTTCCTTCGGGTCCTCCAAACTGATCAGGGAAACCATCCGAGCTAAAGTAAATTGAATCACCCTGCTGAAGTTTAATCTTAGTATTGGTAAAGTTAGTCTGGTTCTTAAAAATACCACCACCAATAGGGAATTTATTTCCCTTCACTTCTTCCATCACGCTATTCTTCATAATGTATAGCGGTCTATGTGCCCCGGCATATTCTACTTCACGGGTGTTGACATTGATCTTGCACAAGGCTATATCCATACCGTCTTTTGTCGTTGCGTCTTCGTCTTGCCTTAGGGTAGTAGTTACACCCTCGTCAAGCATATCTAGAATTTTACCAGGTTCGGTAATCTTCCGGCTCCGTACAATGTCATTCAGCAAAAAGTAGCCTATTAAGGAAAGCAAAGCACCTGGTACACCGTGTCCGGTACAATCAACGGCTGCAATAAAAATTTCATCTTTCATTTGGACGAACCAAGGGAAATCCCCGCTCACTACGTCGCGCGGTTTGTATAAAATGAAAGAGTCCGGTAAGGCTTTGCTTATGACGCGATTGTTCGGCAAAATTGCGTTTTGAATTCGTTTCGCGTAGTTAATACTTTCGGTGATCTTCTTATTCTTATTCTGGATTTCAAGCTCGATCATCTTACGCTCAGTGATATCGTGTGAAACCACTAAAACGGATTCCAGCTTGTTCAATTCATCAAATTCAGGAATGGCGTTTACCTGCATGATGCGCGTGCCCATGTTAGAAGGAAAATCCATTTCAGTGGAAGCTTTTTCGTTCGTAGCATTTACGGTTTCAACCACTTTTAACCAGCCTTCCAATACCGATGCATCCAGGTCTGTTTCTTTTACTTTTCTATTCAGGAAGAAGGAAGGTTTCTGACCCGTATATTCTTCAATGATCGGATTGATATAAGAGATTGATTCTCCTTCCAATCGCGTGATAAGGTCAAGTGAGTTTTCGGAAAGTGCCTGCATCTTACTTCGCATGCGTTGTTCCTGCTCAGCTCTTCTTCGCTCTGTAATATCGCGCGAGTTCAGAATAAAACCGTGAATCGCTTGATTCGACATGCAGTTTGTTCCAGTCGATTCAATCCACATGAAGGTGCCATCTTTGGCGCGATATTCATATTGAACCGTTACTTTTTCGTCTGGACTGGCTTTCATCTTGCTGAAAAGCTCTTTGAATATTTCCCGGTTATCCGGATGTACTTTGTCAATATCACTTTTGCCAATCATTTCCTTTTGCACGTATCCTAAGATGGATTCCACAGAAGGGGAAATGTAGCGTATGCTTTCATCTTCTTCGTAAATCGTAATTACTTCCGATGCATTTTCCAAGAGAAGCTGCATACGTTTCTGCGTGCGATTTACTTCTTCGATCTGTTCTTCAAGTTTTTGATTTGAGCGTTTTAATTCTTCCTGGGTAGCCTCCATTTCCTCAGCATTTTGCCGAAGAACTTCCTGTTTCTCTTTTAACTCATTACTCATCTCCTGAGATTCTCCCAGAAGTTTTCGCGTGCGCTCGTTTACTTTTATGTTAAAAATGGTTCGGGCTAGGATCAGCGACAGTTCCTGAACAAATTTAACCTGCGAAGCATCAAACTGCTTGAAACCGGCAAACTCTAAGACACCATACACCTCTTCATTGGTAATGAGCGGCACGATGAGAATACACTTGGGGCGTTGATCTCCCAATATACCTGAAGTAATCGTTACATATTCATCGGGTATCTCAGTACGGAGAACGATATCTTTTTCTGCTGCAGCTTGACCTACCAGGCCTTCGGCAAATTTGAATTTTGCTTTTAAATATTTTTTTCTTGTGTAGGCATAACTGGCCCTCATTTCAATAACCGGCGGTAAATGGGTATTGTCATCGTTGACGATGTAAAAAGCTCCTTGAATAGCGCCTATCTTATCCAGAATAAATTTGATCACATCTTCGCCGAGGGCGTCAATAGAATCGTGCATTCTTAGAATCTCACTGATTTCGGCGACACCGCGTACAATCCAATTTCTTTCCTTATCGCTGCGCTCATTTTCAATAAGATTATTGCGCATGTTTATCAACGACATGCCTAGAATGTCATTCTCACTGGCTGGCTTATAAGCTGTATCGTATTTCCCTTCACCGATACGTTGTGCAAAGTCGGCGCTGCCTTTAAGGGTTTTCACCAATTCGTCAACCTTCACGCTCATCTCACCAAATTCATCGCTGCTTTTCTGTGCCGAAGCTTCGGGTAAAATTCCCTGCGCGACCATACCTAACGTGTTGCGCATACTATACAAGGGACGAGTAAAAGAACGTGCAAATAACATGGCTGCAAGTGTTGCCAGCGCTGTGATACAAAGGCCCGCATAAATGAACGTCGAGATTAATTCATCCGATTGTCCATCAGCCTCCAGTAAATCAATTTTGGCGATGAGCGCTAAATTAGGACGCTCAATTCTGCGAGATGTTTGAAGCACTTTAACGCCGCGGTAATCATCGCCTTTGCCCGTTACACTTTTGCCGTCAAAAACGGGTGCAAAAGCCACGACGAAAGCATCTTTTGGATCGCGTAGTTGTATCGTGGCGGTTGTATCGTTGCGCAACGGACTAACTAGCTCAACTTTTCTGGATATGGCATCCTGCCTTGCTAAGATAACTTCACCACTTTGCCCGAGGCCGTAATATTTTTTCAGGACCTTGTAAGCTGGATTCAAATCTAACCTTATCAGGATCAAATGTTGAGCTCCATTCGAATCGTTGACAGATCCGGCAACCAGGGTAAAGTAATTTTTCTTTGTTTTATCACGCTGAATACGGGAAAAATAAACTCCTGCCTTAGCACGATCAAAAGTGACACCATCCGGATCGATGATGCTCCCTTTAACCGAGGGGTCGGTGGAGATATTTACTGCCCCGGTCGGAGAGGTTAAAATGATATCCGTAACTTGAAGAACAGCTTTCTGGGCATTCAAATAGTCCACAAGCGATAATTCGCCTGAGCCGCCCGTTGAGTCAGCAGCGGCACCGTCGTCGGCCACCGGCGGCATCATCATGTCCATTCCGTCGCTGCTACTACTACCTCCTCCCGCTAAACCTGCCTTTAATTTTTCTGAATTTTGTAGAATCAGGACTGCTTGTTCTGCTTTTTCAAAATAGGTATTAAAGTAGGCTGTTTGATTATCAGCGATAGCGGCAAGGTTAGTTGCGAATTTTTCCTGATTTGCTTTTAAGTGATAATCATAGCTGAAAAAACTAATGGCAGTGACAGCCACCAGGGAGACGACCAGGATTAAGATGGTAAATTTGGTGCTTATGTTAATACTTTTCATCATATGCAGTTGATGCTAGGATGCTTTGGTTGAAATCTTATCGGCAATGAGTTGGGCAGATTCTTCCGTAAATTTCCGCTGGTCTTCACTGATCGGGGTGAAGGAGGCAATCTCTATCACTCCCAATACACCACTTCCTTCATTTTTAACAGGTACTATAAGCAAATATTTAGGCGATGCGCTGCCGAGTCCTGATACAATTTTAATGTAACCTTCGGGAACATCATCGACATACAACGACCGGCCACCAGCCGCCGCCTGCCCAATGAGACCTTCTCCGAATTCATAACTGATGATGGTGCTTTCACCGATGTTCAACGCATATCCTCGCTGTAATTCCACTTTGCGCTTTCCTTCATTTTCTGTCGTGGTATAAATTGCCCCCTGACCTGCTTCAAGTTGTTTGCAGATTGTATTCAGTCCGACCTCCAAAATACCGTGTTGATCTTTCGCCTGACTTAAATTAGATGTTAAATTCTCAAGACTTATAGTGGATTTGCCCTTATTATTTTCCCTTTGTGCTGCTGTCGCTGTTTCCGTGGCGCGATCGCGATAAATGACGACTTCTTTCTTATAGCGCAACGCTAAGGTTAACGCGAAAGCTCCCATGAGAGAAGTAAGTACAATAGTTATGTAAACATTTAAAAATTCGGGTTGATAACCATCCACAAGACGTAAGTTGTTGGGTAGCGAGTATACAGCATATAGCGATACAGCGATACCCAGGATGAATAAAGTTGCCAATGCAAGGCTGGCCTTATATTGATTTTTAAATATGTCTATCATCGGTATTGAAGGTCTAAGTCTTTTAAAAACTGTACAATCTGTTCAACCTTAAGTACGTGGTCAATTTGTGTTGCGGCCAGCGCGCTCCGAGGCATCGTATCAATCATGCACTCCGTGGGTTCCTGCACAATGGTAAGACCACCTCGTTCGTGAATATATTTCATGCCCAACGCTCCATCTTTATTGGCACCAGACAGTAAAATGCCTATCAGTTTTTCCTTATAGGCATAAGCACACGTACCTAATGTTATGTCAATAGAGGGTCGTGAGTTATTTATCATTTCTTCTGTTGAAAGTGCAAAATGGTTACCGAGTTCAACTGACATGTGGTAGTTGGCAGGGGCCAGGTAAACATTTCCTTTTTTAATACTCTCTTTATCATTTGGCTCTGTCACTTGTACTACACTTTTTATGGACAATGCTTCCACGAAACCATTGCGTACATGCTTCAGGCGATGTAAACACATGATGATCGGAAGCGGAAAGCCCTTCGGCAATTGCGCCAGGATTTTTACTACTCCCTGGAAGCTGCCTGCTGACCCACCGATAACAACGGCCTTATAGCTGTTACTAAGGTTGATTTTTTTCATTCGTCAAAAGACAACTCACTAATCTTTTATTTTTTTATAAATTTTTTCTTCGTTGTTAACCACAATAAAGCGGTTGGCAAAATCACACCAGATCAATGACTCTTTCGAGCCAATCGCCAGATAACCATATTTGAACAAGCTTTCATGAAATTTTTTGAGGACTTCATTTTGCAAAACCTGATTGAAATAGATCATTACATTTCTACAGAGGACTAAATCGAATTTGTTAAATACATCCCCTAACACAAGGTCATGTCTCCTGAACGAAACATTGTTAAGAAGCTCTTTTGGAAATACTGCCATTCCATTCTCTTCACGATAATAATCCTTAAAAGAACCCGTACCCTGAAAGCGGATATAGTTCTTTTCATTAAGCTCCATGTTCTTGATCGGATAAACTCCGGATTTTGCTCTTTCTAAAATCGTTACGTCCAGATCTGTGGCAATCATCGTGACATCTTGCAGAATGCCCATTTCTTTCAGCATAATACACATTGAAAGTACTTCTTCTCCCGAGGAACAGCCGGCATGCCATATCTTAAACTGTTTGTGATTGAGCATGATTGCCGGGATGATTTCTTCGCGCATAATTCGCCAGAAGCTTGGGTCCCGAAACATTTCTGTCACGTTAACGGTAAGCTCGTCCAGAAACTCATTTATAAAGAGAGGATCGTCGTTAAGTTTTTTTAAAAGAGAGTCTACAGAAAGTTTTTTTAACTCCATAATTCGGAGTACGCGGCGTTTAAAAGATGACATAGCATAATTCCGAAAATCATAATGATACTTCTGATAGATGAATTCCGAAATCCGTTTAAGGTCAGTAATGTCTATATCCAACATGTTAATCTTTTAAAGGAATCAAAATTAGTTTCTTCCTAAAACTACCCTCACGAAGATAGGCCGGAAACCTTACATGCGTTCTAATAAGGTTGTAAGCTTTAATTTTTGAAAAAATCGATTTAACACTTAAAGGTAAAATTGCAGAGAATAGGACGTACAATACCCTCACAGCTTAATGTTGGGAGTACTGATGGGGGGAATCTGTGCAGCGCGGTCCGCGCGTTTCAGGTCTGGAACTTTCTAAAATCCTTCCCTTCGATTGAGTTCTTCCTTCGTAATTTTTAACGCTTCAAGACTTATTCTAAAGGTCTTTTCTGCCTCTTCTGCAACTGCCCAGTCATCGCCTGGAGCAGGCTTTTTGGACAATTGTTGCTGAAGATTGTCAATCTTCAATTGAAGTTCTTTCTCAACCAGGATAGCCTTTTCTTTAAATTCTGCTACCGCTTCATCAGGTGAAGAATTTATCAGACCATTTTCCAGCTCTTTGATCCGTGACACGTAAGCCTGTTCTTTGCGGCCTATTTCCTCCTGTGTGGCCTGAAGCTCTTCCATGTTCTGGCGCATTTCTTCTTCCTGGGCACGCATCTCTTCCGTTTGCTGCTGGAATTGTTCAATTAACTGGCGGTTTTTTTGAGCAGCTTTGACAGACGACAATGTAGCCGCGATCGACTCGCCCAGTTTTTCTACAAAGGAAATTTCGTGCGGCGCATATTCATTGAACGAAGCCAATTCAATTATCCCATAGGCATCGCGGTCAACTTTGAGCGGAAACAGAAGCAATGATTTAGGATTAGCATCCCCTAGGCCAGACGTGATTCGAATATACTCCTCAGGCATATTCGTAATATACGTAAGTTCTTTTTCTAAAAATGTTTGACCCAGGATGCCTTCACCAAGTTTAATTTTCCGTTGCTCAAATTTTTTGATGTCAAATGCAAAAAGAGAAATAAGCTCCAGGTATTTGTTATTTTGATCTTCGTCATTTAATATATACAGTGCGCCCTGATTTGAATGGGTGTATTGAACCAGCGTGGAAATAACAGAATCGCCAAGTGCCTGAAGGTTGTCGTTCGAAGATCTCATGATTTCCACGAATTTCGTTATTCCCTCATTCGCCCATTGACGCTTTTGTTCATCCTCGTTCAAGGATTTCAACTTTTTTTGCATCTCAATAAGGGAGTCGGCTAGCTTGTTTTTACCTGGAGTGTATTCAATGTCCAACGTTTGTTTGTAGTCCATGTCGAGCTTACCCTCACTGATTGCCGATACGAATTCCGTGGCATCTTTCAGATTTTCGATAATTTCATTTATCTCGTGCGTGACCTTGCCAATTTCGTTTTTATTAATTTCGCTGGTATGTACACGATTAAGAATATTAAATTCCAAGGATTGTAAAGGTTGTAATACAAGCCGGTAAAGCGAATATGTCATAGCAGCTATTACCCCCAGATCAATCAGAATAAAAAAGATAAACCAATTGAGTGTGGCTTGTTGCTTTGTCTCTACTTCTTCTTCCAGATCGACTATCAGTTTATTGAACCAGTCGGACATCGAAAGCCACCGTGATTCATGAATAAGCTTTGCCTTATCAACTAAAATATTGTTTTCTGCTTGAATAGGTACTTTACTTAAAGACAACGAATCAAGTGTGTAAGCCCCGGAATCCTGGCTGCTGTCTAAAATGAGGGCCATAACAGCTGCTTTGTAATGGTCCCAACTCTGACGGAGATTTTCGAATGTGATCCGCGGTAGAAGGGACAGAGGTTTAATGAAAAATTCCGAACCGTCGATACGTCCGCCTTCTGATAATGTTTTTAAGAGATAGTCTTGCCTGTCGAGTTTTGTACTGATATCAGTTGCTAAATGTTTATTTCCCTCGACAAAGGATTGGGTGTGCAAAGAAATTTGTTGGCTGTTGATTTGAGCGGTTCGGGCATAATCTATCTTTCTTTCCGCTTCGTGAAGAGACTGGATGTGATAACGGATCCCGAAATATTGCGCAATAAAAATCATAGCCATCAGAAGCACTGCATAAACGGCCAGCTGCTTCAATGATTTCGTTCGCAAAAAATTCATACATCCAAATAAGGCAAAATATGCTGAACGCCAAAGCGTGAATTAGCGCATTTAGCCCTGTAAACTTGCATGCGTAAAGCAGAACGGAAGTAGTGATTCTGCCGAGGATGCCTTTACCCAATGACGCGCCTGGTTTTGCATTACGACTTCAAAATAACGCTGCTGCCGCTGCTCAAACTCCAGCATTACCTGACGGCATGGGCCACAACTCGTGGCAGGCGACAAGCTGGTCTGTTTTGCCAACTTGGCTACAACCAATATTTTTTTTATGATTTTGCCAGGGTGCTGCGATGCAACGGTATAAAGTGCTACACGCTCTGCGCACATCCCCGAAGGGTAGGCTGCGTTTTCCTGGTTAGTCCCGGTTACAATCGTGCCATCGGTTAAAAGCACGGCAGTTGCCACCGTAAAGTTAGAGTACGGTGCGTAGGCATGTTGAAGCGCATCTAAGGCTTTTTCAAAAAGCATCCTGGATTCGACATCCAGATCTTCAACGCTTTTTAAGATGGTGAAGTCGTTCATAATTTTTGAATGTAAGAAAGTTATCAAATAACCATTTAGAGGTTATTCGTTAATCACTAGTGGTGCGTATGGAGTGTGTGTCTTTACAATTATATTTACGTTGCCTTCAAATTACAAGCAAGTAGCAAGAATCTTGAGACTTTAATTGATAACGATTGATGAATAACTTTTCACACTTATAACAGATAACCGAATTCATGAAAACCATATTAGTACTCGGGGCAGGCAGATCTTCTTCGTCGCTGATAAATTATTTACTAAAAAATGCTCCGGCTAATGATTGGCATGTTAGGGTAGGCGATTTTTCGGAACAAGCAGCCATTGACAAAATCGGAGCATCCAACCATGGTAGTGCCATGCGTTTTGATATTCGCGATGAATCGGTGAGCAGGAGCGCAGTAGGTAAGGCAGATGTGGTAATCTCGTTGATGCCAGCCAATCTCCACCCTCTGGTCGCCAGACTATGTTTAACTGAGCGAAAACATTTCCTAAACGCAAGTTATGTATCGGATGAAATGAAAGAGCTTGATGCCGCGGCAAAGGAAAGTAATTTACTGTTCCTTAATGAATGCGGACTGGATCCCGGAATTGATCACATGAGTGCGATGCAGATAATCGATAGAATAAAAAAGGCTGGTGGAATCCTTACTTCATTTGAATCTTTTACCGGTGGCTTGATCGCTCCTCAAACAGACTCTGAAAATCCGTGGCGTTATAAATTTACGTGGAACCCACGCAACGTAGTGACTGCCGGACAAGGGACAGCAAAATTTCTGCACCAGGGCCAATTTAAATACATACCTTATCAACAGCTTTTTAAACGATCTACTTCGGTGACTGTTTTAAACAGTAAATATGAAGGTTATCCAAATCGCGATTCGTTAAAATATCGCACTACATATGGATTAAACGGAATTAAGACCATGATTCGGGGCACCTTGCGAAACGAAGGATATTGCAGCGCCTGGAATATCTTGGTTCAACTGGGATGCTGTGATGATACTTACATCATGGAGAACGTTGCTCAAATGCGTCACTGCGATTTTCTGGATGCATTCGTGCCCTATATGGCGGGTAAACTCGTGGAGGAAAAAATATCCCTATTGTATGGTGTAGACTTATTGGGTGGTGAAATTCTACGGTTGCGCTGGAGCGGATTTTTTTCAGACGAAAGTATAGGATTGAATGCAGGAACTCCAGCCCAAATACTCGAACATATTTTAAATAAAAAGTGGCAGCTTAAGACGGGTGACAAAGATTTAATTGTTATGTGGCATCGGTTTACCTACGAGAGCGATGACGAAACAAAACAAATACAGTCACACATTACTGTAGAGGGCGATGATGAAATAAACACAGCAATGGCGAAAACCGTCGGTTTACCGCTCGGCATCGCTGCTAAATTGTTGTTGCAAGAAAAAATAAAAAACCGTGGCGTAGTAATTCCCGTTGTAGAAGAAATTTATGATCCGATTTTGCGAGAATTAAACACACTGGGAATATCGGTTGTAGAAGATGCGGGATAATAGGTTTTTATATTTCGAGACTTGGATTATTTTTATTTGCTTCATACCAGTGATCAGTTAACAACGTAAAACCTCCGGCTGCTTTCACTGCCAGGTAATCACAACGTTCATTTTCCGTATGTCCGGCATGCCCTCTTATCCAGACAAATTTTGGTTTGAATTTTAGATGGAGTGGTATGTAGCGTTGCCAGAGGTCTGCGTTCGCTTTCTTGGCGAAATTTTTTTTCTGCCATCCCCAGATCCACCCCTTCTCAACTGAGTCTACAACATATTTCGAGTCAGAATAAATCGTAACGGGTATACCATCCTTTTTGATGGCCTCGAGCCCCTTGATGACGGCCAACAATTCCATTCGATTGTTCGTGGTAAGACGAAAGCCTTCAGAGATTTCTTTGACGGCATCTTTAAATTTCAATATTGCCCCATAGCCACCAGGTCCGGGGTTGCCTTGCGCCGCACCATCGGTATAAATTCGGATCATTGAAGAAATAAGTTTGATTTAAAGATTTTTACGGCAATCGCCAGGAGTATAACGCCAAAGACTCTCCGAAGCACAGCGAATCCTGATTTACCAATGACCCGCTCCAACCAGGATGACGATCTCAGAACGAGATAAACAAAAACTACGTTAAATAAAATTCCTATCAGGACATTTAAGTCTTGATAAACCGCGCGAAGTGAAAGAATGGTAGTTAGCGTGCCTGCCCCGGCAATAAGGGGAAAAGCAAGGGGTACAATTGATCCCGATCCTTTTGCGTCGGGATCGTCCTTAAAAAAAGTAATACCCAGAATCATTTCCAGGGCTACAATGAAAATCACAATGGCCCCTGCTACGGCAAAGGATGAGACGTCTAATCCAAAAAGATTCAGAATAGATTGTCCGAGGTAAAAGAAACTCACCATCAAGACCGCAGAAATAAGCGTCGCTTTCTCTGCTTGAATTCTTCCTTCACGTTTTCGAATAACAATTACAAAAGGTAGGGAACCCAATATATCGATGACCGAAAATAGGATGAGGGTGACGGAGAAGATCTCTTTTAAAGAAAGCATGAACCAAAACTAAAAAAAATGCTGGACTTGCGGCCAGCATTGATTGGGTATTTGGAAATCAAGTTATTTAGGTATATGCGCTAAAACGATACCTGGTATTGCATTACCACCTGACCTCTAGTAGACGCTCTTATCAAGTCACCACCTTGGGACTCGTAAACGGGACGGTTTTGATAGTCGAGACTTAATTTACTGCTATGACTTTTTATCAGCCAATTGACGCCCACATCGATTACATTCATTTGATCCGCTAATTGATCAAAATTTGCGCTCATCAAAGATGCATGGGGCATCAAAGTTCCGGCGCTGCCTAAAAGATCCTGCTTAAAAAGATACCCTAACTGAGAATAAATTACATTACCTGAACCAAACATTGGAAAGGCATTGCCCTGACTTCCGGAGAAAGGACCGTTGTTGATACCGTTTGCAGGATTCATGATTCCATTATACCGCAGGTAATTAGTTCCATAGTCTAAATCAAAATATCCAGCATAGGCTGAAAGAGCCGTTCTCTTGTCGATGTTAAGGGGAGCGTCGTAAAATAAAGCCACCGACCAGAGAGTCATATCCTGAAAGCTGGTATTGATTCCGTCTGTAGAAATCCACATAGCATTCTTTTGCGCTATAAAACCAGCCTCGATATTGAAAATTTTCTTCTTACCTAAATATGTCCCCGTCATATAAGGAGTTGTATGGGTTTCTTTATCGAGGAAGTTATATTGGAAAAATCCTTGGTATTGTTTATGATGACCTCGTTGTGAAAATGTGGCGGATGCGCCTGGAGTTGTGGTTGCAGGCAAGCCGTTGCTCGTAATGGGAAAAGGATCGCTCAATACAAGACGGTAGTCAAGCTTACCCAATTGGCCTCTGACATAGACACTAAGTTTTCTTGAAAATTCGTCGGTTTGATCAACGGTTGCCTGAGCAAAGACTGGTACATCCATGGTCATAATGGTACCAATGCTAGGTTGACTAAACCGTGATAAACCATTTGCAATGGTCAGCCCTGCACCAAATTTTAATTTATCACTGTCCTTCCACACTTTATATTCCCCTAAAGCATCGTGAAAGAAGGCTTGAAATTTTCGGTTGCCATTATTTGCTGCAGTTTGTCCAGCCAGGAAGTTGAAATTATTTTGACCAAATTGGGTATAAAAGAAAACATGATCCGATAGTTGACCAAAAAATTGAATTCGAGTTCTTCTAAGCCCAATATCAAAAGTATTGCTGGCGTTCTCTCCTAATACAGTTGTACCGGGATTGCTTTCGTTAAACCGCAGCCAAACCTGATTCGTGAATGTCCATTTCAGATAGTGGCTACCATCTTCATTAAGTTTTAATTTCATTTCTTCCACTTTCGTGGGTGTAGAAGTTTGTGTTTGTGCTGTTAAAAGCACAGGCAAGGCCATCCCTAGCAGGATGGCCAATATATTTTTTTTCATAAAAGTAAAATAGTTTGATAGTGAGGTCGGAATACATCCGACCATAATTTTTAATTCAGCGAAATGAGATCATTGTACACAATACCATTGTAAAACACAGGCTTGAATTGCTCACCCTTATTTTCGGCAACAATTCCCCTAAGCTGAAGGCCTTGACTTTCGATCCGTTGTCGAATGAAATCGTAATCCATCAGCAGCTTGCATTGGGTTATAACATTCAGCTCAACTAAAAGTTTTTCCAAAAGAAACATTGGGATAATGCTCGAATGTTGTTCTTTAAGCAACACCACTAAGCTAAATTTCAAAGCGGCTTGAGGTGATGCAGAATGGTCGTTTAACAAGACCTTGTTAATCAGTCCTCGATTCATAGAACCTATAAATATTACCTGGGTGCATCCTTTACATTCAATATAGTATTTAAGCTGTTCCTGCTGCATCGTATCTTGCGCCTGAAGGGTACCCTCTTGCGGATAATAGATCAGGATACTTTTTTTCAAATAACGATAGGTATTCAACCAGTAACTGGTAGAATCGATCAACAAAGTTCTCTCTGTACCGATGAAAGGCAGAAGATTTAAATAAGCTATCCATAGATTAAGCGGGTTGAGATTCTTTTTTTGAAATGGTGTGTACGAACTCCTCGACAAACACAAGGAGCCACTGTATTTCTGCAACTGATAGTTTCGAATGCTTTTGATAGAGCAATAATTTGTTTCGTTGACTCTCCACATGCATGCTCGGATGATTTTCCAGAAACGATATTAAATTTTCATTGAAGAATTCATATAACCCTGCTTCATCATCTCCTCTTAAATAATATTTTTTTGAAAAATCGGGGTGGCTTTTGAAATCGATATCTTTACCAAAAGCTACTTCGCTGAATTTAGTCCACAGGCCTTCGGGTTCCAGGGCAAAGTTTGGGATGGTGTTGTCCAGTTCTGAAATATGGACCACTGTTAAGTGGGTATCTTCCCGGACAATGCCAGCGCCTTGCGATAGCGTTATGTCGGAGACTTCAGCCTTGCCGAAGTCAGCATACGTACAGAGAATATTTTCTTCATAAAGAATTTTTGCTCCTTTTTCAATTGGGAAGCCTTTAAATTTTAAGGAGTTTTTGATGGTTTGTGGGAAATAGATTATTCCTTTATTTTCCGCAAACTTTCGCAGCTCGATTTGCCGAGGATTTAATTTTATTTCAATCTTATTAAGATTGTTTGGGGAAAATTTTCGGGCGGACAAGGGGTGATTCGAAAAGAATTGGAAATGCTCGAATCCGGTAACAGACACAGTACTGCCGTTTTGCTGATATTGTTCTTCAAATTGATGCAATTGTTCCATAAAGGAGTGATCTACAATCCGGGCGTCGGCGAAATTCAGGACTACTTTTTTGCCCGGTTTTATAGCTGCAAACAGTTTTTTGAAGCCGATTAAATTCGAGAATATAGCCGCATCTTTTACTGCTATAAAATAGCTGTCGTCTTTTTCTGTTATCTTATAGTTTGCTTTAAACAGACTTCTCAAAGGTGCGCCGTTTAGAATGTGGAATATCAATTTTGCGGCAATCCCGGATGCTATACCAACCAATAGATCCGTGGCTAATGTAACGATGATAGTGATTACAAAAATTACCAATTGTTCTGCTCCGATTTTATATGTTTTAAAGAATTCGTTAGGCGAAGCAAGTCTGTAACCGACAGCAATCAATAAGGCGGCAAGTGCTGAATTCGGGATCATCTCGATGACGGGAATGAACAATAGCATGGCGATGAGCAGGAAAAGGCCGTGAAAGAAATTTGACCACCGCGTCCGTGCCCCAAAATTTACATTGGCGGAACTTCGTGCTACTTCGGAAATCATAGGCAATCCTCCGAGCAGCCCGGAGAGCGCGTTACCTGCACCAACTGCAACTAGATCTTTATTAAAATTCGATGCTCGTTTCCACGGGTCTAGTCCATCAACGGCTTTTACTGTAAGCAGTGACTCCAGGCTGTTGACAAAAAGAAACATGAGAACGTATTTCCAAAAAATGAAATTGCCAATAGCTGAAAAATCGGGATTGTAACCTATGCTCCCCCAGAAGTCACCAATCTTAACAAGATCAAAAGCAGGTTCCGTATGTTTGAAATCCATGATTAACGCCATGGGTATCGTAACTAGTAACACAACCATTGGAGCCGGAATACTTTTAAAAATTCTTCCTTTCAAAAGGGGCATGCCAAAAATGATTGCCAAGCTGATAATACCTACCAGGGTGACTCTTGGATCTGCATGTGCCAGGGAATGTGGAATAAGTTCATATAGTTGAATAGGTTCTAGGCCTTTTAATGTCGCCGGATCGATCCCTAGCAACACGTGTATCTGCTTCGAAAAAATTATTAAGCCGATGGCTGCCAGCATTCCGTGAACAGCGGACGGCGGAAAAAAACCGCTCAGATTACCAAATTTCAAGATTCCAAATAAGATCTGTATGGCAGAGGCGACAACAATTACCCCTAGGGCTAAGTGCCATCCGTTTTCGCCACCTCCCAATTCAGTAACAGCGCCTGCACAAATTGTTATAAGTCCGGCAGCAGGGCCTTTTATAGTAAGTCTTGAACCGGCTAGGAAAGTCACAAATAAGCCGCCGATCATGGCGGTAAGTACACCCATCGAGGGCGGGAATAAACTCGCTTTAGCTATTCCTAAACTGAGAGGTAACGCCAGAAGAAACACAAGGAACCCGGAAACCGCGTCTACCTTCCAGTTTTGCTTTAAGCCCGCAAAACCGTCTTGAGGAATTTCAATTGTTTTCATTTTGATAAGGGTTGACCTCACACGATGTAGGCTAGAAATCTTTCCTAGTTTGGATGGGTGAGGTTGATTATTTTTTGATTTATTTAACCCTGCGCCACTATGAATGTGAGCTTCACGAACACTGCGCCGAACGCAAGCTGTGAAGGCCTAAAGTCATTGAATAACACAGGGGAGATCTTGCACTTCTCTTTAAGAGAGGTCGCGCAAACTTCACCCAAACGATTTGTTGGATGGAATAGTTGAAATGATCAAATCAAAAAAGTACAATTGATGGTGAACAGGGCGGGTCTGGAATCGTACCGGTGTTCATCTGAAAAATAAGTGTATTTGCCCTTATGGAAAGCCGTAAGATTGGAGCTATGAACCGTTAAATCGAGGAGTTGCGTAAGACCAGAGGCAGAAGAGAACTCTTCATGCTCTTTTTCATCGTTTTCTTTTAATAGCTGGGGGGCAACAATGGAATTATGTGCTACATGATATACAAGTTTCTCATGATTGAATCCCCCTTGCACGGCTATCGAAAAAAATGCAGGAGAAAGGAACTGAAATAGCATGAGAACAAGCGCTATTTTCATTACTTCTTTAGAGATCCTTGACATGCTCATGTAAAACAAATATTGGAAGAATTTTACATAATCTCACGATAGACTTGGCATAATTATTACATCCGTGCCTTGCCAACGTTTGCAATTCTATCATCGTCTTACAGCGGCTCCAAAAATTTCCTGAGGATTTTAATTTCTTTACCTTTTATGGCCGGAAAATTTGCAATCCTAAGAGAGGATGGCTTCCAGGTTCCATATCCTTCACCTAATAGTAAACCGTTATCTTTTGCTTTCGCCTTGATGTTTTGAATTCGTTCAACGGTGGCTGTTATCGGAACGACTGTATACGATTGGACCTCGGTATTAGAGACAAGAGGTTGTAAATTTTTGTTTTTTGTAAAAAACCGAGTCCACTCATGGTAACGAGACACCACCTTTAAGTGGACTTCTTCAATTGGCTTACTTTTCTGAAGTACACGCATCAGTAAATAAATACCCAACACATTGGGTGTGCATGATGTTTGCCATTTGGTCATCATCTCTGTCATGAATGTAAGACTGTTGTAATGATTTTTTTCACCGATACTTTGTGAACGTTGAATCGCTTCGGGAGAACATATTAACAACCCCAGGCCTGCCGGTAACCCGAAGCATTTTTGGACAGAAGCAAACCAAATGTCGGCTGATTTAAAGTCAAGCTCGACACCACCCATCGATGAGGTCGCATCCACGGCAATCAGATACGAAGGGTTTGTTTTTTTTATTGATTTAATAATCGAGTTTGAAACTTGTGTGCCATTGGAAGTTTCATTTTGTGTTATACAAATTAATCCATCCCGTTGATCGAAGATCAGTTTCGCAGGATCCAAACTTTCATTCAAATCAAAAGGCAGAGGCATAACTACCGGATGAATTCGTTTGGTGTAGTCAAACCATTTTTGCCCAAACGCTCCGTTGTATAAATGATAGCTTTTTTCTGTAATAACCGATTGTGCGATGATTTCCCAGCATTCGGTAGCAGACGAAGTATAAAAAACAGTATAGTCTTTTGGGATATTAAGTTTCTGCTTCAATAGGGTGATTGTCTTCTCAGACATCTCCACGAATTCCTCACTGCGGTGATTAATACTCATAACCCCCAACTTGAATGCATCTCTTACATAGGATGGAATTTCATCATGAACTCTTGAAGGACCGGGGTAGAAGCTGATCATAAATAGTAGTCGTTTAAGATATTGTAGTCAGTAATTGGTAAGAAGTAAGAAGTAATTGGTAGTCGGTAAGTGGCCATTTTTCTTCCTATTAAAAATATTCGTAGTCATTTTTTAAGATTCTTGAAATATCCTAAAGCCATGGCATAGCCCTCTAAACCAAATCCGGTTATTAACCCGATACACTTTGAGGTAATAAGGCTTTTATGGCGGAACTCTTCGCGACTGTATACATTGGATATGTGGACTTCGACCACAGGTGTTTTGATTCCAGCTATGGCATCGTGAAGGGCTACCGAAGTATGAGTATAAGCACCTGCATTCAAAATGATCCCATCGAATGAAAAACCAACTTCGTGAAGTTTATTTACCAACTCACCTTCTACGTTTGACTGATAGTAATACAATTGAATAGAAGGAAACTGTTTTTTCAGTGACTCATAAAACACTTCAAAAGATTCACTACCATAAATCGAGGTTTCGCGTTTTCCCAGCAGGTTTAGGTTTGGGCCGTTGATGATTTGTATATTCATGTGAGCAAGTTAAATAAAAACTCAAACCTGTAAGCCACCTCGGTATATTCTTGTTTCCTAAAAATAGTACCACGTACTTTGAGCTGCATGTGGCAATTACATATCAAACATTTTTCAAATTACCTTAAGCTTGAACGTTCCCTCTCCAGCAACTCGATAGAGGCCTATATACACGATGTTGACATGTTACATCAATATGTCGTGATGAATTATCCTCTGGTAAGTCCGATGAACATTACCTCCAAACACTTACAAGGATTTCTCCAGTATATAAACGAATTAGGTATGAGCTCTCACAGCCAGGCGCGTATTCTTTCGGGTATAAAGGCATTTTACAAGTATTTATTATTTGAAGAATTAATTGAGAAGGATCCCACAACCCTTATTGAAGGACCTAAACTAGGCAGAAAACTTCCGGACACGTTAAGTTATGCGGAGATTGAAAAACTGTTAATGGCCATTGATCAATCAAAACCGGAAGGCGGCCGTAACCGCGCTATGTTGGAAATATTGTACAGCTCAGGACTTCGTGTCAGTGAATTGGTAGAGCTTAAACTCAACAATGTACATGAAGACATCGGATTCCTGCGCGTGACGGGAAAAGGAAATAAAGAGCGCCTGGTGCCGATTGGAAGTGATGCCCTGAAATATTTTAAAATTTATAGAGATGAAATCCGAGGGAGGCTCCCTCACAAAGCACCTCAGAAAGGTTTTGAATCTTTTGTTTTTTTGAACCGGAATGGAAAAAAGCTAACACGTGAAATGATCTTTATGATCATCAAAGGTCTCGCCTTACAAATTGGATTGAATAAACGAATCAGCCCTCACACCTTCCGACATTCATTCGCCACCCATTTGATTGAAGGTGGAGCTGACTTGCGAGCCGTGCAGGAAATGTTAGGGCACGAGTCTATCACTACCACCGAAATTTATACCCATCTTGATCGAGATTATTTAAGGCAAGTCATTCAGGAATTTCATCCAAGGAGCTAAACGCAGCAGGCGCTGAGCTCACTAAATCCTTGTATTCGCTATTTAAATAAGCGTACATAATTTTTAAAAAAATAGCATATTTGTGCCCATGTATAAATGGATCATCCGTCCGCTGCTTTTCTTAATCGATGCGGAGACAGTTCATCATCTTGTTTTTAACCTGTTAAAATTCTCCCATAAAATTCCATTCGCAAAAACGCTGATCAAGTCAATTTTTGATCTTGAGCATCCAGGCTTGCAAAAAGAGCTGCTCGGATTAAAATTTAAAAATCCGGTTGGGCTGGCTGCAGGTTTTGATAAGAATGCGAAGCTTGTTGACGAGTTGGCTTGTCTTGGTTTTGGATTTATCGAAATAGGAACATTGACACCATTGCCGCAGTCAGGTAACGAAAAGCCCAGGTTGTTCCGGTTGCCCGAAGATCAGGCTTTAATTAATCGAATGGGTTTTAACAACGAAGGAGCAGACGCTGCTATTCAGAGGCTGAGAAAAAGAACTTCGAAAGTCATGATTGGCGGAAATATTGGAAAGAACAAAGTTACGCCCAATGAAAGCGCGCTCGACGATTATGCTGTTTGCTTCGAAGCACTTTATGATTATGTCGATTATTTTGTGCTGAATATAAGTTCTCCAAACACCCCCGGCCTACGCGAACTACAGGATAAAGATCCTCTTCGAAAACTACTTTTACATATTAAACAGCTGAGCACATCAAAACCATTTTACAAACCGATACTGCTGAAGATCGCACCCGATTTGGGACAGACTCAGTTGGATGACATCATCGAAATACTAAAGGAAACAAAAATTGACGGTGTGGTGGCAACAAATACGACCGTTTCACGGGAAGGCCTCAATACCACACGTGAAGAGGTAGAAGCTATTGGAAATGGGGGAGTAAGCGGAAAGCCATTAACACAAAGATCGACCGAAGTGATCCGCTATCTGCGTCAGAAACTAGGACCAACTTTTCCTATCATTGGTGTCGGGGGAATTATGACGCCCGAGGATGCAGTTGAAAAATTAAAAGCCGGCGCTGATTTGATCCAACTTTACACCGGTTTTATTTATGAGGGCCCGGGCTTCATAAGACGCATCAACAAAGAAATACTAAATTCTAAACTTTAAAGCCTGCGATCCGAAATCACCGTCCTACTTTTTGTCAAAGTATAATGTGGCTTTCAGCGTTCCATCAATCTCGATGCCGGTATCAGGATCTGTGTACGTGCCATCTTTTTCAAGGTACAATACTAATTTTGTAGCCGTTAAAGTTTCAATGGTATACGTTCCTGGAAGCTCAAAAAAATCGGTATCAAAAGTCAACGTCGTTGTAAGCTGATCTCCCGCCTGAGACCATGTGCCCTGGCTGGGGATACCATCCTGTGTAAGGGTTACATTTCCTCCTTGTTTGAATTCTAAAATAGGATTGAACGTATCATCTTCTTCTTCAAAACCGGATGGGACACCAAATACAAGTACCTCGC
The DNA here is from genome assembly GCA_964484845.1 of uncultured Chryseolinea sp. Classification (GTDB taxonomy): domain Bacteria; phylum Bacteroidota; class Bacteroidia; order Cytophagales; family Cyclobacteriaceae; genus Chryseolinea. The sequence goes on along the minus strand of CAZAHL010000009.1, from coordinate 25,025 downwards.
CTTCGGCTTTTGTACCTTGCCATGTTCCTTCAATTGAGGCCATCTTTTCCTCATCGTCACACCCCGAGATTGCTACAGTCAGTAGAAAACATAGAAATGATAAAAGAATATTTACTTTCATAAATAAAAAGATATAGCTTCAAGTTACGCTTGATTTTCAAGGGTAAAACGCGTGGGATGCTCAATTGTTTTTTGGTTCGGTAAGTGAAGGAAGATCTGTGATGGATGGCTTATGGTACCGGGGAGAAACTTGCCTGTTTACGAAGTAACAATTTCAGGGGATTCCCGTAAGTGGAATAACATTTGTAAAGCCTATGAAAAGTCGGAAAACGATTATCCCAATCTTCCTATTCTTAACGTGTGCTATAGGTCTATTATCCTGGACGAAGTTAGAATCACCAGGTACAATTAACTATTCAAAGCCAATATCTTCCCCTATCACCCTGTGCGGTTCTTTCCCTCTGGATTGGAATGATACCATTGGATCGCCACCTGCGAGAATATTGCCAGGACTGGGGAATCTTCATTATCCAATAACCACCAGCTCTCTTAAGGCCCAGGAATTTTTTGAGCAAGGCCTCCGGTTGATCTATGCATTTAACCATTGGGAAGCTATTCAGGCTTTTAAAGAAGCCAGCAAGTTAGACCCTGATTGCGCTATGGCATATTGGGGTCTAGCACTCGCCTTCGGACCAAACCTGAATGACTGGAATCCGAAAGACCGTGAACGAATAGCGTTGGAAGCGATTCAAAAAGCACAAAGCAAAAAAGAAAGGATATCAGAGGTTGAGAAAGACATTATAGATGCGATGGCAGCAAGATACGACGGAAAAGCGTATGAAAACCGCGACTCATTGAATCGCACGTATGCAGATGCTATGGTAAAACTTGCCAAGCAGTACCCTAACGACGCAGAAGTCCAAACACTTTGTGCCGATGCGATTATGAATACCATGCCTTGGGATTATTGGCGGAAAGATGGTTCCCCTAAACCTGAAACCGCTGACGCCAAAAAAATATTAGAAAACGTGCTGCAAAAATTTCCCAACCATCCCGGTGCGCACCATCTATACATTCATTTAATAGAAGCTTCTCCAACGCCTGAACTTGGTCTTAAAAGCGCGCAGTTTTTAGAAACTGCTATGCCGGGTGCGGGTCATATCGTTCACATGCCTGCTCATATTTATGTGCGCCTTGGTCAATATTCGAAGTCCATTGAATCCAACATAACCGCAGCGAAAGTGGATGAACAATATCTTTCATACTCTAACAATCAAGGGATGTACCGACTCATGTATTATCCTCATAATGTAGACTTCATCACCTTTGGTTCCTATATGGAAGGAAGAAGTAATCTTGGCATTCAAGCCGCCTTAAAGCTTGCCTACAAGGGTAGCTTTAGTAAAATCGCTACTCCAGGATTTTCCCAGTACCTTACCGTTGAGCCCATGATCGCCTATACGCGTTTCGGAAAGTGGGGAGATATTTTGGCCTTACCCGATCCTGGAAATGATATGCTTTATGCGCAAGTTATGTGGCGATTCTCCCGAGGGATGGCTCTTATTCGATCAGGTTATACATCGGAAGCAAATATTGAATTAACCAAACTCGACTCCCTCAATAAACTAGATACATTGAAGTCGCTTTACATATCCTTTAATCCGGTGTCAAGCTCTTCCCAGATTGCATCAAGCCTATTGCGCGGGGAAATTTTGGTAAAAGAGAAAAAATTTGATGAAGCCATAAACGCGTTTCACGACGCGGTTCAACATGAAGATTCTTTACGCTACAATGAACCTCCAGAGTGGAAGCTTCCAGCCCGCCATTTTTTAGGTGCTGCCTTATTGGACGCTGGAAAATTTGAAGAAGCCGAGAAGGTCTATTTGGCGGATTTAAAAATAAACCGGGAAAACGGGTGGTCTCTGACAGGCCTTCAGCTGAGTTATTTAAAACAAGGAAAGAAGTCAGACGTAGCAGGCACAGCCAAACGATTCGCTAAAGCCTGGAAAAACTCAGATATAGCGATCAACGCGTCGAGATTTTAGTTTCGAATTTCTAGTTTAGAGTTTCGAGTTTAGAGGGGTGTCCATGCCGAAAAGACCTGCGATCGATAATCGAGCGAACTCGAAACTAGAAACTCGAAACTCGAAACTATTTCCCCCCTGCCAGATCCACCATAAACGCATATTCCTGTGCTGTTTCCCTGTAGATTTTAAACCGTCCAGTAGTTCCACCGTGGCCTGTTTCCATGTTCGTGCGCAAGTATAATTTGTTCTTGTCGGTTTTGAGTTCGCGGAGTTTGGCAACCCATTTTGCTGGCTCCCAGTATTGAACCTGTGAATCATGAAGGCCCGTTGTGACGAGCATGTTTGGATAGGCTTGAGCTTTAACCTGGTCGTATGGCGAATAGTCCAGCATGTACATGTATGACTCCAATGATTTCGGATTTCCCCATTCATCAAATTCCCCAGTTGTTAACGGAATGCTTTCATCCAGCATAGTCGTGACGACATCTACAAAAGGTACCTCTGCGACGACACCTTTGAATAACTCCGGTCGCATATTTACAACGGCCCCCATAAGCAATCCACCTGCACTTCCTCCCGTGGCAAATAGTTTATCAGGTTTGGTATAGTTTTCTTCAATCAGGAATTCGGCACAGTCAATAAAGTCGGTAAATGTGTTCTTCTTTTTAAACATCTTACCGTCTTCATACCATTGGCGGCCCATTTCCTGACCGCCCCGGATGTGCGCGATGGCAAAGACAAAACCCCTGTCCAATAAGCTCAATCTTGAAATAGAAAAAGCGGGATCACTGCTGTATCCATAGGAGCCATAGGCGTTTAAAAGTGTAGGGTTGCTGCCATCTTTTTTCAGTCCTTTTTTGTAGACAATTGACATGGGTACCTTTGTCCCGTCGTCAGCCGTTGCCCATAGGCGTTCGGTTTGATATTCTTCCGGGTTGTACCCTCCGACAATTTCATCTTGTTTTAATAATTTTTTTCCCCGGGTTCGTAAGTTGTAGTCAAAGGTCGAACTAGGCGTAGCCAATGAAGTGTATTTATAACGCAAGATTTCGGTATCAAAATCCAGATTAATAGAAGGATATACAATAAAGGCAGGCTCACCGAAATCCAGGTAATGTTTCTTGCCCGTTTTTTGATCTACGATTCGCATAAGTGTATTGGCGTGTGCCTGTTCGCTAAGGACGAGATAGTCTTTAAAAATTTCAATGTTTTGCAGCATTGTATCTTTCCGGTGCGCAATTTTTTCTTTCCAATTTGATTTCACGGTCTTCGTGTCGGGTGTTTCCATCAGGCGAAAATTCTGCGCATCTAGATTGGTCACCACATAAAATTTATCGCCGTAATGATCAATGTTGTACTCTAACCCACGTTCACGGGGGGTAAATTGGCTGAACGATTTATCAGGTGTGTTCGCGTTTAGAATGTAAAAGTCGTTGGTTAGCGTGCTTCCCGACCAGATGATGAGAAACTTTTTTGATTTCGTTTTCGTGATTCCAGTGTAGAACGTTTCATCCTTTTCTTCGTAAACGATTTGATCTGTTGAGGCATCAGAAAAAAGTTTATGCTTAACGATCCAGCGGGAGCGAAGGGTAACGGAATCTTTTCGGGTGTAGAAGTACGTTTTGTTGTCGTTCGCCCAGGTGACTTCTCCTTCCGTATTGGGTACGGGTTTTTCTACCAGTTTACCCGTTCGTAAATCTTTGACATATATTGTATAACGTCTGCGGCTTACCGAATCTTCCGTATAGGCCAACAGGTTATTGTCTTCACTTACCTTAACACCATCTATTGAATAATAACTATGACCTTTTGCTAATTCATTAACATTAATCAGGATCTCTTCTGCCGTCGTCAGGGATCCTTTTTTCCGGCAATAGATAGGATACTCTTTTCCTTGTTCATAACGGGTATAATACCAGTATCCATTGTCTTTGTAGGGAACGGATTCATCCGTCTGTTTAATCCGGCCGACAATCTCATTGTATATTTTTTCCTGTAGGGCTTCCGTATGCTTCAGATTAACGGCGAGGTAATCATTTTCTGCCGTCAGGTAATTGATCACTTTGGTGGTTTGCTCATCTTTTGCTTCCGCTGTTTTTTGTTCCTCCGATAGCTTCATCCAATAATAATTGTCCATCCTTTTATTGCCGTTGGCGGTAAGCTCGTGAGGAATTTTCTCGGGCTTGGGAGGTTGTATTTCTTCCTTTAACTCAGGCTTCTCCTGCGAGGAAGGATTGCATCCGATTGCAAAAACACCGGCTCCGATAAAGCCTGCTATTTTAATTAGGGTCTTCATATGTTGGATGTCTTCAGTTTAAAAATTATGTAAACGACTCAATGAATGCTCGCTTAAGATAGAATTTAGTAATGATTTTTATATACCAACTTTCGGGGAGTTTTATTTTTAGTGACGAATTTTTTCCGAACCGGTTAATTTTTATCATTTAGCTTTTGGCTGTTTCCCATTACACGCGCTTGTTACGCAGATCATGAGAGAATAATTGCGTTATACTTAGAGAAGGAAAATTCTCTTGAGATGACGAATAACAATATTCAAAGTAATTTCTTTTTTGAATCTGTTATCGCCCGTTTAGAATACAAATAAGGATTGGGTATGATGACAGTTTTTATTTAGTTTTGCTGCATTGAGGTATAAATGGCACAAAACACATATAAGTCAAATACATTTAAAAAGCCGGAGAAGGAAAAGAAGGGTAAGTCTTCCTCTAAATTCAAATTCAATATTGGATTCTTAAAAGATCCACGCTTTAAACTAGCCATCGGATTTTTTCTTTTAATTGCGGGCATATACTTATTTCTTGCTTTACTTTCTTATTTGTTCACCTGGCGGGCCGATGAGAGTGTCGTAAAAGCGCTGCGCGATTCTTCTATGTTGGAATCGGGCCAGGAAGCCGAAAACTGGTTGGGACTTTATGGAGCGGTTATCTCGCACTACATCATTTTCAGATGGTTTGGTATCGCTGCATTTTTTCTCCCGCCATTATTGTTCATTATCGGTTTTAAAATGGTTTTCAATCGTCAGCTGTTACGAATTTTTTCTTTCAGCATATTTTCCATTTTTTCCGGATTGTGGTCATGCCTTTTACTGGGCTATATGACCATGATCAACGATGGAGTAAGTGAATGGAGCTTTTTAGGCGGAGGTTTAGGCTATCACCTTGCTGTACTAAGCGATGGAATGTTTGGGTGGGGAACGTTTTTGATCCTTATTTTTTCACTCTTCGTTTTTATCATTTTCTATTTCAATGTGACCTCAATTCCTACTTTTGTCAAAGACCCCAAGCCGATGGGGAATGACGCAATCCTGGAAGAACCTGAGAAGGAAGATGATGATCCTCTCTTCACGAATTATACTGACGATAAAGATAATTGGCCTGATCAATTGGATCCGAAAGAGGAGACTAAGGTGGGCTCTTCGATGGTATTAAAAACCGTGCCGGAGCCCGTTAAGCCTGTGCGCGAGTTAAAACTTGAAGTGCAAAAGACAGAACCAGTCCGGAAGGAAGAAGTAAAAGCCGATCCTGTGTTTATAATTGAAGAGACATTGGATACAGATAAGCTTGCGGAACAACTGGTGCAGGAGCAAGGGCTTTACGATCCTACTTTGGATCTCAGCGGCTATAAATTTCCGCCCTTAGAATTGCTGAATGAATATGATACCGGAAAAGCGGGCGTATCCCAAGAGGAATTAAATCAGAATAAAGATCGCATTGTTGCCACACTTGTTAATTTTAAAATAGGTATCCAAAGCATTAAGGCTACGATCGGCCCAACGGTTACGTTGTATGAAATTGTGCCGGATGCCGGTATTAAAATTTCCCGGATTAAAAATCTGGAAGATGATATTGCCCTCAGTTTATCTGCGCTGGGAATCCGTATCATAGCTCCTATCCCTGGTAAAGGTACTATCGGGATAGAAGTCCCCAACAAAAACCGGGAGATGGTCAGTATCCGTTCTGTTTTTGCGACACAGAGTTTTGCAAAAACCGACAAAGAACTACCCATTGCGTTAGGAAAGACGATTTCGAACGAAGTGCTGGTAATAGACCTGGCGAAACTGCCTCACTTGCTGGTGGCAGGAGCAACGGGTCAGGGTAAGTCAGTCGGATTAAATGTAATACTTACTTCTTTGATATATAAGAGACATCCTTCTCAATTGAAGTTCGTACTGATAGATCCAAAGAAAGTGGAGATGTCTTTGTATAGTAAATTAGAAAGACATTACCTCGCCAAACTTCCCAATAGCGAGGAGGCGATCATTACCGATACGCGCAAGGTTGTACACACCCTGAATTCTCTTTGCATAGAAATGGAAAATCGTTACGAAATTCTAAAGGATGCGGGAGCACGTAATTTAAAAGAATACAACGCGAAGTTCGTCGCTCGAAAACTCAATCCAAAAGAAGGTCACCGCTTTCTTCCATATATCGTATTGGTCATTGATGAGCTGGCAGATTTGATGATGACGGCAGGAAAAGAGGTGGAAACGCCTATCGCCCGATTGGCACAGCTAGCCAGGGCTATCGGAATTCATCTGGTTCTTGCAACTCAGCGTCCTTCGGTTAATGTTATTACAGGTGTTATCAAAGCTAACTTTCCCGCGCGATTGTCATTCAGAGTTACTTCTAAAGTCGATTCGCGTACGATCTTAGATACAGGTGGAGCTGATCAGTTGGTTGGACAAGGAGATATGTTGCTTTCATCTGGCTCGGACATCATACGCCTTCAGTGTCCGTTTGTAGATACTCCGGAGATTGAAAAAGTTTGTGAATTTATCGGATCGCAGCGTGGGTACGATTCAGCTTATATGTTGCCTGAGTATGAAGGAGATGATGAAACAGGACCATCCAGCGTAGATTTATCGGATCGGGATGCACTTTTTGAAGACGCTGCCAGGCTCATCGTATCCCATCAGCAGGGAAGTACTTCGCTGATTCAGCGTAAGCTGAAATTAGGATATAACCGGGCTGGAAGATTAATCGATCAGCTCGAAGCTGCAGGAATTGTAGGCCCCTTTGAGGGCAGCAAGGCACGTGAAGTATTGATAAAAGATGAACTTAGTTTGGAACAATTATTGACTGGATTGAGAGAAAAACACAGTCAGCTTTAATTTTTCGCCTATTTTTAAGTTACTTACTCAATGAAAAATACATTACTAGCATTTCTCACCCTGGTTCTCGCCATCACCGCTTCTGCACAATACGATCCCAAAGCCTTGGAAATTCTGGAAGCCATGGGTAAAAAGTATAAATCGATTCCTGCCTATGAAACCAACTTTTCATATACCCTTACCAACGATGTTGAAAAAGTAAATGAAGAATTTAAAGGCAAACTTACCGTTAAAGGTGACAAGTTCCGGATGGCGCTGCCCGAGCAGGAAGTAATCAATAACGGCGCAACTATTTGGACTTATTTACCGGATGCGAAGGAAGTCAATATTGATAATTACGATCAGAGTTCGGATGATATAAATCCTTTTAAGATTTACGAGATCTACAAGAAAAATTTCAAGTACCTGTACCTTCAGGAAAAAACAGAAGGTGGCGTTGTATGTGAAGAGATTGATCTGGTGCCAGAAAAAAAAGATGCACAGTATTTTAAGATCAAGCTATTTATTAAAAAGAAGGATAAAACGATTCATAGTTTCACGATGTTCGACAAGGGAGGAAACCGTTATAAATACACCATTACCAAATTTGTTCCCAGTTCAAAAGTAGAGGATACTTTTTTTACCTTCGACCCTAAGAAGTATCCCGGGGTGGAGGTTATTGATTTGAGATGAGGATAGTTAAGAGGATGTTAATAGTTAAAGGTTAAAGGTTAAAGGTTAATAGTTGATCGTAAGCGATAAACTTGATAAGAAAATAGAAATTCACATTGCTCACTCCTAATTAACGGTAACAATTAACGAATAACGATTCTCTGAATGGACCGCGCTGCGCTCTTCGAACAGATCAAACAAAAAGATTCCTGCCTCTGTATCGGCCTCGACACGGATCTTTCAAAAATTCCGAAGCACCTTCTCACGTCAAGCGACCCTGTCTTTGAGTTCAACAAACAAATTATTGATGCTACTCATACCTATTGCGTGGCATACAAACCCAACATTGCGTTTTATGAAGCTTTGGGCCCAAAGGGCTGGGAGAGTCTTCAAAAGACGTTGGCATATATTCCAAAGGAGATCTTTACAATCGCTGATGCGAAGCGAGGTGACATAGGAAACACGGCCTCTTTGTACGCGAAAGCCTTTTTTGAACAAATGAATTTTGATTCTATTACGGTAGCTCCCTATATGGGTGAGGATTCTGTAACCCCTTTTCTTCAAAAAGATAAATGGGTCATTCTGCTGGCCCATACGTCTAATTCTGGCAGCAGCGATTTTCAGTTAATAGAATCCGCTTCCACAGGTAGAAAATTGTATGAAGAAGTTATCATACGATCTCAAAAGTGGGCCACACCCGATCAGTTAATGTATGTAGTGGGTGCTACGCATGGAGAACAAATAGAAGGCATTCGTGCGCTTGCACCGGACAACTTTTTTCTTGTACCAGGAATCGGAGCCCAAGGTGGCGATTTGGAAATGGTGATGAACCATGGTATGAACAAGCAATGCGGCCTGCTTATTAATTCTTCACGTGCTATCATTTATGCTTCTAAGGAGAAAGATTTTGCTAAAAGAGCCGGAGAGGAAGCACTAAAGGTGAGAGACTACATGAAGAACTATATGAATTCTTCCTTGTAGCGCTTCATGGAAGAAATTTTTTTACTTGTTTTTCGATATCTCTATCGACGGATTTTCCTTTATCCATTCGGACTTTTTCGTTTGTGGTTTAAAGAACGAAGATATAAGTCTCTTACGCAGTTACGCACGGCTATTCCTTTGACCAAATAATGGAGCAGGGACGTGCTTTAATGCTTGAGATATTCGCTTCTGCTGGCGTGATAGTTCTAATAATATCAGTTATTCTAATGATTGGCATTGTGGTTGGAGCTTTTCAAAGCTGTGACCTCATAATCATTTCAGATGCTCCTATTGATTTTACCTTTACAAAATTGTAAATCGTAGTGTATACCGTTAACCGTTAATCTTTTTACCGATGTCTGAAGCTTTCCTCCATTATCTATGGCAATTCCAATATTTTGACAAAAATGAGTTGCAAACTACGTCTGGCGAATCCATTCAAATTTTTAATCCGGGTATTCGGAATTCGCATTCTGGACCTGATTTCAGTAATGCCCGTATGAAGATTGGGAGCATGGAATGGGTAGGCAGTACGGAAATTCACATTCATGCTTCAGGTTGGATGGAGCATAAACATGACCGAGATCAGGCTTATGAAAATGTTGTGTTGCATGTGGTTTGGAAGAATGACAAACCCATTAAAAGAAATGATGGCTCTCTGTTACCAACGCTTGAATTAAGGAACCGGGTCAACGAGCAATTGCTTCTCGATTACCAAAGACTTATCAACAGTCCGGAAAGTATTCCCTGCTCTCCCTTCTTACACCAAATTAAAGAGATCACGAAACTCGCCATGATGGACCGGGCAGTTTTATGCCGCTTGGAATCAAAATCAAAAAGGGTGTTTGATATTTTACATAAAAATCACAATGACTGGCAGGAGACGTGTTACCAAATATTAGCTAGAAATTTCGGTTTCAAAATAAATGCGGATCCGTTTCAACAGTTGGCTCAACTTCTGCCCTATAAAATTTTAAGAAAGCATGGAGATAAACTCTTGCAAGTTGAATCGCTCCTTTTTGGTCAGGCTGGATTTCTGGAAGAAGATTCAGACGATGCTTATTATCAACTGTTGAAACGGGAATACAATCTACTCAGACAAAAATATTCCTTATCGGATAGGAGATTAAACAAAGCACAATGGAAATTCCTGAGATTGAGGCCTGCCAATTTCCCTTCCATTAGGCTGGCTGAATTTGCCGCGCTGCTGTTTCATCGTCCATCGCTTTTTTCTGCCCTACTCGAGACCGAAACCTTTTCTGAAATGGTGTCTCTTTTTTCGGTTGAACAATCTGAATATTGGACCACACATTACACATTTTTTAAGCGTGCTAAGGATCGGGTGAGTTTTTTTGGTGAGTCTAGTATTTCTAACATCATTATCAATTCGGTGGTGCCCTTGTTAGTAGCTTATGGAAAAGCCAAAGATGATCAACGATATGTGGATCGGGCGATTGCTATTTTGCAACAAGTTCCCAGCGAATCCAACGCCATTATTACACAATGGCGGTCCTGGGGAATGAAGAGCAAAAGTGCCTTTGATTCTCAAGCACTGATCGAGCTGCAAAATAATTACTGCACGAAGAGAAGATGCCTGGATTGCACGATCGGAACATCTTTGATTACTTCGCGTCACCAATGAATCTGATCGTTTCTATTTTTCACATAGCCCTTTTGTTCTACTTCTTTTACCAGATTTGGAAAAGAGAAACGACTCCGCTTCGAAATTTTTTTTGGCCGGCGCTGATTTTAAAATTAGCCGGGGGAATTTGTCTCGGCTTGCTTTATAAAAATTATTATACCGCAGGAGATACCTTCACTTATTTTGAGGATGGTATCAAAATAGCGCAGCTAGCCCGAGCAGATGGTTCACAATACCAAAAGTTTCTTTGGACCGGTGACGTCTCCTCGACCATTTGGAATGATCTGCAATATCAACAACCACGCGCCTTGTTCTTATCGAAGATCACCAGCATTTTTTGTTTGCTTACCAATAACAATTATTGGATTATCTCCCTTTATTTTTCCGCGATAGCATTTCTAAGTTCCTGGATATTAGTAAAGAAAATTGCTGATGTGAATTCTGCGGCTAACATGGCAGCCCTTCTCGGTTTTCTTTTCTTTCCTTCGGTGGTATTCTGGAGTTCAGGATTAATTAAAGAGAGCCTGGCAATGGCGTGTTTGTTTTTTCTCACATTTATCTTTTTAAAAATATGGATGCGGGAGAAGGTAAATATCGGATTGGTGCTTATTTCCCTTATTTCGCTTTGGGCTCTTTGGAATTTGAAATACTATTACCTCGCCGTGTTTCTACCCATTGCGTTGACGGCCGTGATGGTCAGAGCCCTCGCGACTTATATAAAAACTAAAAGCTTGTGGTTTAAAATTATCTTATGGTGCGCCGTGTTTTTTGTTCCGTTGCTTTTAGTCGGAATGCTACATCCCAATTTCTACCCAACTAGCCTGATGGAAGTGATTGTCTCCAACAACAATATATTTCACAGCATTTCGAATCCGGAAGATCTCATCCATTATAATTCACTACAGCCGACTCTTTTCAGCCTTTTAAAAAATGTGCCTCTTGCCCTGATTTCCGGATTTTTCAGGCCTTTTATAAGCGAAGCAAAAAATGCTTTACAGGTCGTCAGTGCGTTAGAAAATTTAATGCTGCTGGTCTTTTTTGTAAGTGCCTTAACAAGTATCAAAAAGATGATAAGTGAACCATACCGTATCTTGTTTTTCTCACTGGCGGCATACAGCATTGTATTGTGTATTTTTCTAGCGCTTTCCACACCAAACTTTGGAACGCTATCAAGGTATCGGGTCGGGTTTTTGCCGTATATGGTATTCCTTTTAACAATTGAGAATCCGTTGGTTCTCAAATTAATGAGGTTAAAGGTCGTCCGGTACCTTGTTCGGTAGTACCCTGCATGATAACTTTGCCCGTTAACTTGCAACGAATGGAAAACCCAATAATCATTTTTGGTGCCACTTACCTCGGCCGGCAGGCTAAGGAAATTTTTGAGCGTAATGGAAACGTTGTATATGGCTTCCTTGACGACAATAAAAAACTGCACAATACAGAAATAGATAACGTTATAGTATTGGGCACCACAGATGACGAAGCGTTCCTGAAACTTCTTGGGAAAAAATGCGAGGCCTTCGTTGCATTGGATGAGAACAAGGTGCGGAAAAACCTGGTAACCCTTTTACATGAAGATTACAAAGTGCAGCCGGTAAATTTAATTCCTCAGTCTGCCATTATACCGGCATCCACCGACATGGGTCATGGCAATTTTATTGATCAAGGTGTCAAATTCGGCCCCGGCTCAAGCATAGGAAATCATTGCATCATTCAAACAAATGCTATTATTGGCACGGAAACGAAAGTAGGAGATTTTGTTCAGATCGGTTCCGGAAGTATTATTAATCCGGGGAGCGAAATCGAAGATGAAGTATTCATAGGCTCCGGGGTTACCATCGTTGGAGGAATAACTATCGGTAAGGGCGCACGCATTGGAGCAGGTTCAGTAGTTGTTTCTCCGGTTAAGGCTGGCGAAACTGTATTTGGAAATCCAGCTCAAAAAATAAACACATAAGATCGAGTCAAAAAACTAAAGATTGAAACTCGAACTGAATCCACACTCAACCTCAAACCTCGAACCTCGAACCTCGAACTAGTAATTGGATCATGCCCTTCATTTCTGAAACAGATCTCATTTTAAATGGCGATGGAAGTGTCTATCATCTTAATCTTTTGCCCGAACACATCAGCGATACCATTATCACCGTTGGCGATCCCGACCGGGTAGCTTCAGTAAGTCGTTATTTTGATTCAGTAGAATTTAAAATGGCACGACGTGAATTCATTACCCACATAGGAACATTTAAAGGCAAGAAGATTACCGTCATCAGCACGGGAATGGGCACCGATAATATTGAGATTTTTTTTACGGAGCTTGACGCCTTAGTAAACATCGACCTCAGAACCCGTCAGCCTAAAACGGAGAAAAGAAAATTAAAAATCATCCGTGTAGGGACCTCTGGGTCGTTGCAGGAAGATGTACCCCTCGACTCACATTTGGTTTCGCGGTACGCAGTGGGATTAGATAACTTGATGCATTTTTACAATCTTCAGCACGATGAGTTTGAAAAAAGAATAGCATACGATATTCAGGGAAAGATCAGTATTCCGTTCAGCCCTTACGTTGTAAATGGATCTGAGGTGTTATTGGATCAAATCGGCTCGGATATGATAATAGGCAACACCGTCACCACGCCTGGGTTTTTTGCACCTCAAGGTCGCACGGTACGGCTTCCAATAAAATATCCCACATTAATGCAAGACTTAAAAAGCTATCATGATTCAATCACCGACTTTCGTCTGACAAATTTTGAAATGGAAACGGCAGGTTATTATGCTCTTGGAAGGATGTTGGGCCATGAAGTTCTAAGTGTAAACGCGATCATTGCCAACCGCCTAAAAAATAAATTTTCCAAAGATCCCAGCCGGGTGGTGGACAGCCTTATTCAGAAAGTTCTGGAAAGGATTTGAGAAAATGTGTTGAAAATGTGTTTACGTGTGTACGTGTTTATGTTTCGCTTCGTAAAGTTTGTAGGTTACATCATGACTCGAAGTAGGTGTCCAATGACTGCTGAGAATCAGGAGTTGACTTGTTCCGCCAACTTAAATACCTAAACACTCACACACTTGAACACTGTTCATGCTACTTAAATAGATACCCAGTAGCTCTAAGGAGCAGGAACTGAATAAGTGACCAACTTAAACACTTAAACACCCCAACACTTAAACACTTCTTCAGGCGCTCGCCTTGCTATCCATTCGCATGATATGCTTTCCAGCGACAAAGGGCTCGTTGTTATAAAATCCCGAAAGGATTCGGTGGGCGATTTGTTCAATGATCAGCTCATCGTCCGTTTTTCCCTCTTTTCCTTGCCAGAAAATGCGATTTTTGTGGCGTTTCATGTCTTCCACATATCCTTTTGCCCGATTATATTGTTCATCAGTAAAGGTAATAGTAAAGCAGGTTTTAACTTTTTGTGTGTCCATAGCGAGTAAAATTTTACAATAGTTATGCCAGTTAGATTCAATTAATAATTATACATAAAAACCTATGCATCAGGCAATAGTTTGACCGCAAGCGGGCAAAAGTGTTCGTGCCTGAAACATTAATTTCGGTTTTTGTGAGCAAAGATGATGTTGGAAACCTACTTTTAACGGCGACAATTTATTCGCTATTACTTTTGATACATGAGAAACTGCACAATATTTAGATTATCCAACGGCATCCGTGTGGTGCATCAATTTATTCCAACTACAAATATTGTTCACTGCGGACTTGCTCTCGGTATCGGTAGCCGGGATGAAAATATCTCGAACCAGGGAATCGCGCATTTTTGGGAACACATGGCTTTTAAGGGAACAAAAAAGCGTACATCCCTGGATATCATAAAGAGTTTGGATTCTGTTGGGGGAGAATTAAATGCCTTTACCGATAAGGAAAAAATTGTGTTCTATGCATCCGTGCGTGATCAATATTTTGAACGTGCCGTCGACGTACTGACCGATATTACTTTCCAATCTACCTTTCCGGAAAAAGAATTGGAAAAGGAGCGGGGCGTTATTCTGGAGGAAATGGCGATGTACTTTGACAACCCTGATGATGCTCTACAAGATGAGCTTGAAGCGTTGGTATTTAAAAACCATCCGATAGGAATGAACATCCTGGGGAAGGAAGAAACAGTCCAATCATTTAAGAAGAGAGATTTTATTTCCTTTTTCAAAGAACACGCTGATAATCGTAAAATTGTTTTTAGCTGCGTTGGAAATATTCCGTTGGAACGCGTCGAGCAAGTAGCAAAAATTTATTTGGAGCGCAGATCAGGCCTGTTGTCAACATCAAAACGTAAAAAGTTTACCTCGTATTCAAAACGTGAGGGAGTGCTTCATCGTGATGTAAAGCAAACCCGTTGCGCCATCGGGCGTGATGCCTATCCGTTGCTTAGCGAAAACCGGATTCCTTTTTTCCTTCTTACCAATATTCTTGGCGGGCCGGGAATGAATTCGCGGCTAAGTTTATCGGTTCGCGAAAAATATGGGCTTGTGTACGCTATTGATGCTCAATATCTGGCGTATGCGGATACCGGGATGTTTGCTATTTACTTCGGAACGGAACCAACGCAGGTAGCCAGGTGTATGCGACTGGTCCGCAAAGAACTTGACCGGCTTAGCGATACGAAGTTAAGCTCGCGCGAACTGGCATCTGCTAAGGAACAAATTAAGGGTCAGCTCGCTTTGTCAGAGGAAAATAACCAGGGTTTAATGATCATGATGGGACGGGCAGTTCTGGACCTGGATCGAGTGCCCTTACTGGACGAAGTTTATGAAAAAATAAATGGTGTTGATTCTTCGTTACTACAACGCATAGCAGGTGAAATGTTTGATGAAAATAAATTGAGTACCCTTATCATTGAGCCAAATCACAAAAGTTAATAGTGCTGGTGCTAACTACGACGAGGTGCATGCTGATTTTTTGAATTCCGTTCACATCAAAGTTGAATTCTAGCGTAAGCATACATGGATATTATGAATGAAGAACTTCAGCGATATGCTGAGCTGCATACTTCTGACGAGGGCGATCTGTTGAAAAAGATCAATCGTGATACACATGCAAATGTGTTGATGCCTCGCATGTTATCCGGCCATCTTCAGGGCCGGGTCTTGGCCATGATCAGTCATATGATCAAACCAGATCGCATTTTAGAAATAGGCACCTATACCGGCTATTCAGCCTTATGTCTTGCGGAGGGGCTCACCAAGGACGGTAAACTCATAACTATTGACATCAATGAGGAGCTTGAGGAGAAGGTTCGTGGATACTTTGCTCAAGTGAAGAACAAAATCGAATATAAGATAGGAAACGCCCATCATATCATTCCCACGCTAAATGAGACTTTCGACCTGGTTTTTATCGACGCTGACAAAAGTAGCTATGGAATCTATTTTGACCTCGTAATTAATAAAGTAAGGCCTGGAGGATTCATTTTAGCGGACAATGTACTGTGGAGTGGAAAGGTACTCAGTAAAAACCCGGATACCGATACCCGCGCCATCAATGCGTTTAACGAAAAGATCCAACGCAATTCACAGGTAGAAAACGTACTTCTTCCGATTCGGGATGGCATTATGATAATAAGAAAACTATCTTTGTAGAACTTTTTAAACTATGAGAATATTTTTTGTTATTTTTTTAACTGCGGTCGTCACCGTACATGCTCAAGTTCCTCAAGTCCCTCACAAGATGCAATTCGCAGGGATGACGCTCACAATCCGGGATGACGCCCGTAAAGAAATTCAAAAAGATGTTAACGCGTTAACCCAATCTCCGAGACACCACAATATAAAAGTAGAACGTGCAAAAACATACTTTCCGATCATTGAGAAAGTATTCGAAGAAGAACGCGTGCCTGACGATTTTAAATATTTAGTACTCCAGGAGAGCGCTTTAATTGCTGATGCGGTTTCGAGTTCAAATGCTGTCGGGTTTTGGCAGTTTAAAGATTTTACGGCCGTCGAAATGGGCTTACGCGTCGACAAAGACATTGACGAACGGCTGAATATAGTTTCATCTTCCCGGGCTGCTGCGCGATACATCAAGAAAAATAATTTTTATTTCAATAATTGGATCTTCGCTTTGCAAGCTTACCAGATGGGAGCAGGTGGTGCCATGAAAAGTCTGAAGGATCATCAAAGCGGGGCGAAGCAGATGGAAATAACCAGTTCAACGTACTGGTATGTCAAAAAATACCTCGCGCATAAAGTTGCTTTTGAAGAAGTTGTAAAGGGCACAGGACAAATTCGCGTACTTCCTTATGAAAATCACGGTAAGAAATTGCTTGCTGACATTGCGCGGGAAGTTTCTATTGATGAAAATGAACTTAAACTATATAACAAATGGGTGAAGTCGGGCCGTATCCCAGATGATCGTTCATATACGGTAATCATTCCGGCAGTGGGCAACACTGATCTAAAATTACCCGAGCCTATCGTCGCAGGAAAGCAAAATGAACCCGCTGAAACCAAACTTGCTTCCCGGGCTGACGAAATAAAAATAAATGGTATTAAGGCACTCAAGGCTGTTGCCGGCGAAACTGCCGCTAATCTTGCAAATCGAGCCGGAGTTAGTGTTTCCAATCTTTTAAAGTGGAACGACATATCTCACAACACGCCCATTTTGCCTGAGCAATATTATTTGCTTGGGAAAAAGAGAAGCCGGGCTGCTGAAGCCTACCATAAAGTTTCTTCGGGCGAGAATCTTTGGCAAATAAGCCAGCAGTATGGTATTCAGATTAAAAAATTAAGAAAGTACAACCGGATGAGCACGGGAGAAGAAATTGAAACCGGCGAAACCTTATGGCTCGCTTCCAAAAAGCCAATGGACTCCGATACGCAATCCCAGGAACCAGTAGAAACTATTGAGGTAAATAACAAAGAAACTTTTGCCTGGGGCTCAGAGGGTGACCAACCTGTTGCATCAACGTCGAAAAAGATCGTTGCTGGAACTACGGCGGACATTAATCCTGTTTTAATTCCTGAAGATGACGCTCCCGATTCGACTTCAGTTGATTCCGTTCGAAATGTAGTTGATTCAGCCAAAACCATACAACCCCAAAACGAAGTGGCGATGCCGACCGATTCGATCGCGAAGAAAGTGGACGCGGTTGCAATTCCCTTAAAAAATAAGGAACACCAGGTTAAAGCCGGCGAGACGTTATATGGTATTGCCAATTCATACCACGTTGGCGTTATGGACCTGGTTCGTTGGAATGATCTTAATCTTCAAGCAGGTATCAAACCGGGTCAAATCTTAAAGGTTTCTGAAAGCCAGGTTGTTATATCCGAAGGGCTCACTGTAAAGGCAAAAAAGGAAATTGAACATGAAGTCAAAACGACCGACACCTTGTACAGCATTGCGCGAAAGTATAGTGTAACAATTAAAGAACTTATGGAATGGAATAACAAAAAAGATTTTACATTAGCAATCGGCGAAAAGCTCAAAATACAAGCGAGGTAGACCTTAATTTTTTAGACCCTTTTCAGGCTATTTCTTACCTCGCTGGGGTTGAATTGCCTTTGTGTTGTTCGGGATATGGCAAAAAAGAATATTTTTGTAATAGTGTAATTTTGAAATTTATTAATTATTGATGCAAACCGATACCAAAACCATTGACCTAGTGATGCTTGTTGATGATAACGACACTGATAATTTTATCAGCAAGCGTATCATTGAAATCACTAAGTTCGCCAAACGTGTGGAAGTGAAGGGTTCTGGGAAGGCTGCATTGGATTATTTACGTGAAAATCAGGATAGCGCTGAGAATTTGCCCAGCCTTATTTTTCTTGACATAAACATGCCCATCGTCGACGGGTTCGTGTTCTTATATGAATTCGAAAAATTCAATGAGATAGTAAGGAACAAATGCAAAGTAATTATTCTCTCAAGCTCTGATAATAAGCGTGATATCGATAAAATTGTGAATAATAATCACGTCATCAAGTTCATAACAAAACCGTTAACTGAAGTCGCTTTAGATGAAATTAAGCTAAATAATATCTGATTTTTCGTGGTTTTTCGTTGTTTTGTGGTCTGTTAAAAAAAACCGCAGACTATGAAACTTAAGACCCTCTCCGTTTTTCTATTGTTTATTGTTTTAGCATCCACCATCTCAACCGTTAGTGGTCAGATTGTACGACCAGATACTGTTTCGAATTGGCGAAAGAAACTTGTTTTTAACATCAACGTAAACCAGGCTTCTTTTTCGTCAAATTGGAAAGCAGGGGGTATCAATTCCATTGGTATTACCGGGCTGTTTAATTATACAGCAAATTACAGCAAGGATAAGAACAGCTGGGACAATCAAATTGATCTGACCTATGGATTTGTAAAAAATTCGGGTCAGGGATTCCGGAAGACCATTGATCGCATTTATCTTGATACAAAGTATGGCTATAAACTAGATGACAATTGGGGGCTTTTTGCTTCCTTAAATTTTGCATCTCAATTTGCGGAAGGTTTTCGCTACGATAAGGATGTGAACGGAGTTGAGCAGGCTACTCAAATTTCTGATTTCTTTGCCCCTGCTTTTATTACGTTTGCACTGGGCTTAGAATATCATCCCGTGGATTATTTTAATATGCGGATCTCCCCATTTGCACCTCGGATTACCATCGTTAATGACCCTGAACGTTTCATACCTGCAGTCGATCCTGTAGCGCCGTATGGTGTTGAACCTCCCGATGAAACGCGCTTTGAATGGCTGGCCTTCCAATTAACAGCAGAATTTGATAAGGATATTGCTGAAAACTTAAATCTTAAATGGCGATACCTGATGTTTGCCAATTACGAAACATTAGCGCTCAAAACCATCGACCACCGGCTGGATCTAATGTTCAATGCCAAAGTAAATCGATTTATTACTGTTGGACTAGGAGGTATTCTGCTCTATGACTTCGATCAGGATTCGGGAGCGCAGGTAAGTCAGGTATTCAATCTTGGCTTTGCTTATTCCTTTCAAAATTACGATGATAAAAAATAGAAAAGCCGTACATCATTAATTTTTAAGGGATCTGAAATTTCAGATCCCTTTCTTTTTCGTGACACGATAAGGTTAAATTGCAGGTAAAAAAAATACAAGAGAATGTCTAAGGAAAACTTTATAACCGCTATCAATAAATCTTATACCACGGGACTTCCTTCTATTTATTTGGGAGCGGGTATACTCAACGGTGAAATTATAGCGGATGCAAAGGTTAATCTACCCCTTCGAATGATGAACCGTCATGGTTTGATAACGGGGGCTACTGGCTCGGGTAAAACAAGGACTTTACAACTTATTGCAGAACAGCTTTCAGCGGCTGGGGTACCCGTGTTTATGCCTGATATGAAGGGTGACCTTTCCGGCATTGCTAAAGAAGGACAGGTCAATGAAAAAATAACGGAAAGAGCAACCGCCTTAGGAATACAATACACTCCGTCGGGATTTCCTGTCGAGCTATATTCCTTAAGTGGAAAACTCGGGGCTCAAATGCGAGCAACAATCACAGAATTTGGCCCAGCCCTGCTGAGTAAAATTCTTGAATTAAATGATACGCAGTCAGGCGTGCTCAATATACTTTTTAAATACGCGGATGATAAAAACCTGCCGGTAGTCGACTTCAACGATTTGAAAAAAGTATTGAACTATTTAACGGATGGACCGGGCGCAGCAGAAATAAAAAGTGATTATGGAAAAATTTCTACCGCTACGTCTTCGACCATTTTACGAAAAATTGTTTCTTTGGAGCAGCAAGGTGTGAACCAGATCTTTGGAGAAACTTCTTTTGATATAGATGATTTCTTCGACAAAGTCGATGGACGAGGTGTGATCAGTATCTTAAACGTTTCCGACATTCAAAATCAGCCGGCTATATTTTCGACATTCATGCTGGCGTTGTTGGCAGAACTTTATCAGCGGTTGCCTGAAGCGGGTGATCTCGACAAGCCAAAATTGATATTCTTCCTGGACGAAGCACACCTTTTGTTCAAAGATGCTCCGAAAGCTTTTTTGGATCAAATCGACCAGGTGATCAGGTTAATCCGGTCCAAAGGTGTCGGTATTTTTTTCTGTACTCAATTGACGCAGGATATTCCTCCCGTTGTGTTGGGGCAATTGGGTAATCGTGTACATCATGTTGTCCGTGCGTTTACTCCAAACGATGTGAAAGCGTTAAGGGAAACGGTGAAGACTTTTCCCAGCTCACCGTTTTATGAAATGGAGAAACAATTTACCCAGTTAGGTACCGGCCAGGCTTTTATTACGGTGTTAAATGAAAAAGGGATACCTACCGAAACTGTGGTTACGCATCTCGCACCACCGGCATCCGTGATGGGACCTATCAGTACGTCGGAGTATGATCAGATTTTGAAATCTTCCGATTTAAATCGCAAATACAAAGAATCGGTTAATCCACAAAGTGCCTTTGAATTGTTGGAAATCCGAATGAAGCAGAACGAGGCGGAGCTGAAAGAGGATCCTGCACCAACAACCTCAACCCGAAAAGAGAAGTCAACATTCGATCAGGTATTATCTTCACCTGTAGCCAAGCAGGTAGGCCGCGAGTTGATACGTGGAGTATTTGGTGTGTTGTTCGGAAAAACCCCGCGCCGAACTACAACCCGGAAAAGAGGGGGGGTCTTTGGCTTTTAATAATTAACTTCAAGTGTATAGTAGTTCCGCACCGAACTTTCACACAGCGGAACAATTGTTGGCAAAATTTTCTAATCATCGTGTTGGCCAACCCGACATTTCGAGGTTTGCATTTGCAAAGGTTTCATATAATTGGTGTATAAAAAGTCACCGGCACATTCGTGCGGGACGAAAGCGAGAATCTTTTTTGTGAACCTGCTGCAAATAAGGTTTCCCTAGATCTAGGACAGCTTTGCTCCGCCCAAATTTTGAGATTAAACTTATTTCGTTTAATGCACCTATAATTCGTTTTTCCTTGAATTTTGTGTGATTAAAAATCATCGCTTGCGATGCTCTGAAAGCGCTAACAGACGTAGCCTTTCAGAATGCAAAATTATGTTTTCAACAACTTGATTATCAGATGATTAAATACACAATTATATTTTTCATTACCCTGCCTTTTATTGAAAAACATTCCTACCTTGAGGGCGATTAGAACCGCTTTTAAAGAAGAAATAAGTTACAAAATGGCTTGAACAGAGAGCTAAACTTATTTCTATTTCCCCCGCCCAGTTATACACTATAATTTTTGTGCAATGATCGCATGGCGGATGGGTATTTCCCTGAAAGGAATCGTAAGTTTTATATTGGTATGCTCGGTTTTAAATCTTTTCGCCCAGCCTAATAGTTCAATAAATTCTGAACTATTAGATGCTCGTCAATGGGATTTTTCAAAGCGATTGCCGCTTAAAGGCAATTGGGCTTTTGTTGAAAATAAAATATTGTCCCCTCAGGAGTTGGAGCGTGAAACGTTCTATTCTTATATCTTATTCCCCGCACTTTGGAACGATCACCGCGACGACAGAAAAGGCCTGGGGTGTGCTACCTATGCTTTAAAAGTGCTAGTACCAGATACTCTTAAGACACTCGCCCTTGAAATTCCTCAACTTTACAGTAGCTATAAACTCTGGGTTAATGGTAATTTAATTGCATCTGCTGGAACTGTAGGCGTAGATAAGGAAACCGCAGTGCCACAATGGATTTACCAAAAGATATCCTTTCCTAATCAACAGGATACTCTGCAAATTGTACTTCAAATTTCTAATTTCAGCCATTATAAAGGTGGAGCCAAAGACCCCATCTATTTAGGCACGCCTGCAATTATAAACAACCATTTCAACTGGGCTGTCGGGAGCAATGTGTCGGGCGCAATTATTGTGTTGATTGAGGGCATTATGTTTTTGCTTCTTTACAAACAAAAGAGGAAGCCCGTTATATTGTATTTTTCATTGTTGTGTATAACCTGGTCGTTGCGGTCTGTTTTCTCCAATCTCTATCCACTCGTTTTAATTTTACCTGACATAAATTGGGAGCTGCTCGTAAAGATCGAATACATCACATTGTTTTTTATCGCTATCTGGGCATCTCTATTTTTTAATTACCTTTTTAAGGACATCAGCAATGTTATTTTCACCTATTTGCCAATTACGTTAAATATATTCTTCATCGTGTTTACCCTTTTGACTCCAGCCTTAATCTTTTCCCAGTGGCTATCCCTATACCTCGGAGTAGTGGCGCTCGTTATTTTATATAGTGCATCCCTGATTGTTCGATCGTTGATTATGGAACGTGTAGGCTCGTGGTTTTTGATTGCTAGTGTTGGAGTGGGAATATTACTTTTTGGTTACGATATAGCGGCATTTCAAAGTTCATTTTCTTATAACCTGGTTTTACTCAATATCGGGTATGTCATCATATTTATTTTGACAGCATTGGCGTTGCTCCTCCACCTTCGTGTGCTGAAAAATAAGAGTGTAAAAAAGGAGTATCTTAGTTATGATGACTTATTCAGATCTAATAAAAAATAATAGCTTCTTAAAAATCAGTATCAAGCCCAAAACGATCTTTAAACTCTTTTAGTACTGGATTTTTTTCAAGAAGGAAATCGAACTTATCACGGGGGGTATAAAGTCTTTGTTTTTCATCTGTTTCTTTTAATTCCCCTGACACCAATAGAGTATTATTTTTCAAGTTCTCGCGCAAATAAGAAATCAAATCACTCTTGAAATTGCTTAGCATCGTTTCCTGCACCGGACTTAATAAATGAATTACAACCTGACTTCCACGAATTTCAAAAGGTTGTAACAGCAGTTGATACTCTGCCTGAAATTTTTTTCGTTGCTCTGCGAAGTCTGCCCAAACTAAGCGCAACTGTTCAAGGGTGAAAGGCTCATTTTCCTCCGGCCTTGTCTCTGTCAGTTGAATAGTTGCCTCGCTTGCGGTTTTTCCTTTTAGAAGATCAGTAAGTTTCAGGGTTGTTTTAGAAGATGTTTTGATGATCGACTTTTCACCATTCGATTTGGGAATGCCAGGTGAAGTTGCAATGGATTCTAAAGCAAGATGTCCATTTTCAATTTTGTCGGGAGTAGGGGATGAAGATAAACTCGTTTCTTTTTCTGAGGTGGAGCCTACACTACTTTTTTTTTTAATACTTCCGGCTGCTGTTCTATTTGCTGAAGTTGTATAACGGCTCCTACATTGGCCATTTTCATCAAGGCAAGTTCAACGGCAAGGCGTTGATTTTTGCTGCTTTTATAATTGATGTCACATTGATTTCCCAAATTAAGCCAGGTGAGTAGGAGGGAAGGGGAAGTCAACTGTGCCTGCTGCGCATATTTTTTCTTTACACTTTCAGGTACTTCCATCAGGTTTGTGGTTCGAGCATCCTGAGAGACTAACAAGTTGCGTAAATGCTCGCTTAACCCCACAATGAAATTATGACCATCAAATCCTTTCCTTAGGATCTCATCAAACAGGACCAGTGGTTGAGTATGATTTTGGCTGAGTAAGGCATCGACGATCTCGAAGTAATAATCGTAGTCCAGTATGTGGAGGTTACTCAGCGTTGATTTAAAAGTGACACCCTTACCTGCGGAATAAGTTACCATCAGGTCGAATATCGACAACGCGTCGCGCAGTGCGCCGTCAGCTTTTTGGGCAATGAGATGCAACGCCTCATCCTCAGCGGGCACACTTTCATGTGCGGCAATTTTTTTCAGGTGATTGCTGATATCGCTGATTTGAATCCGGTTAAAATCAAAGATCTGGCAACGTGAAAGTATGGTCGGAATCACTTTATGTTTTTCCGTCGTCGCTAAAATGAAGATGGCATACGAAGGAGGTTCTTCCAATGTTTTCAAAAAGGCATTAAATGCCGCATTGGAAAGCATGTGAACCTCATCGATAATATATACTTTGAATTTTCCGAACTGCGGTGGGTACCGTACCTGTTCTATTAAATTCCGGATGTCTTCTACTGAGTTGTTAGAAGCGGCGTCCAATTCAAAAATATTCAGTGAATTTGTTTCCGCTTTTTCTTCGAAACCATTGATGAGCCGCGCAACAATTCGCGCGCACGTAGTTTTACCAACACCACGGGGGCCGCAAAAGAGTAGAGCCTGAGCTAACTTATTATTATCAATAGCATTTTTAAGTGTGGTGGTAATATGCTCTTGGCCCACTACTTCATCAAACCCTGTAGGCCTATATTTCCGCGCCGAGACAACAAAATTTTCCATCAGCCCGCAAGATATAGTTTGAGTTTAAAGTTTAAAAGGCTTGAGTTTAAGGTTTTTTTCGAATACCAGGCAAAAAGCAAAAAGCAAAAAGCTTAAAGCTTTGTCCCTTAGGCCTTAAGCTTTCTGCCTTAAGCTTTCACCTTAAAGGAAACTTTTTTAAACCTATATTTGTCTCCCTTTGAAGTTATGAGGTTCTGATCATTGCTCATTACTCATTGTTCATTGAAAAAGGGGCCGACCGGTTTTGACAGGATGTGTGATAACGTGTGTAAGCATGCAGGCTCATGGGATGAGAGCCTTAAAAGATAGTTCTAAACCATACTTGGCGAGTCTAACTACGCCATGGCTGCTTAATTTATCCAATAGGGTAAATTAGCCTCGTCCCGATAAGATCGGGAAAGCCATCATCGC
>CAZAHL010000008.1:0-51993 GCA_964484845.1 uncultured Chryseolinea sp. | reverse complement strand
ATGCCCCTGCCAGGCCAAAGATAAAATTAGGTTGCTAATCCAGAAGCTGGAAGAAAAAAAGCAGTACTGAATGAAACTAATACTTGGGATGTTCATTTCAGAAATTACCACCCTGCACAACGGACTTGAAGCCTACAGCTTATAGCTTTTCCTGAAAGATCCAAAAAGTATAGACCCACGGCTTTAACTAAACGACATTGGAAAACCACTCCCAAATTCCTATTCTATTTCGATTGTAAATTTGAAATCCAGCATGCGGAAGTAAGAAGACTCTATCGTTAGAATGGTTTGAGAACAGCGATATTTATCATTTTGATAAACATATCCTTCCATTCAATGTTCCCCCAATGAACCGTCAACGGGCGCATCCACCCAAAAAGAGACCGGGTTTAAGTCTACAAACTTTAATTTCAATATTATGCAGAACATCGACCCTAAATATAAACCCATTCTTCTTGAAGCCCTTGAAGACCTGATGTACAAACTCTCGCTCCAACTTGACAGTTTGAAAGGTGGCCCGCTTACAAAGGAAAGAAAGGACCTTACTGCCAAACAAGACATGGCTGAAGAACTTCAACACATGATTTCCTCTATCGAAGACTAACGTATATAGTATCATGTTTGGACGTTTAAAAAATAGCTTTGAGCTTTGAGCTAAGAGCTTCTCAAAGCTCAAGGCTCGTGGCTCGCACCTCATCATTGTATGTCGCCCACACCGCCGATCCGGATGTATCGCAGAACATCCGACACGCAAACTTAAGTCGCAAGGAAATATTTCTACAATCTTGGTAAGGTCTGCCGCCAGGAATTTAGTTTGAAACAAGGTTTTAAAGGAATTAAGGTCGGCTTTCATTGAGCTTAATTTTTGCTACTCAAAGAGATTGTGAGTAGTAAATAAACAGGAATAACATGAAAGAGAAAAAATCAAAATCCACAGCAAATGAAGCTCAAAAGCCCGGAACGGGTCAAGCGAAAAAGATAACGGCACAAAAGCAAAAGGATGCAGCAGCCGGAGAAGTGCAATATGGCCGTACAATTGGCCGCCATGGTACGGATGAAGAAACCAATCTTAATCCGGAAGAATAATCGTGATTAAGAGCGTCATTGAACTCAAAATTTGAACTGACGCGCGTTGTCAAATATTTTAAAAAAAAGAAATGGCAACGAAATGGCTATGCTAGACAACTACACTTACAAACGTTGAATTATGCACATCGAAAATGATCCTACCAAACCTACTTTTGAGATTGGTGACAAAGTAATGTTGGTGCAAGACTCCGATACGATTTGGATTGTAACAAAAGTTCGCGCTGATGGAGCGTCGTCAAATATGACATCAGGCCAGATGCACCAAAACCTCTAAAATTTATTCCTCAGGATGAATTAACTACTCCTGTATAGCCAAAGTCAATAGCGTATCCGCCGATTTTGAATCGTTGACATCTGGGCAGGTAATGAATGATTGCGATTAAACTTTACGCTCCTTGCGTCTTTTTTTGCGGTAAAATGGGTCTCCCCTCAAATCAAATCCACCTTTATTTACATTAGCACTTTCTCATCTGCCATAGACAATTGAACTGGCGCCCAAGATTATTTGCGATTGTGCACCAAAGGAATTTATGGGCCGGTTTTTAGTCTCAGGTAAAGTTGCTTACTTAGTCGAATAAAGAATAAAAGATATGAAATCAGCTGCCGTAGTGAATTATGCGCCGGAAAAGGGTTCGGTTGAAATTCGGGAAATTGACTTGCCATCCTTCGGAGATGAAGACATATTATTGGAAGTAGTCAATGTTGGTGTTTGTGGCAGTGATCTGCATCAATGGACAGCAGACCATAGCTGGCCGGTAAATTATCCGGTGGTACTTGGCCATGAATTCGGAGGACACATTGTCGAAATTGGAAGTCGAGTAGTTGGATGGAAGGTCGGTGACCGTGTGGTAAGTGAAACTGCCGCTGTTATCGATCCGAACAACCCCATGTCACGAACGGGTCAATACAACCTGGACCCTACGCGAAAAGGTTTTGGCTATGGAGTTAACGGAGCGATGACGCGCTATGTACGCGTTCCAGCGCGTTGCCTGCACCGCGTCCCGGATCAACTTTCATTTGAACAGGCCTGCCTGACCGAACCGTGCTGCGTCGCCTATAATGCCGTTGTTCAAAATTCAAGGCTTAAACCCGGAGATCGTGTGATTGTATTGGGACCCGGAACGATCGGTATACTGTGCGCAGCCGTAGCCAGACTTTGTGGTGCCGAAGTCGCTGTTGCCGGATTAGAAAACGACAAACATCGTTTGTCTATAGCGAAACAGTATGGATGTGATGTTATAGTGGGTAACGCAACTTCATGGGCGAAGCAACGCGATGGATTAGGAGCAGATTGTATTATTGACGCCGCAGGTGTAAGCGCAACGCTTAAAATCGCACTCGACCTTGTACGGCCTAACGGACAGATTGTGAAGGTCGGTTGGGGCCGGGAGCCACTCGGATTTTCTCTCGATCAATTGGTACAGAAGAACATTACCCTTCAGGGAAGTTTTAGCCATAATTGGCCTATATGGGAACGCGTTATCGCGTTGCTCGCCGGAGGACAGCTTGACGTCAAACCCATTATCGGCGGCGTTTGGCCTATCACCCAATGGCATGAAGCGTTTGAAAAAATGCATGCCGGCGAAGTTGTTAAAAGCGTGCTTAAACCTGTCTAATTGTGCGCCTGCTGAACAAAGTTGTTATCATTACCGGAAGTACCACAGGCATTGGTAAGGCGATTGCCATAGCCTGCGTTAACGAAGGTGCGCAGGTCGTAATTCATGGTCTTGAGAAAGAATGGGGTGAAGCTGTTGTTGCCACTTTAGGGAACGATAAGGCTATACTACATATTGAAGATATCAGTGCTGAAGGTGCTGCACAACGGCTCGTGGATATTGCCATAAAAACTTTTGGACGATTGGATGCTGTTGTCAACAACGCAGCCGCGGTGGTGTCATCGTCGATTCATACGACCGATCTGGCTTTTTTTCGGAACGTATTGGAAATAAATACGCTGGCTCCCTTTGCTCTCATAAAAGCATCGCTACCACATCTCCGTCAAACACGGGGATGTGTACTCAACATTGGTTCGGTAAACGCCTGGAGCGGAGAACCGAACTTGTTTGCATACAGCGTTTCGAAAGGAGCGCTCATGACGATGACACGCAACCTGGGGGATACACTTCACAGAGAAGATGGTGTGAGGGTCAATCAAATCAATCCCGGCTGGGTGCTCACCGAAACGGAAATGCATCGAAAAAAAGACCATGGATTGCCGTCAGACTGGTATAAAAAAGTCCCAGCGATCTACGCTCCTGCTGGCCGTATCTTGTGGCCGGCTGAAATTGCGGCAGCTGCAATCTACTGGCTTGCCGACGAAAGCGGCCCGATCAGTGGTCAGGTTGTTGACCTCGAACAACATCCGTTCATCGGCCGAAATCCGCCAAAAGATGAAACCACCATTTCTGTTTCATAATTTGATTAAACCTTAAACCCCTAGCATGCCTAAACTAGCCGCATTTCCGAAAGCCTTTATGCAGGCGCTTTGTAAAGATGGAACCATGAAGGTTTCTGAATGGATCAAACTGGCATGTGCGCTGGACATTGATGGTCTGGAGTGGTACGCAGGCTTTTTGGAAATGGCTGAGAAGAAAAATTGGGAGAAGTTCAGAAGGGAGGTAGAAGACCATGGCAAAGTGATACCCATGATGTGTTGTTCTCCCGACTTTACACACCCCGATCCAGGGTTTCGTAAAAAAGAGATTGCCAAACAGAAGCATTGGATCGATATGACCCACACCTTAGGAGGGTCGTTTTGCCGTGTACTCTCTGGCCAGCGACGACCTGAAATATCGCTGGATATGGGAGTGAAGTATGCAGCTGAATGTATTGAAGCCTGCCTGCCTTATGCGCAAGAACGAAACATTACACTGATCCTGGAAAATCATTACAAAGATGATTTTTGGGAATATCCAGAATTTGCGCAAAAGGCTGATGTCTTCTGTAAACTTGTTGAGAGTATTGACCACCGGTTCTTTGGTGTAAATTATGATCCAAGCAATACTTACCTCGCCGGCGAAGATCCTCTTGATTTACTTTCACGGGTATCGCATCGGGTTGTTACCATGCACGCCAGTGATCGCTATCTGATCGAAGGGACGATGGAAGATCTAAGACGCGAAGAAGGCGGGTCAACAGGTTACGCCAAACGTTTGCGCCATGGAGAAATTGGCAAAGGTCTTAATGATTACGACGCCATTTTTAAAGAACTTAAAAGGGTAAATTTTAATGGATGGATCAGTATTGAAGATGGTGTTGAAGGAATGGAGCAACTGGAACGGAGTGTAACATTTCTCAGAAACAAAATCGGAATATACTGGCCTCTTCCGTAAGGTAACTTGGTAAATTTTAAGTGAGTTAGTTTGGCTGGCGAACTACTTACACCCCTTTCCAAGGTGCATACCCGTGATACTGCGCTAATGTTATGTGCATATGTCCCCATCGATTTCATTCGACACTTCATCCCCAGGCTATCTAATAGTGAAATAATTCTCTGCGATAGAATTGCAGCAGGCCACCACTTCATTAATTTAGCAATTCTGTAACGACTCGGGACCAATGAATGAATCGAAAGAGGACAAATTCGATAAGTATTTCGAATTAGCCCTAATGACTTGCTATTTCTTTATTCCTTTTTTTGGATTAAAAAGCGTGTTAAAGAACTACCTGCGCGAGGATAGTCTTTCACTGATTTACCTCTTTTTACTATTATTTATTGCCGGGAATATTATGGTGTCCCTCATCTTTATATTAAATGACAAAAATCTCAAAACTAAATCTATCTGGACAGGGGGATTATTAGCTGTTATGATAATTTTAAATTACCTGGTGATCTAAAAAAAACTCAAAGACTCTGGAATTCCTGGGTTGTTATAATCAAGGGAAAAATATTCCATCTCCAATAACTTTAAGTCGTATTAGGAGTTTTATAATTTATGGATGATATTTTAGAACGCCCTCTGAAAGAGCTTTTTGCTGCAGTATTTCATAACCACCAAAAAGATAATTCCAGCAGCGAAATAAGGCATGATCAGGAAAAAGTTTTGAATGAATTGCTCAATCAACCTGTTGATTTTAAAAATAAAGTTCTTTTAAAAAAAGATGGGTTGGAAGTTTACACCCAACATGAAGAGATGCTTTATATCCACGCAGATAGTTTGGATTCCAGGGTCGTTAAAAGGAGGCCGAGAAACAGGCAATAATACTTTCCACGCTTACAGCTCCAACCTTTTCAACTTTAATTTTTTAATCACTGGGAAAAAAAAATCTTTATTTACCTGAGGTATCGTAACTATAAACATAGAAGTCTGGATCTACCTTGACAGATGCTTCCTTCGATTCAATTTTTTCCATTTTAAGTTGCCTGGTCGGTCGCAACATTTTTTCCTTTCCATCAACATATATCTTAACAGGCATATCAAAGCTATCGATGCAATTAGCCCAGCGGTAAACCAGGTTTTCATTTTGAAAAGCATATTCGAAAACTGGAATTCGGTAATCGCGCAAATATTGATCGAAGAATGAGTCAAGTTTAAGATCCAACGCTTTTGCTATGTAGTCCTCTATCTGCTGCGTTGTGACAATCTGATGATAAAACTCTTTATTAAGACCCCGTAACATTCCTCTCCATTTATCATCGTTGTTAACAATCTGTCGCAACGTGTGCAAAAGGTTGTTCCCCTTATTGTACATATCGGAAGATCCTTCCTTGTTTACATTATAATGACCGATGAGTGGTTCCTGGTTTTCAATACTTATCCGCAGTCCACGGGAATATTCCGCACCAGCCTCTTTGCCATAATAGTATTCTACAAACAGGCTTTCCGAATACATCGTAAATCCCTCGTGAATCCACATGTCAGCAATGTCCTTGTAGGTTATGTTATTTGCAAACCATTCATGACCTGATTCATGAACAATAATGTAATCCCATTTCAAACCCCATCCCGTATAACTTAGATCTCCTCCTAAATAACCATTCTGAAAACCATTACCATACGTTACTGAGCTTTGATGCTCCATGCCCAAGTATGGAACCTGAACCAGTTTGTAGCTGTCTTCGTAGAATGGATACGGGCCAAACCAATGTTCAAAAGCTTTCATCGTTCTCCCGGCATCTTTAAAATGAATTTTTGCTTTTTCAAGATCTGGTTTAAGCACCCAATAATCCATATCTAAAAGTCCTTTCTCCCCATTGTATTTTTCTGAAAAATTAACATAGTTACCGATGTTGATATTGACGCCATAGTTGTTAATAGGATTCAGCACTTCCCACACATAAGTTTTGGTTTTATCCTTTTCTTTCTTTTCCTTTTTTAAACGGCCATTCGATACGGCTACTAAATTACCAGGGACATTAACTGAAATAATCATTCCGTTGTCCGGCTCATCATACATGTGATCTTTACAGGGCCACCATAAGCTTGCCCCGATTCCCTGACAGGAAGTTGCTATAAAATGATTCCCCGTGGAGTCCTTGGTCCAAGTAAACCCGCCGTCCCACGGTGCGTTCTTCGCAACGTGCGGTTTTCCGGAAAATTCAACTTTCAACTCATTTATTTCGCCCGGATTTTGCGGCTTGCGCAATGTGATAAAATGAGCGTTGCCTTCATGCCTTATTTCAACAGGTTGACCGTCCTGAGAAACTTTATCAATGACTAGTGGTGGCTGCAAATCAATCTGCAAAACCGTTGAGCTGTTCAACACTTTATACCGGATAATATTGGTTCCCTTTATATTTTGAGTCTCAGGATTTACAGCAATCGATAAATCGTATTTGAGCAGGTCCCACCAAATACGCTCCTTCGTTATCGAGCCCCGTAATGAATCGCCACGGGTGTAGGCATGTTGATCTAAAAGCTCCTGGCCCTCCGCATAGTTTACAAATAGGATTAATAACAGGGCAACAATGTATATTCTCATGCTTGGACTATTTACTTATATTCTTAAATGTAGATTTAAGCGTGATATTTTCAAAAGTCCTTTTCGCATACCAGTTGTCACTGTTGTGGGTCTATTGATACTTTCTTGCTCTTCACTTTTAGAAATATTTCACGCAAAGACCGCAAAGCTATCCCACAAAGACCGCAAATAAAGACCACCGCGGCCTTTGCGTTTTCCTTCTTTGCGTCCTCTGCGTGAACTGGATTTATACTCAACCCTACTCACTCAAATCTAGCATCCAATCGTCACCGAGTGAGCCAATGTTGCACTTAGCATTTTACTTCCGTTATTATTATCTTAGATATTCTGCTTCTTAAGCTGATCGATTATATACTCCGATGTCCTCATCGAAAGTGCAAGAATAGTCCACGTAGGATTTTTATCAGCTTGTGATACGAATGGGCCGCCGTCTACAACAAACAGGTTATTACAGTCATGAGCCTGATTGAATTTATTCACCGCGGATTTTTTTGGATCATTTCCCATACGGGTTGTACCCACCTCGTGAATAATGCGGCCAGGAGCTAATAATCCATAGTCATTCTCCGGTCCATCGTTATGACCTGACGTAATTACACCTCCCATTTTATGAATGATCTCTTTGAAAGTTTCCTTCATGTGCTTCGCCTGTTTCACTTCATGCTCACTCCACTTATAGTGAAACCGCAAAACAGGGATTCCATACTTATCTACTTTATCAGGATCGATTTCGCAATAATTATCCTCCAGGGCAATCGATTCGCCTCGTCCGGACATCCCTATTGAGGCACCGTAGAAATATCGATAATCATCTTTCAGAGATGCTCCATATCCACCCGATTCCTTTTTATTCCCATTGCGACCTGGATATTTTCCATTTGTATTATGCATTCCAAAGCCAAAGCCATATCCAGGCATGTTCATTCCACCGCCGTACTCTATGTGGTATCCGCGTGGAAAGTCAAGCTTTTTATTGTCGAGCCACCACGGTGTGTATACATGCATACCTCCCACTCCATCTTCGTTATACCTCTTTCGTCCCACCAAATGTGGAAGTATTCCACCCATCGAGGCGCCGGTAGAGTCGTGCAGATATTTGCCCACAATACCGCTTGCATTAGCCAATCCGTTAGAGAATCTGGACGATTTAGAGTTTAACAATAATCGGGATGATTCGCAGGCACTGGCTGCCAGGATGACAATCTTAGCTGTCACGGTATATTCCTGCATATCGTCTTTATTGACGAAAGAAACTCCTGTGGCTTTTCCTGCATCGTTCGTGAGCACCTCTCGCGCCATTGCGTTTGGAATAATATCTACATTACCCGTTGCTATCGCCGGTTTTACAAGTACGGAAGAGGAAGAAAAATCGGCATAAACCGTGCAGCCTCTATTACACTGACGGCAATAAAAGCAAGATCCTCTGTCCTTGTTAACTGGTTTTGTGAGAATGGACAAGCGGGACGGAATAACCGGAATATTTAACGATTTGCCTGCCATGCCTATAAAAAGCTCATGCAATCTGGGCTTCGGTGGCGGAAGAAAAATACTGTCGGGATCGTTCGGTAGATTTTCTTTCGAACCAAAAACACCGATAAGCCGGTCCACTTTATCATAGAATGGCGCAACATCCTCATATGCAATTGGCCAATCGTCGCCCAGCCCATCGATACTTCGACGCCTGAAATCATTTGGACCAAAACGAAGTGAAATTCTACCCCAGTGGTTGGTACGGCCACCCACCATACGCGAGCGGAACCAATCGAACTTCGTATTATCCTTATGAGTATAAGGTTCCCCCTCTAATTCCCATCCCCCATACGCTGCATCAAAATCTCCAAAATGCCTGAGCGGTGTATTTGCCCCTCTTCGCGGAGATTCCCACGGCCATTTTAACTGCGTCACGTTTTTTGCCGGATCATATAAGGGACCCGCTTCCAACAAAACTACTTTGATGCCAGCATTGGCCAGCACATACGCGGCCATTCCGCCTCCGGCGCCAGAACCAACAATACACACATCATACGCTTTTTGAGTTTTCTTAATCTGAAAGTCAGGCATAATTTTAGGATAAACGAAGCCTAAAATTTAAGGAAACATTTCTTTATCGCAAACGAATATTTTTAGCAGCACAGAATTAAAGTCAAATCACGAATGGCTCTTCGAATAATTTTCTGCGCCCTTTACGAATTATCTTTGCGCTCTTTGCGTGAAACATTTTAGGTACAAGCAGTTCAATTGGAAGTAAAAACCTTAACCCAATCAACTTGCATAGTTCCTGTCTCAATTGTTGCTGGATCAAGATTATTGAAAAACCATCCGCCAACAGCCAGATTCAACGTGATCCTTTCCTGTTTTCCGAAAAGTTGTGGGATATAACCGCCTGACGTTTTTATTTCAACCACGGTGCCATCGAGTATCGAAGTAAGTTTGGATTGCTCCCAGATCATTTCATAAACATGGAAGCACGCTGTGAGATCTTCGTTGGCTTCAATAAAACCTTCAGCACCCTTAACCAGGTTGTTGTCGGCTGACGTTCCATAAAAATAATTGGTCTGATACTTTTTTGTTTCCTGGCCACGCGCTTCGATAATATCAATTTCACCCTGTGTTGGCCAGGGATCTCCGTAGGCCCAGAAAGCAGGCCACAACCCGTTGCCCGCAGGAAGCCTTATCCGTGCAACAATGCGCACTTTTGGGGAAGCCGCGCTCGCAGAAACATTCGTCTTACATTCAATTCTTCCGGAAGTAAACTGAAAAGTTTTTTGAGTCTGATCAAAGGGAGTTGTATATCCGGTAACCGTTTCTTTCTTAGCCTTTATTAACAATATACCACCTTGGAGTTCTATGTTGGATGCCTGATAATGCTGAAGCTCATTGTTGAAAGCTCCACCGGTCCATATGTTCCATTTAGAAAGACCTGAGTCGAAGTTGTCCTCGAAAGCTTTTACCCATCCGGTCGATGTAAGCTCAGTTTCATTTAGTTCATAATCACAGACTATAGGTACAACATCTGGAATTTCATTCGGTCCCGGTATAGGCGTTACATTATTATCTGATTGCTTACAATTAATGAATATCAATAAAAAAAATATCAGAATAGAAGCATTCCTTGTTGGAATAAAAATGGTCAACAAACTACGAATATTCATAGTAAATTTTCGCTACGTGCAGGTAGACATCCTCTTTCGATGTCAAGCCAAGATACGGACATCTTCACGAATTATTATAGGAGTAAGGTGTTCCA
This sequence comes from uncultured Chryseolinea sp., assembly GCA_964484845.1. Classification (GTDB taxonomy): domain Bacteria; phylum Bacteroidota; class Bacteroidia; order Cytophagales; family Cyclobacteriaceae; genus Chryseolinea. Next base: position 41,735 of record CAZAHL010000008.1, on the reverse strand, counting down.
CACGATAAGATTATACAACTAAACAGTATGGATGGTAAAGAAAAAGCTGTAGAACTGTTTGGCAAGAAAATCATACTTCCCAGGTATAAACAACGTTCTCTTTATCCAGTGTAAGGCCGACCCTTTGGTAAAGCCTGTTTCCAATGACATTTGCCTTTGCAGTCTCCAGCATAAATCCACAGGCACCGCTCTCCCGGCACAATGCTTTCGCCCGGGCAATTAGTGCAATTGAAAATCCTTGCCCTCTGAATTTTTCGTGAACAAATAAATCATTCAGCACCCAAAGGTTTTTCATTCTGATCGAGGAGAAAAGAGGATAGAGTTGTATAAAACCTGTCATGGTCGTACCACAAAACGAAACAAAAATCTCTGACTCATTTTTGATTAAACGTTCATGGAGAAAAAGTTTTGCTTTGCCAAAATCGGATTGCTTTTTATAAAAGACTCTGTATTCATTAAATAAATTGGCCAGTTCATCCAAGTGTTCTGTCGTTGCTTTTCTGACTTCTTCCGCTACCATCCCAAAAATCAAGTTATTTTTTCCTATGCGATACGTTCATCCAATTCCACTCCCACGTCTTGCCATTGTCTGGAGAAAAAGCCTGGCTCCATACGGGATATTCTTCATCTCTCTTATCCCAACGGAACAGGACAATTACTTTTTTTCCCTGGAAGGTATCCTTGCAAAAAAAATGACCGATTCCATTTTCAAACGAGCCTACAACGGGTGGATCCATCACGTGGGCATTGCTCGCTATCCAATATAAGCTCCACAACCTCGTCGCTGGATTAAACAAGCGTATGGTTCTTCCTTCCCAAGGTTTTCCATCAATGGTCGCTTCACAAACATCCATGTTTGCTGTTCCTTCCAGAATATTAAAATCGACCACCTCTGTTTCGAATTCTTCCCATTCCTTCGAGTTATTCAACCTTGATTTAAGCTTACGGTGTTTCAAGGTCCACTTGCCAATGAGGTAATCGAAATCTTGTTGCGAGGACGTGGATGAGGGGACTATCACCAATTCACCATTTTCGTCAAAATTTAATTTCGGTATGGGTATGAGATCATTCTTTTCATGGACTGCCTTTGTAGACAGCTCCGATATTCTTTCCTTTACGTTAAACCAGTTCCACTCCCACGTTTTACCATTGTCAGGTGAAAAAGCCTGGCTCCATTTTGAATGTTCCTTATCCCGGGCATCCCAGCGAAACATAACGATTATTTTTTTTCCGTTGAAGGTATCCTGACCGAAAAAATGACCAACTCCGTTTTCAAAAGAACCCACAACCGCGGGGTCCATGGTGCTGATATTACTGGCGATCCAATGTAAGCTCCACAACCGGGTTTTTGGATTAAACAACCGGATCGTTCTTCCTTCCCACGGCTTTCCATCGCGTGTTGTCTGCCCCACGTCCATGTTTCCATTTCCTTTCAGAATGGTAAAATCTTCCACCACCGTTTCAAATTCCTCCCATTCACTGGAGCCGCTCAATCGTGATTTAAGCTTTCTGTGTTTTAGCTTCCATTTACCAATAAGAAAATCAAAATCCTGCGGTGATGATGCCGTGGAGGGAACGATCACCAACGCACCGTGTTCGTCAAAACTTAATTTCGGGATTGGCAATGATTCATCCGCTTTCAGTGAATTAGGTTGCCCGTTTACAAGAAGGAAGGTGCTTGTAAGTAACAGCGTAAATAAATATTTCATAGTAGGTATTTTTTATAATCAGCGTACATAGATATATTTTTACTGGATGATCTAAGTAATCCAGTTTTAATTTATTAACTAATCCAGAATATGAAATTGATAAAAGAACTTATTACAATAGACTCAGCTTCGGTGACACCTATTTACTTGCAGATCACCAATGCTTTTATTCAAAATATCCACCTGGGGAGATTTAGAAAAGGATTAAAATTGCCAGGTTCCAGGGAAGTAGCAGCTTTACTAAAAATCAATAGAATGACGGTAGTTGCGGCTTATCAGGAATTAGACTCGCAGGGATGGATCGAAATGATCTCCCGGAAAGGCACTTTTGTGAAAGTTAATTCACCGCTATTGACTCCTGGAAAAATTGGTGATAAGGTTTCCTCGTTCCACCTACCCGAAAAAGCAGGATTTGAATATGATATCAAAAAGGTTTTGCCGGTGCGTTCTCCTGATTTTTCACCAGCCGGGAAATTAGTTTTATACGACGGTGGGTTTCCAGACGTCCGCCTGACGCCAATTGAAGAATTAATCAAAACAATACGAAGTCTTTCCAAAATACCTGCAAATAAGAAATACCTGATGTACGGCAACCCACAGGGTACACTTCATTTAAGAGAAACGCTGGCTGGGTTTTTATGCGATACGAGAGGGCTGTCCATAACCGCCGATAATATTTTAGTAACCAAAGGCGCGCAGATGGGTATATACATTGCAACGTCCATCTTGCTAAAACATCGGGAAGATATTATCGTAGGAACACCTGGTTATGCCGGTGCCAATTCAACTTTTCAACAGCTTGGTGCACGAATAAATCACGTGCCCGTGCGAGACGATGGAATAGACATCGATGTCATCGAATCAATTTGTAAAAAGAAAAAAATAAGGATGGTTTACGTCATTCCGCATCATCACCATCCAACAACCGCGACGATGACTCCCGGCAACCGGATTCGTCTGCTGGAACTGGCGGCAAAATTTAAATTCGCCATCATGGAAGATGACAATGACTATGATTTTCATTATGCGGGTAAACCGATGATGCCGATGGCAAGCCTCGATAGAAATGGAAACGTTGTTTACATTGGGACGCTAACAAAATCTCTTGCACCAGCCATACGGCTGGGGTTTATTGTTGCGCCTTCAGAATTTATAGCCGCCGCAACCTACTTGCGAAAATCCATCGACACGCAAGGAGACAGCCTAATTGAAAATGCCGTAGCCGAATTGTATAAGGACGGCACCTTAGCAAGGCATTTAAAGAAATCTTTAAAACTATACAAAGAACGAAGAGATCACTTTTGCAATTTGCTAAAAACAGAATTAGGCGATGCTATTTCGTTTAAAATCCCAGACGGCGGCCTGATGGTATGGGTTAATTTTATAAAAAATAATTTGCCGAGTGTCTCAGCCAATGCCCTCAAAAAAGGATTGATCATGAATGACGGTACTGACTATGACACAAAAAAAACAAAATACAATTCAGTAGGGTTGGGTTTTGCTTCATTGAATTTTAGAGAACAGGAAAGGGCCGTGGCGATATTGAAAGAGGTCTTGGAAAGTTGAGAGTTTCGAGTCTAGAGTTTCGAGTTTCCGAACCTCATCGTTTGTCACATCATATTTAATTTCCTGAGGATCAACCTCGGGCCAGAAACTTTGACGTTCGAAACTCCAAACTTGGATACGCGCACCACTCGAAACTCGAAACTCTAAACTCGAAACATTTTATCTATCCCGCTTATCCTTTAACTGAGCTTTCAGGATGTTTACTTTATTACCTTCATTGTTGATGTAATAATACTTGCCATTATCATCGAGGTAAACTGTCTCATTACCAGGTCCCACTTTATCTTTTACCTTTTGATCTTTGATAGCTGCAGCCGCATCGTTGGCACCTTCGGAAATTTTATCACCAGCTGATTGTGCTTCTCGATCGACATCTTCAGCTGCCTCATTGGCCTCCCTTTTTACGTCTTCCTTAGCTTCCTTCGCATCTTCCTTTATCTCACGCTTTTCATCCCGGTAGGAGTCCTTTCCGGCAGGCTGATTGGTTTTTAGTCCGTATAGGGAAACGTCGGCTTTTTGACCTTTAGAATTTTTTACGGTCCTATAGGTAAACGCAACTTTATTTATATCACGGTCAGGATGTTTTAATGTAATAACCCTGGTATCCGCGTTGGCTTTGATCTCGCTACGAACATCAATCTCCTCCATCTCACCTGATTCATAAAACACTTGTAGGCGATCAATGTGTAAAGGCGCCTCTGTAACTTTTAACCGGATGGCCGTGAACTCATCCGCTCCTAAAACTTTAATTGATTCATTTTGTGTAGCAAAACTTGCAGTGGTCTGGCCAATGTGTTGCCATCCCGCATCATTGCCGGTAACGACTGCTGGCTTTTGTGCAAATACGTTCGTATAGCATGTTAGGCTCAGCATCATCATTCCAAAGATTACTATTGTTTTTTTCATGACTACTTACTTTAGTTTATTTATCACCAAACAGTTTGTATTGGCGTTGGAGAAAGAATTCAACAATTATACCAGAGGTTCAAACACGTTTGTGCAACATATTCGTGCTTCATAAATGATTTGGTTGCTGAAATTGAATAGTTCGCAATGGCCGGCAAATAATACCGCAATTTGTAATTAGTAACCCGGAGCCGTTACTCTACAAAGTGAGGAATAAAAGTCTCATAAGACAAAAAGTAAAAATGTGTGTCATGAGTCACATTAGTCTTTTTTCGATTTTCGAATCCACAAAACTAATGATCTGTTAATGGGTATTGATGCCCTTAACTTCATTGACTCCAAAGGCCAATTCGTTTGTCAATTATCAAATGCCAGAATACTTTTTGTACAGGGCGATGACGGAAAGGTACAGAAACTTAATTTGGAGGTGGCCGGTCAGAAAAAGGATGCGCCAAGAATCGAATGGAGCCGTTAGATCTCTGGTTAGTACCGTCCCCGATATGTTTCCCTTTCTAAGGGAATGTTGTGTTCGAAAGTACTACACCGAGATGCTGGGTGACTATCATTCTGGATGTACTTTTTTACTTACTTCATGTAACTGATCGCGGCGAGCTCTTGATCAAACTCTAATCCAACAAGCGTACATTTTTTCCTTGCCGAATATCGAATTTCTTTCACCGATCTTTTCAATGTTCGTGAATCCGTGAGCTGTGAAAATTTCGAATAAATTATCAAAGCTAACGGGATATGGCACCCATGGCGTCGGTTTTAACCGGTCATATTCGACAATGATCATTTCGCCATCTGGCTTAAGGTGATTTTTAATTTGTTTAATAAACCCCGATCTATCCTTAACAAAATGTAGTGAATTCGCCATCAGTATTCCGTCAAGGTTGTGAAAAGGCAATATTTCATCAACGAAATTTAGTTTGACAAATTGAATTGCAGTTTTGCCTCCGGAAGCAACGTCCAGTTGCTGGCTTTCCCGGTCGACCGCATAAATTTTACTATTATCAGTCAGCAAGGACGCTAAGGCTCCCGTAAATGTGCCGGTTCCACATCCAAGGTCTGCCCAGGTTGAGCTTTTGACTTTATGCAGGAATGCTCCTTTAATCAAATCTGTTGCGTCTCGCTGTTTCATTGTTTCAAAAACATTTAACTCCAAATTATCAAAACTTTTAACCTGCAGAAAAAGTATTAACTCTCAATCCTGTTAACTACCTACCCCGAACAAACAATTACGCATCTTCTTCCGTAGGGGGATAGAAAAAATCAATCTTATAAAATGAAAGCTGTTTGGGAGCGGCGTTGAATAATTTCGCCGATTCCTAAAAGAGAGCGCTTCGCATTGGGCGAAATCAAACTAATCGATGAATGCGGTAATATTAGCTCTGGTCGTTACATACATCAATTGGGGCCCAGTGGGGAAATGATCGCCAAAGAAATAGGAGGATATCCTAAGATAAATTCTAAAGCAATCTTAGCGCTTGCTTACTGAAGCTTGTTGCCGAAGTTTATTTGGAAGTTCCAAAAGTAGCCTGTACTACGACCTTAACTAAATGACATTGATTGACGATTACAGATTGATCATTTTAGATTGGCACTCGATTCAAATCTGTAGAGTTTAGCAGACACCATCAATCTACAATCTACAATCGTAAATCTACAATCAATACAAGGCGATCTATTACCTCATCATCACAGTCGTGGGACTACACTTGCCCGAACCATAAGGGAAAATCTCTTTAAGATAGAGGTTGTTCGGTTCGCTTACATCAAAGGTAAATGTTCGGGTCGACGTCGGGGTTTGTCCTTCGGCTATATGGGTAACTACGGTTGAGTTCGAAATCGTATAGGTGCCTTCAGAAGTTGTAAAATACACGCCAGTAAATTGCTCCAATTTCAAGGTTCCATCCGCATTAAAAGTATATTTACTACAGGCGGAATCATCACAATCATACGTGATCGTTACATTCTGACCTGGATCTTTGCAGTTTTGAGCAGTTGTGGCTTTTAATATCCAGGTGCCTAGAAGCGGGTTAATCGGCTCATCATCCTTGCTACAAGACACTGAAAAAATGAGGACAAAAACCGCGAAGCAAAGGGTTCTTGCTATTGATTTCATTTGAATATTATTATTGAGTTAAAAAGTTGCCGGAATCAAACATAAATTCACTTTAAGGCTAAGAAGTAACTTAATAATTCAAATTATCTACAAAAAATTAATGACATTTTAACTTTAATAGAAATACTTGATTTTGCTTTTGTTGCGGGCGAATAATTGGATACCACATGCTCAAATATTTTGTAAATAGCCCCAATCATTTACTTCTCAAGCACCCAGCATTTTAAAAATGAAATATATCTTTTTACTACTTCTAATATCTCTGCTTTCGGCAGGGGAAAAGGACAATAAACCAACGCTCTTTCTTATTGGTGATTCTACAGTAAAGAATGGAAGCGGAAAAGGTGAACAGGGATTGTGGGGTTGGGGAGATTTTCTCTACGAGCGATTTGACACAACAAAGATAGGCATTGAAAATCATGCGCGTGGCGGCCGCAGTAGTCGTACTTACCAGACAGAAGGTCTTTGGGATAAGGTTTTATCCCGGATAAAACCAGGTGACTATGTTATTATTCAATTCGGTCATAATGATGCTGGCGCTGTGAATGATACCATACGGGCACGCGGATCAATAAAAGGCATTGGAGATGAAACTGAAGCGATCGAAAATATGCTCACGAAAAAGCATGAGGTTGTTCATACTTACGGTTGGTATATACGTAAATATATAGCCGATGCTAAAACAAAGGGTGCCATACCCATCGTATGTTCGTTGGTGGCCAGAAATATATGGAAAGATGGTAAAGTTGAACGCGCATCATCCAGCTACGCCGCATGGACTAAAGAAATTGCAAAGAAAGAACGCGTGGCTTACATCGATTTAAATGATTTAGTTGCTACACATTATGAGCAGCTTGGGATTGAAGTGGTAACGAAAAAATTATTCATAACAGACCATACGCATACTAATAAGGAGGGTGCTAAAATAAATGCAGGTATTGTAACCGACGAATTGCGAAAACAAAAGTCGCTCAGGCTGAAGAAATATTTGTTATAGAAAATTATCCGGCTATGCTTCGCGTATTAGAATGGCGTTGAGAGATAAACTCGTCGTGGTCTAAAACCTACGCTTTTGACATCCGATGATTCAGCTCATTCAACTCATCAGGTCGATCGTTATCCGAAAGACCAATATAATAATAGAACCCAGGGAGTACAGTAAGTAACTGGATCAATTGGCTTTCCTATTACACATGGGAAAGCTTAAAAGGCAATTTCTGAATGGCACTGCTATTTAAGCAACAGCTTAAACGACAACCAGAATCTTCAAAGATTGACGCTATTCAATTTCATTAAGTCCTCTCAAAGACACCGTTCCCTATTTGTTAGTTATCGATTTCCTTTCCAGTATTTCCTGTACTTGTACCGGGCGCCTTTCTTTCACGGAAAGGCTAGCGGCAAGTGCAATCGCCATAGCTTGTAAGCCGTCGTGCCCGCTAACAGGCATTTTGGTATTCTCGATTATTGCCTTAAAAAACATTCTCATTTCATTAAGATAGGAAGCCGTATAGCGCTCCATAAAAAAATTCAACGGCAAGGATTCATGTGTTCCCACAGCATCATAAAGCTGATGATTGTCGGGACGATTATTATCAACTTTTGCCATTCCTTTCGATCCAAATACTTCCAGTCGTTGGTCGTATCCATAAACAGCCTTGCGACTGTTATCGATCACTGCCATAGAGCCATCCTCGAACCGAAGTGTAGTAACCGCCGTATCAATATCACCAGCCTCACCGATCATCGGGTCAGTTAAAACGCTTGCTGAAGAATACACTTCGATTACTTCTTTGTTCATGATGTAACGCGCCATATCGAAATCATGAATGGCCATATCCAGGAACATACCGCCAGAACTTTTTATATAGGCTAACGGAGGAGGCCCAGGATCTCTGCTTGTGATCTTAAGGATATGTGGATCACCTATCTTGCCCGCTTCTACAAGGTTCTTTACTTTTAAAAAATTCGGATCAAAACGTCTGTTGAACCCGAGCATAAGCTTGACTTTATTTTTTTCAACAATAGCCAAAGATTCCACTACCGTGTCTAAAGAAAGATCATGAGGCTTTTCACAAAAAATGTCTTTGCCTGCCTTAGCCGCCTTTTCAATATATCCCGCATGCGTGTCGGTAGGAGTGCAAATAATCACGGCATCAATATTCGCCATGGCAAGCAATTCATCTGCCTCACAGACTGCAATACCATTTTGAGTATAGGGATTATAGGGATCTGCGACTGCAACAATCTCAGCTTCAGGAATATTTAATTTGATATTTTCAAAATGGATCTTGCCAATACGGCCAAGCCCGAGAATTCCTACTTTAATTTTATTCATACGATCTGTTTTTTACAATGAGTAATGAGCAGTGAGCAGTGAATGAACGAGCCAACCCATTGATCATTGCTCATTACTCATTGCTCATTGCTATAGACCTAGGGTTTTAATAAAGTCCCGGTTATGTTTTGCACATTCCTTTGGGTTACCCATTCCCGGAAGCACATCTTGTTCCACTACAACCCAACCGTTGTAGTCGCGCTTTCTCAATTCCGCGACAATAGATTTAAAATCGACACTGCCTTTTCCCAATTCACAAAAAATACCTTGCTTTACAGATTCGAAATAATCCAGCTGATTTTTCCGAGACGCCTCTCCCACCGATTTGTCATAATCTTTAAAGTGAACATGCCAGATGCGATCATAATATTTTTTAAGCGCCTGTAACGGATCACCTCCCCCAAAAGCGTAGTGACCCATGTCAAGGCAAAGTCCTACCAGGGATGGATCCGTATGATCCATAAGGCTATCAAGTTCAGCAGGAGTTTCAACATAACCGGCACAGTGGTGATGAAATACTGTCCTCAAACCAGATTCCTGCTTAACAGCTCTGGCAATTCTGTCGGCGCCCTTTCCGAATACTTTCCATTCATCTTCTGTAAGTCCCATCTTGCTTGCTACGCGACCAGCGTTCAATGTCCGTTCTGGTACCGAACCGTTTTCATCCGCGAGCACAATAAATGCATTTTTATATCCGGCATTGTACATGAGTCGAGCTACCTTCAAAGCTTTCTCCACACCCTCTTCATGCGCATTTTCTTTTTTGAGAGCCACTGGAACAAATGCGCCAAGCAATTCAAGATGATGGTCCTTCAGCACGCTTTTCAGTTCGTCCGAAGTCGTGGGCATAAAACCCCAGTCACCCAGTTCGGTACCTGCATAGCCTGTAGCTTGCATTTCATCCAATACCTGTTGATAGCCCAATGCTTTTCCTTCGAGTTCAAACTCCAATGCACCCCATGAACAGGGAGCATTTGCGATCTGTATCTTGCTCATATCCATTAAAATTTTCTTGACCACTCCTTAGGCCATCGTTCTATTACAACTTTTGTTTGTGTGAAAAATTCGATCGCGTGCCTCCCCTGCCCGTGTAAGTCACCAAAGAAACTTTCCTTCCATCCACTGAAAGGAAATTGTGCCATTGGCGCTGCAACTCCGATATTGATACCAATATTTCCTGCGTTTGCCTCGCTTCTGAACTTGCGCGCATTTGCACCGCTACTCGTAAAAAGACAGGCCATATTTCCATACTGATTGTTATTGATGAACTGCACAACCTCCTCGATAGTGTTCATTTGCACCAGGCTCATCACCGGGCCAAATATTTCAGTTTTAATTATTTCACCATTGAGCGGGACCCCTTCCAAGATCGTAGGCCGGATAAAATTTCCATTCTCAAATCCGTCTATCTTGGGATTTCGTCCATCGAGCAATAATTGCGCACCTTCCTTTACTCCTTTGTCGATCAAATACTCCACGCGCGATTTGCTTTCTCTTGATATCACGGGACCCATCTCCATCGAGGTATCCAAACCTGAACCTGTTGTCCTGCTCTTAGCCGATTCTAACAATATCTCTTTGATCACTCCTTTTCCGTCTCCCACAGTAATAATTGTCGAGGCGGCAAGACATCGTTGTCCCGCACATCCGTATACGCTGTCGGTAATAATCTTGGAAGACATTTCCAGGTCAGCATCGGGCAGTACAACTACCGGGTTCTTAGCACCACCTTGTGCCTGTACGCGTTTGCCGTTGGCTGTACCTCGTGAATAAATATATTTTGCTACGGCCGTGGATCCTACAAAACTGACCGCTTTTATCTCAGGATGATCGAGTATGGCATCCACTGTTTCTTTACCGCCGAGCACCAGGTTCACAACACCATCCGGCAGGCCGATTTTTTCCATGAGCCTAAAAACTTTGATCATGGTTAGTGGAACCTTCTCAGATGGCTTGAGAATAAAAGTATTTCCACAGGCGATTGCATACGGTAAGAACCAAAATGGTATCATTCCGGGGAAATTAAACGGAGCCACGCAGGCGCATACACCCAACGCTTGCCGGATCATAAACTCATCAATTCCTTTCGCAATATTTTCAGAAAATTCACTCTGAATCAGTACAGGAGTTGCACAGGCCGTTTCTACATTCTCGAGGGCGCGTTGCATTTCTCCTTTTGATTCTGCCAGTGTTTTGCCGCACTCCATGGAAATTGTCCGGGCAATATCATCAAGATTTTCCTCCAGCAATTGTTTTAACTTGTACAATGGCTGAACCCGTTGCATTACCGGCGTCTGGCTCCATTCGTAAAAGGCAGATGAAGCTGCATTGACAGCAGCAGCCACATCGTTGGCTGTATTCTTTCCGAAGGGCACCTTACCCAGAACTTCCTGGGATGCTGGATTTAAAATATCCACTGTAGAGGACTCGCTGCTCGTAACCCACTTACCTCCGATATAATTTTTTAATACTTCCATTCTTTCAAATTTTGTAAATCATTTATTTTAACATTATACATTACCAAGCAGGATATAGATGGCGACAGTAATCACCACCAACGCCACAGACATAGCATTGGTATATTTCCATCCCTTAAGATCTACTACTTTAACATCTTTTACCTCAAATGATTTTTTAGCAGGATACAGGTAAGAGAAAAGGAACATAATTCCCACATTCAACAGAAATTCAATTCCCCAAATGTGGATGAAATGAATATCAACCTTCAATATAAAAGTAGTCACTACATAAAAAATCAGGCCAACCACCAACGCCACCTTTGCGCCGGTAGCCGATATCGATTTGAAAAAAAATCCACCCAGCATAATGGATGCGATAGGAATAAAAAAGATTCCGTTAAGCTGCTGCAATAATTGGTACATTCCTTCCGGAGCATTAGCGACGAACGGGGCAGTCGCAATGGCAGCAACGGCCAGAATGCTTGCTGTGATCTTACCCACACGAACCGATTTTTTGTCGCCCGCTTGCGTATTAAATAACCGCTGATAAACATCAATGCTGAAAATCGTAGCGGCGCTATTCAGCACACCGTTAAACGTACTTAACACAGCACCCATTACGACTGCCGCAAAGAACCCCGCGAATCCTATTGGTAAAACTCTTTTTACAAGTTCAGGATAAATAAGATCCTGGGTCGCATATAATGAATCACCAAAATAATAGAATCCGATAACCCCGGGTAAAATAATAATGACTGGAACAAATATTTTTAGCACGCCGGTTAACAAAAGACCTTTTTGTGCCTCAATCAAATTTTTTGCACCGAATGCTCTTTGAATAATAGATTGATTCATACACCAGAAATAAATCTGATTGATGACAAGTCCGGTAAAAAGCGTTTCGAACGGCATTACAGAATCAGGCGCCCCGATAACGTTAAATTTCTCAGGGTTGTGTTTAAACACCGTGGACAGACCTTCGATCGGATTACCATTCCCAATGTCAATAAGGGCAAGCAAAGGGACTAGCAGCCCACCGATCAATAGACCATACCCATACAGTGTATCGGAAACGGCAACGCCCTTTAATCCGCCAAAGATGGCATAAACGGATCCCAAAACGCCAATGACTAAAACCGTAATCCATAGTCCTTCCTGATCGCTTACACCCAACGTATCGGATACATTAAAAATGCTTTCCAGGTTAATGGCACCCGTATATAACACAATAGGCAAAAGTGTTACGGCAAATGAGATTACCAGTAAAATGGCCACCCAGGTTCTCGTTGCTGCATCAAAACGATTCTCAAGGTATTCCGGAATAGTGGTTAGTCCCATTCTCAAATATTTTGGAATAAAATAGGTTGCGCCCAGAATCAATGCGAGTGCAGAAGTCACTTCCCAGGCTATAACAATAAAACCATTTTTATAAGCAGCTCCATTCATTCCCACAAGATGCTCTGTCGAAATATTGGTCATTAGCATCGAGCCTGCGATCAACACACCTGTAAGACTTCGGCCTCCCAGGAAATAACCTACTTGGGAATCAAGCTTTTCATGTCTCGTACGAAGCCAGGAAACCAATCCGACAAAGCCGGTAAATCCTAAAAAAGTTACAACAGTCAGTATGGACATTCGGTTAGTTATTTTTTCAAATTGAATTGTTGGGAATTATGATAAAAAATTCTTTTGCTTCTTTTTATTCGAGACCATGTTATCATAAGCTTCGCGCACCAGTTCCTTTTCCGACACCTCAGCAACAGGAACTTCCCACCATGCGTGACCATATCCATTCATCTTTCTTTCCGGCACTGTTTCGATGTAGATGACTGTCGTTTTATTAGTTGATTTTGCTTTTTTTAATGCGACGTTTAACGTTTCAATTGAATCTGTTTTAATTACCTCTGCTCCAAGGCTTGCTGCATTTGAAGCGAGATCTACCGAAAGTACACTTCCATCAAGCTGCCCTGACTTCTCATCACGGTACCGGTATTGCGTGCCAAAACCTTCGCTGCCCAGCGACTTAGATAATCCACCGATACTCGCAAAGCCATTGTTGTTGATCAGAATTATGGTGAGTTTATATCCCTCCTGGATTGATGTAATAATTTCGGACGACATCATGAGGTAACTTCCATCGCCCACCATCACATAAATTTCACGATCGGGACAAGCCATTTTTGCACCGAGCCCACCGGCAATTTCATACCCCATGCATGAGTATCCGTATTCAAGATGAAACCCTTTTGGATCCCTTGTGCGCCAAAGTTTGTGAAGATCGCCAGGCAAACTACCCGCTGCACAGAAAACCACATCTCTTGGTTCAGAAAAATCGTTCACTGCACCAACAACCTCCGACTGACTTGGTTTGCCTTTTGTATTGGGCGCATAAGCAGCAGCCACTTTTTTATCCCAGGATTTGTTGAACGCAGCAACCTGTGTCTGATATTCCTGAGACGTTTGATACCCTATTAATTCCTTACCCAAGGCCAGCAACGTTGCTTTGGCATCGCCTGTTAAGGCTAATCCGGAATGTTTGTGCGAATCAAATTCCGCAATATTAATATTGATGAACTTTACATTTTCATTTTGAAATGCTGTTCTGGAGGCGGTCGTAAAATCACTGTATCGTGTTCCCAAACCAATTACCACATCGGCCTTTTCTGTTATCGCATTTGCACCTTCGGTTCCCGTGGCTCCTGCAGCACCCAAATTATGTACATCATCATAAGGAAGAGACCCCTTGCCTGCAAAAGTCTCTACTACGGCGATCCCGGTTCGTTGAACGAAAGCTAATAGCCCATCCGTGGCTTCGCTATAAAGCGTACCGCCGCCTGAAACGATCACAGGTGACTTTGAATTTTTTATCAGGGAAGCCGCACGTTGAATCAACATCTGATCTGGCAACGGACGTGGTATATTCCAAACCCTCTTTTGCAATAGTGCTTGCGGAAAATCAAATGCCTCTGCCTGAACATCCTGAGGAAGCGCAAGCGTTACCGTTCCAGTCTCTGCCTGCGATGTAAGAACCCGCATGGCGGCAGGCAACGACGCCATTATCTGCTCGGGCCTGTTGATTCGATCCCAATATTTTGAAACAGGTTTAAGGCAATCATTTACCGAGATATCCTGCGTATGGGTAGATTCAAGCTGTTGTAAAACCGGATCGACTCTTCGGGTTGCAAAAATATCACCGGGCAATAAAAGCACGGGGATACGATTGATGGTTGCCGCTGCCGCGCCGGTGATCATATTGGTAGCTCCTGGTCCGATTGAAGAAGTGCAAACAAAAGTAGAAAGTCGGTTTTTCATCTTTGCATACGCTGCCGCGGTGTGAACCATGGCTTGTTCATTCCTGGATTGATAGTAGCGAAACTCCGGTGTTTGATGCAATGCCTGGCCTATCCCCCCTACATTCCCATGTCCGAAAATTCCGAAACATCCTGCAAAGAACGGATGTTCAATTCCGTCACGTTCAACATATTGATTGTGAAGGAAAGCGATGATTGCCTGGGCTACTGTTAATCGTTTCGTATTCATTTTTCTACCTTAAAATCCACCATGTTCCTTTATAAAATTCATCGACTCTTCAAGCGTCGGCATAAAGTTGGCACATCCGGGCTGTAGCACAACTTGTGCTCCACTCGCGTTACCCATTCTGCAGGCTTTGTACAAATCCCATCCTTTTAAAAATCCATAGATAAAACCGCTGGCAAATGCATCGCCGGCTCCGAGCACATTCAGTATTTTGACAGGAAAACCCGGGACATCCTGTTTTTCACCTGAGGAAGTATAGAAAGTGGCGCCATCGGAACCCCGCTTGACGACAAGAATCTCCACACCACAATCCATAATTTTTTGGATCGACTGCTCGATATTTCCCGTAACTGTAGGAGCCGAGATCTGCTGGTGTTTAATGGAAACTTGTGCAGCATCTTTTAACGATGCCGCGAGAACCTCTTCTTCTGTGCCAATTACGATCTTAACTTTAGGAAGGACGGCCCGCGTCATAATTCCAAAAGAACGAACATCCGACCATTGATCTGCTCGGAAATCCAGATCCAGTACTACAGGGACTTTGTTTTCGTGAGCAACCTCGACAGCATAAAATACGGCGCTTCGTGTTGGTTCAATATTCATGGCCGTACCTGATATCTCCAGCATTTTAAACTGGCTAATATCGGCAGCAATAACATCGTCAATGGTAATGCGGCTATCGGCAGCGTTGTCTCGGTAATATACAAGTGGAAACTGATCAGGAGGTTTTATGCCAAGGACAACGGCACTGCTGCGCGCACCTTTTACCCGGGGAATAAATTTCGATTCAATGTTTTCATTTTCCAGAAAATTAAGAATGAAATCACCGATCTTATCATCTCCGATTCCTGTCAGCAAGGCGGATTTCAATCCAAGTCTTGTACAGCCGGTTGCGATGTTTAGAGGCGAACCGCCTACAAATGCATCGAACCCTTTTATATCGATGAACTCGGCGCCAATATTTTGGGAGTAAAGGTCAATGGAAGATCGTCCCATTGTTATGATATCGTAATTTTTCATCACCTGTTATTCATTTGTGCTGTAACCATGGGGATTCGTGGATCTTTTCCTTTCCACGTATTGAAGATCCAGGCATGCTCGGGATCCGGGGTATTTGCCAGTGACTGGTCACTGCCGGTTAAAAAATTGAGATAGTAAACATTGTAACCATGTCCTGCAACAACCGGATGATAACCTTTCGGTATGAGCACTACGTCGTTCGTTCTAGCAACAGCGATCTCATTTAATGATCTATCAGATGTATAAATTTGTTGAATCGCAAATCCCTGAGGCTTGTCAATCTTATAAAAGTAGGTCTCTTCCAGATTAGCTTCCAATAATTTTCCCTGGTTGTCAACCAGACGCTCGTCGTGTTTATGTGCCGGAAACGAGCTCCAGTTGCCGGAGGGAGTATACACTTCAACAGCAATCAGCCTGTGGCATG
The DNA here is from genome assembly GCA_964484845.1 of uncultured Chryseolinea sp. GTDB lineage: Bacteria > Bacteroidota > Bacteroidia > Cytophagales > Cyclobacteriaceae > Chryseolinea. The sequence continues at coordinate 25,654 of CAZAHL010000008.1, read as the reverse complement.
GAAATCCGGGGCCTATGAGATCATTGATCTGCCGCGTTGCATTATCCCCTCCCCTGATTTCAATGGCAGCCTCTTCAGGTTTTTTAAAAACAGCTGCATGATCCTGATCTGTTTCGCACCAGCCATAGCCGATGTCGAGCACATCACTTTCTGCAGTGAGTTCAAATGCAGTATGGCGCGGGAGGTATAACGTATGAGCTATACCCGAAAAAACATCTTTGCGTCCATTCGTGGTGGACCAGCTTCCCTTATCGGACTTTACACTGAAATTTCCACTCAGCAAGATAATACCATATTCATTTTCACCCGTATCGTTTTTCCAGACCTCTCCTTTTTTCATAAGCCGTGCCTGAAAATTAAGATACTGCCAGCCACCTTCCGCTTTTGAAACGCTTTGATAAACACCAGATTCAGCGATCTGTTTTCCTAAAAGTTTATACGTTGAATCCCTTTTCATTTTTTTGTTATTATTCTGAACCGATTCGAAGAGCCTGTAAGCTCCCTCCTGTGAAGGAGGGAGCCAGTTCTAGTTTACCCAAACCACGAAACATTACAGGTTCAATAATCTTAACTTCTTATGCCTTGCCTGCAGAGCCAAACAGCTCAAATTTTTCAATCAAAGCCTTTTCTAATTCATGCATATATACTTTACCCGGAATAATGGGATCAAAACCATCGGGACTATCTCTAAAAAATTCCCGGTGGGTCCGTGCCCAAAGTATTCTACAATCCGTGGCAATATTGATTTTACAAACACCAAGGTTAATTGCTTTCCTTATTTCATCGGCAGAAACACCTTTTGCATCCGGTTTTAATTTTCCCCCCGCAGCGTTAACACGTTTTACTTCCTCAAGACTCACAGATGATCCACCGTGTAGCACCAGGGGAAATTGCGGAAGTTTCTCTTGAATGCTCGCCATAATATCCAGCTGCAAACCTCGTCCACCGGAAAATTTATAAGCTCCGTGGCTCGTTCCAACGGCGACGGCCAGGCTATCGCATTTGGTTCTGGAGACAAACTCCACAACTTCATCGGGTTGGGTGTATAAGGCGTTTCTATCTTCCACAGTAAGATCGTCCTCCACACCACTTAAAACACCTAGCTCGGCCTCCACGACTATCCCCTTAGCATGCGCTTTTTCTACCACCGATTTCGTTCTTTCAACGTTTTTATCGAAAGGATCATGCGAGGCATCGATCATTACGGATGTGTAACCACCTTTTTCGATCGCATCGAAAACATGTTCTTCCACACCGTGATCCAGGTGAATGGAAAAAACTGTTTGCGGGTATATTTTGGAAGCAGCTTCAATCATTGCCAGCAGCATGGGAACCTGAGCATAATTTCTTGCGACGGGCGTTGTCTGAATAATGAAGGGAGACTTTGCTTTCGACGCCGCCGAAAATACTCCATGCACTTGTTCCATCGTAAATACGTTGATAGCAGCGATGCCATATTTTCCATAACATTTTTCAAACAGCACTTTCGGAGAGACAAGCATTGGTGTTAGCTTCGAATTATATCCAATTCAACAACAATTTAGGCGGGTATAAAAGTAAACGATTGAAAAACGCCATGCAAAGGTTTGCACTGGCAAAAAATTATGCTCAAATAAGCTTTTTAGATGAATTTCGGATCATCAATTCCGGCTTAAAAACCTCTTGCCGATAGTTACGGACAGGATTATCGGATGAAAAATGATCAAGCAATATCTTCGCCGACAGCATACCCATATCATAAACCGGCTGCCATACGGAGGAAAGTGAAGGTGTGAAGTACGACGAATAAGGTTCGTCGTCGAATCCTATAATGGAAATGTCTTCCGGAATTTTGATACCTGCATCCTTTATGACAGCCATGGCACCAATTGCTACACCGTCATTTACGGCGAAAATCGCATCGGGCAACTCTTTTAATTCGGTGAGCGCTTTGACGGCATCCCTTCCATGCTCCGGAGAAAATCCAGTGCTTCTTACAATAAGGTCCTCCCGTATTTCTATGCCGTTTTTTTTAAGTGAATGAAGATACCCCTTCATTCTATGGTCGGAAATTGACAAGCTTGAAGGCCCCGCGATATGAGCAATTCTTTTGCACCCTGTTTTTATTAGATACTCTACCGCCTGAAACGCACCGTCGTAGTCATCCACCAAAACTTTATCACCTTCAAATCCGATGACATCGCGATCGAAGACGACAAGGGGTATACCATTGTTCTTAAGTTTATTGAAATGCTCACTATTTACAGTTTGTGAAGATGGTGATATCAAAAAACCGTCTGCCCGAATGTGCGATAATGCGTTGATCAACTTATTCTCCTCTTCAACGGATTCATTCGACTGACTGATCATTAAATTGTAACCCAACGGTGCTACCATATCCTGAACTCCATTAATAACCGTCGCGAAAAAGTAACTGGTAATTTCCGGGACAATAATTCCGATTGAATACGTCTTTTTATTTAATAAACTTAGCGCAAGCAAGTTTGGCTGATAGTTCAAATCTGTAGCAAGCTGGCGAACATTCTTTTTCGTTTCTTCACTGATGGAAGGATGATCATGCAAGGCACGCGAAACAGTTGACGCTGAAATATTAAGAGCACGTGCGATATCCGTAATGGTAACTTGTGTTCTCTTCATCAAATTTGCCTGCTACAAAGTAAAGTACAAAAAAAAACAAACATAATCAGAATGATTCAAGCTTCATCCAAAATTAAACCTCATCCAATCGTTTAGTTAAGCCAGTCGGTCTGGATACTTTTTGGACTTTTCGGGAAAAGCTACAAGTCGCAAGCTAGAGGCTTCAAGTCCGGTTGTGCAGGCTTGGTAATTTCTGAAGTAAACATCCCGTGTATTAGTTTCATTCAGTACTGCTTTTTCTCTTCCAGCTTCTGGATTAGCAACCTAATTTTATCTTTGGTCTGGTAGGGGCATGTGCGGATAAAATTCAGTTGCGTTTCCAGAAGCGCGGCCCACCGGCCGGGGAGCCAAGGCTTTTGGAATTACAGACAACAACGTCAAGCTAAAAGCAGTTGCGGGTATTTGAACTGATTCATTGTCCCCACTGCAATTAAGATTAGGCGCTAGAAACTTATTTGGCAACACCGAGTCCCGCAATTGCATTTAGCTTTTGTTGGAAGTAGCGACTTTTAGCTCCTGAATCTGTTTTTCTAACTTAACTAAATTCTCTGGCCAGTCACCGAATATCAGTCCAAGACTATACTTGGAAATGAATCTAATAGTCTCACCGTTTCTTATTTGAATCTCAAATGTCATTCGCTGAAATTTTCCTTGAGTTACCTTTTTTACGTCTTCTAAGTTAAATCTTTTTTCGTCCTTAAAATTTGTCGCGTACAAGTATTTGTTGTCAAATGAAACATGCTTTAACGAATTTATCCACTTTAAATAAAATACGCCCAGTCCGCTTAATATGAAAAAGAAAATAGATAATATGTCCCTAATTCTCCAAGTCATATAAATAGGCAACGCAATCATGGATAAGATCACAATTGGCGTAACTATGAATCTCCAAACATATGTCATTGATGTTGAAATGTAGATTCTCTTGTCCACAGTTATAGTGTCACTTTTTTAAAAGGCATTAGCGCCAACAATTAACTAAACGAATATTGTTTTCATATTGATTTTGATTTATAAGGGCGCATACATAGATTCCAGAGAAAAATACATCCCAAGAAACCATCACTTGCGGAATTAACTCACCTTTATAGATATTAAAATACTCCCATGTCTTGCATTCTTTTACGGGCATACTCCTTTGCAAGACGAATGGTGTCATCCGATTCCAAATATTTCTGGTAATACGCAAGGGCCGTGGACTTGTCTTTATAATAAATATCATAATTGCGGGCCAGGTGATACAAGAGAATTCCCTCCTTTGAATAATTGTAAGCGGCACGGTATGCCTTGATTGCCTCCTGATGATCGCCCATTTCTTCATAACTTTTTCCCAGTTCAGAATAATAAGTGGTTGTGTTTTCTGAAATGGATGTTTCTACCGCCTGCTTGAACCAGGCAATGGACGCAGAGACATCACCGAGCTCACGATAGGCAACTCCCATATAGTAATAGATCCATTCGTATTGATACCTGTTCTTTAACAAAAATTTCATACAGGTAATTAATTTGTTGTACTCATGAAGGTGAAAATAACTGACGCCCAACAGCCTCGCATACAGTGCGGTCGTATCCGATTTTTCTAACAATGTATTGACGGTATTGGTGACCCGTTCATGCTGTTGTTGCTCAAAGGCGGATTTAGCACTCAGCAATAACAACGGTTTGAACAGCGGATCGACCGCGAGTGCCTGCTGTGTAATACTATCAACGCTTTCAAATTCCTGCAATTCCATTTGGACATTCCCCAGCGCCAGCGATGTCTCCGTGTCGGCCGGATTTAAAGCAAGCGCTTTCTTAAACCAAAACCTCGCCGTAGTAATATTGCCCAACCGAGCGGCCATAGAGCCAGCTTGCTTGTAGTAGTAGCTATTGGCCGGATCTGATTTTATTAGTCTCGAGAAACTTGATAGTGCCTTTGAAAAATCGCCATCGCGAGCGTACAATAGGCCCAATTGATTTAACGCAGTGACATTGGCGGAATCCATTCGCAGCACGCGTTCGAAAGGACGAATGGCCGCACCCGACGCGCCCAGCCTGAAGTGGCATTGCCCTATACGCAAAAGGATATCTGCATTGAGACTGTCACCTTTACTTAAAACAGTCAGCGCTTTTTCAAATTTATAATTTCCCATCAGGGAATCAGCGCGGACGATCAATTCCGTCTGGGTATTTGCAGCGCTGTCAACGTGCTGTGACATACTGGTGATCGCGGGAAAGCAAAACGCAATCGCGCAGGAGAGGATCCAATGAATTTTCATTTTACAAGCTTTAGTTTTATTAATAATCGATTAACGGTCCAACTCCAAAAAAAACTAACTATCTGTTTTACACGTCTGCACTTTCTTAACCCCCTTTTAAAATATATACCTTACCAGGCTCCGTTGCCAAATCGTGACTGCTGTATGTCTTGCTTTTAGTTGATATTGAAGATCGGTAAAAAGGGTTTACATTGTCTCCCGTTGCTATCTTCAGCCCTTTTCCTTTTACGGGTGAAGAAGTTATCAATCGCAAATTATTTCCCAATGCGGAATGTATTCTAACTTCTGTAATTTTTTTATTCTTCCAGGTAACATCCACAGTAAAGCCGCCTCGAGCTTTTAAACCCGTAACCTTACCGTTATTCCAGGCGTCCGGTAGCGCCGGAAGCAGATTCATAGCTCCATCGTGGCTTTGCAAAAGTATTTCCGTCATGCCAGATGTTCCACCAAAGTTTCCATCTATCTGGAAGGGCGGATGGGCATCCAACAGGTTGGGATATGTTCCGCCTCCATTGGCATAATCCGTTCCTTCCACGCCAGTTAATTTCAATTGTTCGCGAATGAGTTTATAGGCATGATTACCATCGTGAAGGCGCGCCCATATATTTATTTTCCACCCTTTGCTCCAACCTGTTCCACCATCGCCCCGTAGCTCCATTGATTTTCTTACTGCATTCGCTAATTCCGGAGTATGAAGTGGTGAAATTTGTCTTCCTGGAAAAATTCCGAACAAGTGTGAAACATGCCGGTGTTCAGGGTCTTCATCTTCCCAGTCTTTATACCACTCCTGCAGATTTCCCTTTTTTCCAATTTTTAATGGATAGAGCTTATTCCTTTTTTCCAAAAGCATGGTACGATAATCGTCATCGATACCTAATACTGTTGAAGCATCCGCCAGGTTTGTGAAGAGATCCCAAATCAATGACATATCCATTGTAGTGGCAACCGACACAGTTCCCTTATATCCTTTATCATTCACAAACACATTTTCAGGGGAAGTCGCAGGCGCTGTAACAAGATTGCCCTCCTTGTCTTCCACCAACCAGTCAAGGCAAAATTGCGCGGCACCTTTCATTAACGGATAGGCTATTTCTGACAAAAATTTCTTATCGCCATTGAACTGATAATGTTCCCATACGTGCTGACTCAGCCACGCTCCGCCCATCGGCCAGTTCGCCCAACTCGGACTACCGCTCACAGGATTCGTAGTAGCCCATATATCGGTGTTGTGATGAACTGTCCAGCCACCAGCGTTGTAAAAATTTTTAACGGTTTCTTTCCCTGTCACGGACAACTGTTTTATAAGATTAATCAAAGGTTCATGCAATTCAGAAAGGTTTCCTGATTCTACCATCCAGTAATTCATTTCCGTATTAATGTTAGTAGTAAAGTTACTACTCCAGGGTGGCCTTACATGATTATTCCAGATACCTTGCAGGTTTGCGGGAATTCCTCCGGGTCTGGAAGAAGAAATCAATAGGTATCGACCGTATTGAAAATATAAAACTTCAAGGCCTGTATCTTTTCCTCCTTCCGCATATCGTTTCAATCTTTCATCTGTCGGCAATTGAAGCGGAGAAGAGTCTAGTGATAAAGAAACACGATTGAAATATTTTTGGTAATCAGCGATGTGTTCTTTTCTTAAAACGTCTATAGGTTTACCAAAAGCTTTGTTTAAAAATGTTGAAGCGATTAAGTTTTCATCTTTCCCATCCTTGTCAGGACACTTATCAAAACCATTAAAGCTGGTGGCAGCTGAAAGAAATAAAGTTGCCTCCGTTGCTCCTGATATATGCAGACCTTTATCGTCAGACGTGATTTTTCCGTCTGTTGTTTTCGCTTTAACCCTCAACTGAAACCGCATGCCGGCGCAGTAGGATGGATCATTGTAAATAACGGGGACCTCGATGGTTTGAAGATAACTTGGGTCAGTGTGAGAGGGTGCTTTTCCCTTCATCACGATTTCGTCAGCACTTTCAACACCATTACTGTAGACCAACGGACTATTGATATTAGCCGAAAAATTTAACGCGTTCTTTTGACTTGCAGTAAAATGAATGAGTACGACCTGGTCAGGAGCAGAAACAAAAATTTCCCTGGTATAGATAATCCCATCTTTCGTAAAACGCGTTGCTGCTGTAGCGTTTGCAATATTAAGGTCGCGATAATACTGGGTCGGTTCTGAGGGCGAATTGAAATGGTGTTTGATAAGGAGATCGCCGAGAGGTTCATAGGATTCAGTAAACAGACCTTGCATCTGTTGTGTCAGTTTTTCGGCAGCTTCATAGTCTTCCTGGAGCAGCGCCTCGCGAATTTGAGGTAAAACTTTCTGAGCAAGTGGGTTGGGATTATTATTGACAGGTCCGCCCGACCATAAAGTCTCCTCGTTCAGCTGGATTAGTTCCTCATCTACTTTGCCAAAAACCATTGCTCCCAAACGACCATTTCCAACCGGCAATGCTTCATTCCAATTACGTGCGGGTTTATTATACCATAACCTGACGTCCGATTGAGCAATTAGTTCAGAAGATTGAAGTACAAATAGAAAAATTGAAATGAAAACGGTCAAACGCATATTAGGTTTTTTATAGAGGTGTCTACAATAACTTTTTAAGTTAACTGTTTGATTGGCGATGAAGAAATATTTCCTGCTGAAAATTATTTGCAAGATGCGGCACTAGGTAAAATAGAATAAAGTGGGTTCCTTAGAGGATGTAGAAAACCGGTTAAGGGCGGTTGAATGGTTTTTTTTTGAATTTATTTTATTCCCCACTGCTTATTGGGAACATCGGCCATTTCCAATTCTAAGATAGAACCTTTTACAATTTGGCTATGCCTGAGTCTGAAGCTTTTTTGCGGGCTGCCATTTAGTTGAGCAGATAAAATGTAACGGTTCGACGCGCTGTTATTCTTTGTCGTGACCACAAAAGTTTTACCCGGATAATAGGAAGGATGAAGACTGATGACGATCCTATCAAAGAGCGGACTTCCAATTTCATAGTAAGAGTCTTCCTCACATCCACCCGTCATTTGAAACAACCCAATCTTCATGAGCACACTTAAACAACCCACGAGACCTTGATCTTCGTCGCCGTTGTAACCAAAATCAGGTGACAATTCGCTGAAAGCCTTTTCAATAACTTCGCGGCTCCAGTATTGTGTCAGCCAGGGTGCACCAGCGTGATTGAAAATAAATGCTGCCTGAGAATTTGGTTGATTGGAATAACTGATCCAGGTTTTTTTCTCCGCTATAAATTTAGGGTTCTTTTCAGGATGCTCGTTGCAGAAGCGGTGCCATGCTGATTTTTCGAATTCATTGCTAAGCCGTGTGATGGAAGCTTTCTTCCCTCCTCTCAACGTAAACAATCCCTGTAAATCATGTGGTGCAAACCAACTAAAGTGGACTGCGTTGCCTTCAATATAGCCGTGGTCATACAACAAGGGATCAAACGGCTCCGTCCAATTACCAAGCGAATCCTTTGGTTGAATGTAACCATGCTTTTGATTATAAAGATTTTTGAAATTAGCAGCGCGTTTCTGGAAGTAAACGAAATCCTCTTTTTTTCCAAGGGCTTTAGCAAGTTGCGCTAACGTCCAATCCTGATAAGCATACTCCATCGTCATGCCGGCTCCATCCTGATGATAGCCATATTCTTTAGACGATAACGGATAGGGTACGTATCCATTTTTAATATAGAACTCTATTCCTCCACCTTTAAATGTAGTATGCTCATAACCGGCTTTGCTCATTAAACCTCCGGGCATATGATTCTTTTTTAATCCTTCATACGCCGCTTGAATATCAAATCCTCGAATTCCCTTTTGCCAGGCACTTACAAAAAAAGGTGTAGATGAAGCACCCGTCATTACATAGGTATCGCTTCCTCCGGAAGGACCTCGTGGAATAAGGCTTCCATTTTTATAATACTCCAGGAATGAATTACAAAATTCTTCCGCAATATCGGGATACACCAATTGCCAAAGCGTATTCAATGTCCACTGCGCACCCCAGAAGGCATCGGAATTGTACATATTGAATTTTGGTTTACCCTTTTCGGTATGAGGCAACTGCCGTACAATTCTTTCTTTGCCGGAGTGATCGGCATATTTTCCATCGGCATCGCTGATCATTCGCCTGCCCTGTATCGCATGCCATAAATCAGTATAAAATCTCCGCTGTTGCTGAAGCGATCCGCCTTCAATCGAAATGCGGCTTAGCATGCTATTCCAATGCTCTTTTGCTTCACGAACCGTCGCATTAAAATCCCAGGATGGAATTTCACTCAACCTGTTTTTGGTGGCGCCTTCTTCGCTGGTCAGGGAGACGCCAACTTTCATTCGCAGCGTATCCACTTCGGCAAACTGAATTAATATTTTACCATCTTTTCCACGCCATTGGTTGGTCGTCAATGTATCACGATCATGATAGCATAAAATGGATTTGATCGGTTTATCAAACGTGGCACTAAAATATACCGGGCATGTCTTAATTCGTCTGTTAGTCGGACCATTTACCATGAATCCGCGTACTTCATAGTCGCTTACTTTTTCAAACCCGCCTTCGATCATATAGGACGGACCTTGTTGACCGCCAAGTTCCACGATAACACCAGGTTTTGATGATGCTGGAAAGTGATATCGATGAAAGCCGGTTCGTAAGGACGCAGTTAATTCCGCTTTAATTCCGTACCGTTCTAACGTTAGACTATGATAGCCAGGCATGACTTTCTCTTTTTCATGCGCAAAGGTGGACGAATAATTCGTGAATAATTCTTTGACGGCATTCGGCTCAACCGTAACCGGCATTACGGAAACGCCCGCTAATTGCCATTCGTGAATGTGATTAAAACCGCGTACAGTATCTGTGTTATAACGATAACCACTTTCCCATTCACCATTAATTTGAGTATCCGGAAATAAACTGACCATTCCAAACGGACGGCAGGCCGAGGAGAAATAAAACCATCGGGAGTGTGCAGCATCAAGCCACGGATAAACGAGGTCGACAGGTTGTTGCGCCTGAGAGAAAAATGATGAAATAAAAAAAAACAGAAACAAACACCGGTGTATTTTATAAAGCATGACGACTACGTGTTGTTTAGTTCCGACCTACTAACTAGCGTCTAATTCGCAAATTAATTTTAAAGGAGCTGTTTTTTTATAATATTTAAAAATAATTCTTTTATTACCTGATCCTTGTGGACTCCCGGCTAACAATTTAAACCAAATAGTAAATACGCATGAGACCTCTTCATTTTATCCTTTTCTTCCTTTTCAGTAGTATTCTTTTTTCCGAAGCACAGGAGAAAAGGAATCAGCAAAGCCCAGACTTACGCAGCCGTCGTATGTTATTGCGTGATGAAGGATTATCTCAGCTTAGTTATGTCGACCTGGCAAAACCAATGGCCAATTGGTATATGCCGGTTCCATCAGGACGGGATCTCCAATTGATTGGGAGCGGCAGGGTACTCATCGGCACCGGAACTGGATTTGAAGAACGTGAAATTGCTAACGGCAAAAAAGTGTTTGAACTCAATTCTTTTACTGGAACCGTAGCCGCCCGAAGACTTCGAAATGGGAACACGTTATTAGTTGGGTTAAACTGGCAAGGGAAAGAGGGAATTGTGTTGGTAGAAATAGATGTAAAAGGCGCTATTCATCGTACGATTGTTTATCCAGGGTTTGCATATGTCCGCCTGGTTCGTGAGACGCCTTCTGGTACTTTTCTAATCACGGCTAACGATGTTGTCTTTGAAGGAAATGCATCCGGCACTATTGTCTGGAAAGCAAAATTAACAGGACCTGAAAAAACAAATGCCTGGCAGGCATCGCGCCTTGCGAATGGGCAAACCGTTGTAAGTACCGGATACGGAGGGAATATTCAAATTTTCGACGCTCACGGAAATAAGGTTGCTACCATCGTTGGGCCGGCCGAAGTAAATCCGAATTTTTATGCAGGCCATCAGATTCTATCCAATGGTAACATCGTGGTCACAAACTGGCAAGGTCACGGACCGAAGTTTGGATCTAGTGGAGTACAGTTACTGGAATATACTCCGGCGGGGGAACTGGCATGGTCGTGGAAGCAAGATCCTGCTAAATACTCCTCCCTGCAAGGTATCATTGTGCTCGATGGCCTGGATTTAAACCAATTACATGTTGAGAATGAAAAAGGAGTGCTCGCACCTGTTAAATGAGAAAGTGTGAGTTGTTCAATTTTTAGACCAAGCTTTGAGAGAAAGAAGTTTCACGCAAAGTCCGCAAAGAAAATACCCGCGGAGGCCGCAGATTCTTTGCGAACTTTGCAAATTTCCTTTGCGCTTTGCGTGAAAGGATTCTTACCCTGAAAGGCTGCCTCCGCTTAATTAAAGATCAAAATATTGGATTTCTGTATTAATTTTAAGCAGGCAAAGCCATAACGGTTCCAATTATCCATGAAGCTTCATAACTATAACATTAGTAATAAAATACTGGTCGCTGTCGACTGTATTATTTTTGGATTTGACGGCAAGGAAATCCAGGCATTGCTTATTAAACGGGGCTTTGAGCCCGAAAAAGGAAATTGGTCTCTCATGGGTGGATTTGTTACGCAGAATGAAAGTACAGATGAGGCTGCCATCCGGATCCTTCATCAACTTACCGGGCTACATAATATTTATATGGAGCAGCTTTATTGCTTTAGCGATGTTAGCAGGGATAGTGCCGGGAGGGTAATTTCAATTGCTTATTTTGCTTTGATTAACATTGAATCTTACCGTGAGCAATTGGAACCGGAACATGAGGCACGTTGGTTTCCTTTGAACAGAATGCCGCAGCTTATTTTCGATCACAAGGAAATGGTTGCCAAAGCTAAACAACGTCTACAGGAAAAAGTGTCCAATCACCCGATCGGTTTTAAATTGCTTCCTGAGAAATTCACTCTTCCCCAACTTCAGAATCTGTATGAAGCGATTTATGAGAGCTCTTTGGATAAACGGAATTTTAAGCGGAAAATATTGTCCTTAGGAATTCTCAACAAGCTCGAAGAGAAAGAAAAAACATCATCCCGCAAGGGAGCGTTTTATTACATTTTTGATAAGGCTAAGTACAGTAAACTTGCTGAGGAAGGGGTTAAATTTATTTAATTTCATCTTCCAGTTAGTCTGAACTCAATGTAATAAGGTTTGTTTCGACATATTCCCTAGGGTTATTAAGCGCAAAGTGACTAATCTTCTTTCTTGTGCTTAAATCCGATTTTACGCATGGGCTTTGTCGGTGGATTCAGTAATTCTTTCAGGTAATCAAAGATTAGTTTTATATCGTCATCATGTTGTCCTATTTTCCTTTCTATTTGTTCGAGCTTTAGTAAAATGTCTTTGTTTGTAAGAACCATCTCACGCAGCTTGGTAAATATTCTCACGATTTGCACATTTACTTCAATGGCTCTTTCACTATTCAATACACTTGCTAACATTACCGCACCATGTTCAGTAAATGCAAATGGAAGGTTCGGTGAGTATTTCAGTTTGTTCAAGTGCATATGGCTTTCTATTAAACCTTGCTTCTCCTCTTGATTTAGTTGGAACATGAAGTCTTCCGGAAAGCGCTTTATATTACGTTTTACTTGCTCATTCAGCCTCTTGGTAGGTACTGCGTACAACTCTGCAAGGTCTGCATCTATCATTACTTTTCTTCCTCTAACGATAAATATCTTACTGATTACTATTTCATCAGGGATGGCTATTTCAGCTTTCTTTTTGCTCATATCGGATATTTTAAGGTGGTCGCATTTTGCGACCACCTTTGTGGCTAAAATTAAAATATTCTATAAAAATATTGGAGGTCACAAATTGCGACCTCCAATATTCCTATCTTAACGGATGGAGGCTTGTTACTTCTTTGGCGAGTCCTTCCATTTCATTTTGCTGATGTGCCTCTGTTGAATTGATGTAACCGACTGGCGGATCTAACCATTGTACAACAGTAAAGGCGACAAAATATAGTTTGTCCTGATCTCGGATTTTGAATTTACGGTTCATTGCTAAGGGGAAAATAGATTCTCTGAATTCACTCGCAAGTCGGAGACTTGCAACAAAGTAGGTCTAAGTGTCGCCTCCCGCAATCCACGCTCAACACTTGAACCAGCTCAACACTTTTAGGAAGACTTAGACCAGGTCGGTTCAAATAAATTTTACTAATGATTACTTCCTCTGGTATGGTTGTGCTCTTTGACATTTTAACTAACGGTTATGGTGTAAAAATTAAAAATTGGAGGGACGCAAATTGCGTCCTCCAATTTTTCTATCTAACGGATGGAACCGATGTAATAGGCACAACCTCCAATCTTTTATGCTCCTGATAATATCTGATGCGTTCGAGAAAATGTCCTTATACTCTCTTCGGATAAAAACACAGTGTCCGCCGCTGGCGGATCTAACCATTGTATAACGGTGAAGGTGACAAAATATAGCTTGTCCTGATCGGACTTTGTATTTGTGGCTCATGGCTAACGGGAAAATAGATTCTCTAAATTTACTGCAAGTCAGGAGAATTGCAACATAGTAGGTCCAAGTGTCTCCCACAATCCATGCTCAACACTTGAACCAGCTCACGACTTTTTGGGAAGACTTAGACCAGCCAGTGGGTTTTAAAAATATGGGACGGCCATTAATTAACCCTGTACTGATTGATGACAGCGAAGAGCGAGTTTACAAAGTAGAAACGTTGAAATAAACGTCAACCTTGTGTCGCGCTTGTTCGAACCTCGCTCGAGCAATCACGACGAGAAAAGGTTAGGACTTATGGAGCTATAGAAATAGCGCATATATCAAATTTTGGTCGTCGCTGGCATTGACTTCAATTACAACGATAGTCATACCGTAGTAATACCGTCTCCTACGCATGCGTATTTAAATCGGTCTATTGCAATGGATTGAAATCAGTGTCCTTAAGGTTTAAAAAACTAACCTCCCATTTATCTTTATATCTTTTAATTTTGTCATTCAATATGAAAGATAAACCACTTGTCGCCGTCGACTGTATCATCTTTGGGTTTGACCAGGAACAAGAAGAATTAAAACTACTCTTACTAAAAAGTGAACTGGAATCCAATGAAAGTACCTGGTCACTGATGAGTGGGTATTTAAATATGGATGAGACCATTGACGAAGCTGCCAACCGGATATTGTTTACATTAACCGGTCTGACCAACATCTATATGGAGCAGCTTCATCTGTTCAGTGCGGCCTATCCCGATCACGGCCCACGAACGATCGCAGTAGCTTATTACGCCCTAATTAATATCACACAGCAAGAAAAGATTAACCTTAAATACTCCGCTCACTGGATTAAGTTTTCCGATAAACCCAAACTTATTTTTGACCATAATAAAATGGTGGGGCGCGCTATAAGGCGTCTTCAACGAAAGGCTACTACACAGCCGATCGGATTCAACCTGCTTCCCGAAAAATTTACCATGCGTCAATTACAAAAGCTCTACGAAGAAATTCTTGCCGAGCCTTTAGATAAAAGAAATTTTACTAAAAAAATAAATTCGTTGGGCATCCTGATGAAGCTGGACGAAAAAGATAAGAACTCTTCACGAAAGGGTTCATTCCTCTACAAATTCAATCCGCAAAAATACAACGAGAAGAAGGAAAATGGATTCACATTTACATTGTAAACAATCGTGTAGCGAACGTAATTATATTTTAGGGTAGGATTTCGTAACGATACAAATTGATGCTGGCAGCTTGTACAACTATACTTTCAGTTAGGTCCAGAACGTTTTCTTTCACATTGATTTGAGGATCCTTTCCTACCAAATTTATAGCCATCGTTGAAGTACCTGAAATCACCCAGTGTCTTATCTTCCCAGATACTTTTATGCCACTAAGCTGAAGAGCGATACGTTGTTCATCCTCCGTAGGATTTACCAGGGCGACGGTCAATGCTTTTTTGTCATTTGTTAAAGCTGCTACCAGGTCAAGAGGATAGGTATCGCCTCCAGCATTTACCATAGGTTGATCCCCTCCTACCGGATAGTTAGGTTTGGGTTGAGGTGAATTTCCGGTAACCTTTACAGGAATGTTTCCGAACTGCGATTGATATAATTTAAATAATAATCCCGAGGCGTTATAGATAACGTCGGTGTCATTAAACGAAAGGCATGACGTTCCAAAAGTGAAGCCAGCCATTCTGATAAGATCAGAGTTACGGGTCATTTCGTGTAATCCTCTCGCATACCCGATAGCAACCCCTAGCGTAGGCGCCGGATGAACCCAATTGGTGAAGTAAGCCCACTCGTCCAGATAAACTGGAATCCTTTTACTGCCTGGGATTCGTTTGTGATATTCATAATAATGCTCAGCCTTTGCCCTTATTCTATCGGCAGGTCGTCTTGTCCAATCCACCAACGGCTCTTCAATATTTACATACTTGCCTTCTTTGATATCAAACCGCTGATCGACGGCGCAATAAAAATGTTCACTCATGTAATCAATCGTATGACCCGCATGCCGTAAAAGTCCGCCCGTCCAATCGGACGCTGAATCATATTCCGCCAATATTTTTCCAGTTTCATGCTTTGCACTTCCGGTAATGCTCATCTCTTCAATGGAAGCTCCTGATCCTACAAGTTTGATTGTAGGGTCGACCTCCAACATTTTTTCCGCAAACATCTTATGCTTAATAATAAAACTTTTAAGATCTGTATGGCCTAACTGCCACCAGCCATAAGCCTCATTTCCTACACACCATAACTTGATTCCGAAGGGTTCGGGATGGCCATTTTTTGTCCGCAGCTTTCCCATCGGAGTATCTTTTGAACCGTTAACATACTCGACCCATTGAGCAGCTGAATAGGCATCACCAAACCCTGCGTTTACTGTAAGGCAGAGTTCTACTCCAATTAATTCAGCAAATTTTAAGATCTCGTATGTACCCACATCGTTGTTCTCTAGTCCATTCCAGGCATATTCATACCGGGGAGGCCGTTTATCAGGATCGCCAACGCCGTCCCGCCAATCATAAGCTGAAATCATATTACCTCCCCAGCGATACAATCCGGAATTTAACTCCCGGAGCAACCGGATCACATCCGGGCGAAAACCATTTACATTGTCTTCCGGCATTAAGGATACCGCCCCGACAGAGAATACTCCTTCCCCCGATCCTGTAATCTCTATCGTTGCATTATCACTGTTCCCTTTTGAAGTAAGCGAAAAATAATACTTGCTGAATGTATTGGATAATTTACTAATCTTAAAAATAGCTCTGTCAGATGGGCCTTCACCCCAAATTAAGCTGATGGTAATATTAACCCCAGGGCTACCTCGCAATACAATTCGCCCGGCATAAATTTTATTCGCCACGATCGCAAGTCCCGACTGTGCGATACCTTCTGACGTTCCTCTTTGGATATTAATTTTTGGTGAGTGTACTCCTACATACGGGTTGATTGAATCCATGGTAATGGCCTTCGCACGATTGGCCGGAATCCATTGATTTACGCTGTCTTTCTTGTTTATAGGAACTTGAACATCTAATGTATCAACAGGGTAAAAGAATTTCCTATCATCCAGTACTTCCGCAGAAAGACCATCGTCGACGAGATCACCTACATCTGCATTACCCAAATGCTCGAGAAACATGCCGTACATATATTTCGACATGGGGACTCGCTGAGCAGAAACGTCGATTTGAGCCACGATCGGTTCCGAATTTGCTTTTTTAATTTTGTCGGAACTGCATGAAGAAAAGCACCACGCAAAAACAAGGAAGTATATCGATCTCATGGCATGCATAGGTTCACTATTTATTGTTTCAGTACTGGGATCAGTGCCTGAATTGATTTAATCTTCGGGATAATTTTCCTTTGCTGTTAAATAATTTGAGGGAATCAACCCGGTCGTTAATTAGAATACTTCGGGACGACTGGGACAAATAGGTAGATCCGTAATTTAATTCTAGTTTTCTCGTGCGACCCCCTTTTATAAATAGGATACCATGCTCTTCAGTTGGCAAAATGTTAACGCGAGAACGGCTCCCTGAATTATTTAACATGAATGATCTTAAGGAATCATTATTTTGAGTTACTATTATTTTTGATCCATTATCTGTCTCTATCCTTGCAATCCCTTTCGCATCACCGTCAACAAAAAAACCGGAGGTGAGGCTGCCTACAAAATTGAAGTTACCTTTTCCATCGCCCAATAAAGTAACCCCTTTGAGCGCATCGTACCGGCCATATACAATTTCCTGAGCGTATGAATTGCCAACTCCCAGTAAATCCAGATTTCCATCTGCGTTTATGTCCTCCGCCAACCATCCAAATATCGGCGCTATTTGAGCTTGCTGTGGTAGCGGAATTAAATCAAATTTTCCATCTCCATTATTTTTGACAAAGGAAGACTCAAGAACTTTACAATACACTGAGTGGTAATCCTTGTTCCCAGTAATTTTAATAACATCATCCATTGAACTGGCTGCGTAATCTTTATGCTGCAATATCTTTTTCTTTAAGGCAGGTAGCTGACTGGTTAAAATATCCAGCGGAGGAATTGGGTAATTAATTCCCGCTTCATAATATCCTATCAGCGGTTCAATTGAACCATTGTTATCAAAATCAGCGTAGTTAATTACGATGGGCTCTTTTGCTGACGACCGCATCGGTCCATTAACGCCCAGGTTACCTGCCACGTAATCGATGTCTCCATCATTATCAAAATCTCCACTTACCAGACTGTTCCAAAATCCATCGCTGTCACGCAAACCGCTGGTGGAGGTGATATCCTTAAAATGACCTTGTGTATTTTTAAATATTTTGATCGGCGTCGCCTCCCCTGCAATTATTAGATCAGGAACATTGTCATTATCAAAATCAGTCCAAAGCGCTGAAGTCACCATACCAACAAGGATTAGATCAGGAGCTAATTCTCGCGTCACATCGGTAAACTTCCCTTGATCATTCCTTAACAGATAACTTTTTGAAGCTATCGGATATTTTTCTGGTACAGACCGTCCGCCTACGAAAAGGTCGAGATCTCCATCCGAATCATAATCTCCTGCAACTACGCACGATCCGCTTTGAAGCATGGAAGGTAACGCACTAACGTCTTTCGTTAAGTTTCCTTTACCGTCATTTCGATAAAGCCTATCCTGATAATTTGGATGTCCTTCATAAAATTCGACACCTCCACTTACAACATAAAGATCCTGGTCGCCATCATCGTCCGAATCAAAAAACAAGGCTCCCTGATCTTCACTTTCGTGATCAGCCGTAAATTCTTTCAACGTAAAATTTCCCCGTGCATGCTGGATCATCAGGTGAGCAGGCAGTCGGTAGGAACCACCAATAAACATATCTTCGAGACCGTCGTTGTTAACATCACCAACGGCTATTCCGGGACCATTTTGTGAAAGCTTATGCTGTAAGAGAGGCTGATATAAAAAATCGTTAAAGTCATTTTCACGGTGCCGGAATTTAATGTTATTCGAACTCGAAAGAAATGTTTTGAGAGATTCGTGATTTTTTAATTCAGGTTGTAAGCTTTCCCGGTGAGAAACGGTAAGCACTTTGTTAATTCCAGGGTTTGAAACCTTGCTTACCCGTCCATCACTCCACCTAACGGATAAAGTATCTATTTTTGAATTTTCTCCCAGCCCAAAGTGCACTATATTTTCTACCGAACTTTCAAATCCGTGAACAGGGGTAACATATTTTGTCTGGAGAAGTTTGTCCGAGTGAAGCGTGACAGTGGCACCTAACCCATTTTTATTTTGCCCTGAACCCGCTAGCTTTACTTCTAAATAATTAGACGTAGCGGCCTGTCTTTCACGTACTGTATTCTTAAATACAAAAGCTTCCTGATCGATGTTATTGACCACCAGGTCAAGGTCCCCATCCAAATCAAAGTCAGCATATGCCATTCCGCTTGACATCGAAGGAGTACCAAAGCCCCATTCTTTTGAGACCTTGGAAAATGTATTATCATGATTGTTCTTGTAAGCATAATTCGGAACCACTACGGCTGGCCTATCCAACAAAGCTCCCCTTCGTTCCTCTTTTGATAAACCCATCATGGGTTGCATGAACTTCAGGTAATCAAGATTGGTAACATCTTTTCCGTATCCGTTGGATATAACAATATCCTGAAATCCGTCATTATCAAAATCGGCTATGAGGGGAGCCCAGCTCCAATCCGTTCTATCGATGCCAG
This sequence comes from uncultured Chryseolinea sp., assembly GCA_964484845.1. Taxonomy (GTDB): domain Bacteria; phylum Bacteroidota; class Bacteroidia; order Cytophagales; family Cyclobacteriaceae; genus Chryseolinea. The sequence goes on along the minus strand of CAZAHL010000008.1, from coordinate 6,561 downwards.
CCAATTGTCCGATCTCGCTGTAGGTTGCATCCTCATTTGCCAGTTGCAGTGTATTACGCATGTACTGATAACCGTAACCCTGTGACACTGCGAAATAAAACTTATCATATTGATTGGGTCCAAACATTACTTTCCGGTGGTAGTTGTCTTCCGGAAGCATATCTACTGCAACGATCTCCTGTCTTCCATCGTTGTTTAGATCACCCACGTCATTTCCCATTGCGAAATGAGAAACATGTTTAAAGTATTTATCAACCTGGTCGGTGAACGTACCGTCATGATTATTTACATAAAGATGATCCTTTGAAAGGTAGTCGTTTGTAATGTAGAGATCTGGCCACTCATCCCGGTTGATATCCAATACAGACACCCCCAATCCAAATCCTTCCAGAAGTATGCCTGCTTCTGCAGATACATCCGTAAAACGGGGATGCCCTGATATGGAATCAAAATCATTTTTGTATAGCCTGTCAGTGTTCCGACTGCTGCCATTATTTACGATAGGAAAGGGAGTAATAGCCGATTTTTCAAAGCCTCCTCCTTTCATCAGGAACATGTCCAGATCTCCGTCACGATCATAATCCAGAAAAGTAGATTGAATGGATTCTCCCCGAATATCTAAGCCATATTTCTCAGCGGATTCGACAAACGTTAAATTCCCTTGGTTGATATAAAGTTTATTTGGAGTGATGTCTTTATCCCTGTTCTTCATTCCTCCAGTACAGAGGTAAATGTCCTGCCACCCGTCCTGGTTGATATCAATGACGGAAACGCCGTAGGACCAAATATCTTTTGTATCAATCCCAGATTTGTCAGTAATGTCCTCGAAGACAAACTCTTTATTATTGACATAAAGTCTGCAAGGAACCATGTTGCCTGAAAAGAACATATCCGGCAAGCTGTCGTTGTTAAAGTCGCCGATTCCTACACCCCCGCCGTTGTACAAGTATTCATAACTAAGAACATTAATGGAATCGCTGGTCGTGATTTTGTTGATAAACTTTACACCGGTTTCACCGGATGGTAATGATTGAAAAAGCGTATCTGCCGATTTTTTCGAATCGGTTTGACAGCCGCTAAGCCATAAAATCATTAACCAGGCTAGTGATATCACCAATTTTCCTTTCCTCATGGAGGCCACTGTTACGGGCTAGTTTTAAACTTGATTGAGTTTACTAAAAAATCCGCTCTTATAGCAAGCGCTTCTTAAGGATAAATAACATAAGGGCCGGAAATGGCCCTTATGTTATGTTTCCCACAAAAAAGAATTACGTCCCTTGCGGTTTAATTGGCTGAATTTTTACTAAGGTTTGGATTCCTGTCCAATTCAATTTGTGGAATCGGAAGGTACTCCTTACCTGGAGTCCAATTTGCAAATTCAGGATCATGCGTAATTAATTCGGCGACTTTGGCAGGATCATTAAACCATCCCCAGCGAATGATATCGTTTATCCTGCTTCCTTCGATAGGAAACTCCATCAACCTTTCATGTGCGATCTGAGACCTCATTGCTTCTTTCGACAGCGTGGAAAACTCGACTTCACGATCGGGCAATTTTGATCTGTCTCTTACTTGCTGTATTAAGGCAGCACTAGCAGTGGTTTTACCCAATTCATTCTTAGCTTCTGCGTTCATCAACAGTACATCAGCATATCTAATAACCGGATAGTTAATTCCAGAATTCAAGATTTCTGTGTCACTCGTCCGACCCAAGTCAGCTCTCGTGAATTTTTTGATAAAAATTTCCGATGCTGAAAATCCTGCTCCTTCTGGGGCGGGAGCTAGCCAATCTTTAGTATAAGCTTTGGTATAACCATCCGCAGGTTCGTACGAGAGTATTGTAGCAAGAAGACGTGGATCGGTTTTGCCATCCATTGTCTTTTCTACTTTCATTTGATCATAAAGCCATTTTGATGGATAATAGTCAAAGAAGCCAAACCCTCTAGCAGCATAGGTCGGTGCAAGGGCAGAAAATTGTCTCCATGTAGCACTTGGTACGCCACCCCAGTTAAGGTCGGGGGACTCGTCATTCGTAAATTCCACTTGGAAGATGGGCTCCGGATTTGATTGTTCGATGCCGGGATCTTCCGTAAAATTATCAGCATACTTGGGCGTGAGGGAATGCTGCCCAGCAGCTATAATCGCATCAAACTCTGTTTCTGCTGCCTGCCATTGTTGCGTGTACAAATGTGCTTTTCCCAACAATGCCCTTGCTGCATCAAGCGTGACACGTTGATTTTGCCCTTGGTCAATGCCAGTCACGCCGTCGTAATTTAAAGGTAGCAACGCCTTCGCTTGCTCAAGGTCACTTTTTATTTGAGCCCAAACATCGGCCTGGCTACTGGTACCTGGAAAACGATCCTCTAAAGTTGAAACCTCAGTGACAATGGGCACGTCTTTATAATAGATAGTTAACTGATAATGGCCCAGTGCACGCATAAAATACGCCTGACCTAAAACTCTATTTTTTAGATCCTGATTGATTACCATATCCGCTACTCCTTCTAACGTTTGGTTAGCTCGGCTTATGAGAATATAACTTCCTTCCCAAATAATGGGTGTCCCGGCGCTGGTGGGTGGCATTACGAAATTCCCTACCGTCGATAAGACATCCCATGGACTTCTGCCAATCAATTCGTCGGATCTTGCATCAGCCATTACGGCACCCATACGGTTGTAAAAGCCGTCGACAATCAAAGCGTTATATGCCGCGTTTATGGAAGTAACAGCATCAGTTTCAGTCTTGAAAAAGATTTCTGGTATATTAGAATTCGGATTCAGGCTATCCTCCTGTAGCTGGTCTGCGCAGCCAAGAAGAAGCAAGGTTAGAATGAAATGCAATTTTATCTTGTTCATATCAAAAGTCATTTTGTGAATCATTTAAAAAGATAGTTGCACGCCTGCCATATAAGTTTGTGGTCTTGGATAGGTCCCAAAATCAAATCCTGGAGCAAGAATACTTATGCTTTGAAAATCAGGATTGAAACCCTTGTACGGCGTAAACGTGTGCAGGTTTTGACCTGTTAAATAAAAACGTGCTCTTGAAAGCTTTACTCTATCCAATATTGCCTGTGGCAGCGAATACCCAATGGAAATTGTATTAAGCCTCAAATAATTAGTGCTTTGCAACCAACCTGGACGATCCGATGCTCTTCCATTTAAATTTGGATCGAGGAAGATCATTCTAGACACGTCTGTATTCGTATTGGTTGGCGTCCATCGTCCCAGTATATCCTCATGATAATTGGTATTGCCGGAAGATTGAGAAGACATCAAAGCTCTATACTGATTATTGATTGCTACTGCACCTGAACTACCCGAAGCAAAGAATGTAAAGTCAAAATTCTTATACTCTGCAGTAATGTTGAATCCATAATAAAAATTAGGCAATGCACTTCCGATAAAGGTTCTGTCGTTGTCATTAATTACATTATCATTATTTAAATCCTTAAATCTGATATCACCAGGCCCGGTTCCGCTGCTCTGAAAAGCATGATTTGTTACCTCTTCATTGGTCTGAAAAAGTCCGTCGTACACCCATCCATAGTGACGACCTAAAGATCCACCCACTACTGTCCTTTCTCCAAGATCATCCAGCGTTGCACTTCCCTCTCCTATCGCTAACACTTCATTTTTAACCGTATAAAAATTTGGGGAGAGGTCGATGAATAGCTCACCAATTTCCTTGCGGTAACTCATAGAAAATTCGAAGCCGGTATTTTTCATCGAGCCGCCGTTGGTCAGGAAGCTTGCAGGTAATGCACCAAATGTTAGAGGAAGAGGAACAGCAACAAGAATATCCTCAGCCTTATTGGAGTAATATTCAGCTGTAAACTCAATGCTATTTAAAAGCTTCACATCTAAAGCCACATTGCTAGAACTTCTTTTTTCCCATTGCAGGTTAGGATCCACTGCAGCAATTTCAGCGGAACCGAAAATGCGTGTGTCATTGAATGAATATGTTATGTTCTGATTAAGCGTCGGCTGAAACGCATAATTTGGAATTGCCTGGTTACCCAACTCTCCCCAGCCTCCTCTAATTTTCAATTCATTAATAAATTCTGGAAAGGCAAATTCATTGTGAAGTTTCCAGGCAACTGCGATAGAGGGAAATATATCATATCGATTATCTTCAGAAAATTTGGAACTACCATCCCTTCTGATATTTGCAGTAATGAAATACTTATCCGCATAGTTGTAGTTCACTCTTCCCAGCAGTGAGAAAATCGAATTTCTATCAACGTATTCGCTAATGGTTTTCGTTCCAATTCCGTTTGATAAACTCGGAACGTATGGCTCCTGAAGTCCTGACGTACGTCCTCTGTCTTCATTGCTAATAAAGTTCTGGAAGGTTACACCACCCAGTAGATCAATACTATGCTTGTTAATTAACTTTTTATAGGTTACAGTATTTTCTACTAATCCTGAAGTACGGGTCGCCAATGTCTTTGCATAGGACGCGCTTCCGTTTGGAAAAAAGAAGCCCAGATCATATTCAGGAATAAAAAGCTCACTATTTTCCTGTGTGAAATCGTATTGTAAGTTGATTTTATAAGTCAAGTTTTTGAAGAAATCCAATTCTCCATAAGCACCGATAATTGATCTGAAAGTAGACCGGCTATTATCCACCAGGCTATTCAAACCGATGATATTAAGGGATAATGAATTTTCAACACTTCCCGAAGAACCACCAAATCCACCTTTTCTACTTGGGTCTCGCACTGGAATGGTTGGCGCAGCCCAGAGCAGATCATTAATGAAAGGGGGATTAGCACCGGGCAGACCTGAAACTCTTAATCCTGAAGTTTCATCGCTCTTTGTGATGTACATATTTTGGCCAAAGCGGAATATCCCTTTTTTAGAATCGGTATTGAGCTTAACGGAGTAGCGCTCATAATCTGGACCATTCCCCACCATGGTACCACCATTCTTAAAATAATCGAGGGAAGCAAAATAGGTTGTATTGGCCCCGCCTCCAGTAAAACCAATATTTAGGTTTTGTAAATAACCATTCTTTAACCCTTCCTCCTGCCAGTCAGTATCAATATCATCAATAAAAAGAGGAGAATTAGGATTGTTGCCGTTTGGAATACTACCAGGTACTCCGCCATTCGTAAACGTTTCCCGGTTGATTTCCTGATATTGCACTCTATTTGTAACGGGTATTGTATTGCCAATTTTCTGTACTCCGTAATAAGCATTTAAATCCACCTTTAAAGGCTGGTTGAGTCTGCCTTTTTTCGTCGTAATAATAACCACTCCATTAGCAGCTCTGACACCATAAATTGCACCCGCAGAGGCGTCTTTAAGTACCTGAATACTTTCTATATCGTTTGGGTTAATATCTCGAATCGGATTAAATCTTAGGTTAGGTTGTGCACGATCATTGGAAGGTGCAGTGCCAACGGTACCACCAAGCGGCAATCCATCAACCACATATAAGGGCTCAGAATCCGTTCCACCAGTACCAAACGTGGAAACTCCACGAATAGTAACTTTCGGTGAGGCCCCTGGTTGGCCATCACTAACAATAGCCACACCGGCAACCCTTCCTTGCAACATTTGGGTGACGTTATTGGTATTGAGTTTCGTTAATTCTTTTGCGTCAACCAAACTTACGGAACCGGTTAAATCAGTTTTCTTTACTGAACCGTAACCAACTACAACCACTTCAGAAAGGGACGTGACGTCAGTCTTGAGTACCACATCAATCGAAGTTTGCTGGCCCACGTTAGTTTCTGTGCTGGCATAGCCAACAAAAGAAAAGACCAACACATCATCGCTGCTTGCCGCGATGCTATAGGTGCCGTCTGCCCCGGTCGTTGTTCCTGTTGTTGTTCCTTTAATCACAACATTGACGCCCGGCAAAGTGGAACCGTCATCTGACGATGTGACCTTACCTTTGATGTTGGATTGAGCACTGAGTTGCGTAGCAAGAAATAAAGAGAACAAGATGCCACATGCCGCCGTGCGGCCAGGCAAAAATTGAATCTCTCGTAGCTTAAAAAACAGTAATTCTCTAATCATATTTTATGGGGTTTTTTAGTGGTGGGTAATTAACTGTCTAAAACACACTTAACAAATGTTACTAAATTTTTTCTGATACACAATAAAATAAATGTAAATCTTACATTTATTTATAAATCGATTGTTTTTATGCAAAAACCCAATAATCTAAAAAACGACGTCCAAGCGGGTGTCGCCATAAAGCGTCCGCTTTTTCCTTCATTTTTTCTTCAAGAAAGTCCGACAGGACGCGTCTTCACTTAAAAACGCATGTGGTCAAAAGACAGTAAACTCCATTTTTTTTTGATAGCTACTTTTTATTTGCCGTAGGATTTTTCTACACGGAAACTTGCTCTAATGTGCTTTCCGTAGTGCCAATGTCGGAGAGTGCTTTTTACCCCTTGCGTATCCAGTAAATTGTTTGCACGGATCTATTATGACGAGGAAGAATTCAGGTTTCTAATATGCTCAATAATTTCAGCGTGTTTCAGCCGGGCCGGGAAGTCGGTATTTGAAAGAGACTGGTTTAACTCGAGTGCAGGTCTTTGTTTGTGT
>CAZAHL010000007.1:0-55208 GCA_964484845.1 uncultured Chryseolinea sp. | reverse complement strand
TCTTGGCCTAACAAATGAGTCAGTAAGTATGCGCCTATAGAGCCTGCTGTTATAAACGTCGCTTCACTGCCTGCAGCGGTGATCCATACTGGAAGCTCATCCTGGATAGGTTTCGGGTAAATACGAACTTCAATGTCCTGGCTATTACCACTTTTTCGCGTTACAGATTCGCCTTTCCACAACTTCTTAACGTTCTCTATTTGGGCGTACATGGTTTCATGTCTGTTCTGATATGTTCCATTAGAGAGAACGAAATCATTCGCATTCCAGCCGGAGGCGAAAGACAAGCCAACCCGACCGTTCGAGAGGTTATCAACAACGGACCATTCTTCAGCTATTCTTATTTCATCGTGCAACGGAGATACTACACTACCGCTTCTTAACTCGATCTTGTCGGTGACCATCGCCAGTGCCGAACTGATGACGGATGGATTCGGGAACAGGCCACCGAATTCATGAAAATGCCGCTCAGGTGTCCAAACGGCCTTAAAACCTGCACCGTCAGCATACTTGACTGAATTCAGCAGTAAATCATACTTATTCTTCTCATCACTGGCATAACTGGAAAAGAAAAACAAACTAAAATCCAGGCTACGGTCCTCATTTGATACATATCTATCCAAATTATCCAGCGCTACATCCGATGGATGGATCACTACCTCAACGCCCTGACACAACGTCCAAAACAATTCAAGAACCGATATATCGAAGGAAGTACTTGTTACGGCCAGAATACGATCATCTTCATGAAGCGTCAGATTTGTATTTAACCCTGTAAAGAAATTAACCACGTTGCGATGTGAGATCATCACTCCCTTAGGATTTCCGGTTGATCCTGATGTGTAGATCATATAACATAAATTATCAGACGAGACAGTTTTATGGAAATTTGAAGGAACGCCAGAATAACTTGTCTCCAAGCTTAAGTTCAAAACGCTTCCTCCATACTGCAAAGTCGGATCCATGGGTTTGGAGACTATCAATACAGCAGCCTCGCTATCTTTCAGCATATAGGCGATCCGCTCTCTCGGATAAGTTGGATCAACGGGCAAATATGCCGCACCTGACTTCATCACACCCAACAGGGCCACCAACATAAGCTCACTACGCTCTAACATGACAGCAATGATCTTATCCCCGCCGGCGGTAAATTCCTTTTTAAGAGAATTTGCCAGTTGACTTGAACGTCTATCCAGCTCGGCATAGCTCAATCCTCTTCCTTCATAGAAAACAGCGATCTTATCCGGAGTCTTGATCGCCTGATTCGCGAACAACGTAATGATCGTAGCCTCCTTATCGTAAGAAGTCGATGTAGCATTAAAGTCATGCAATAACCGATGTCTCTCCTCTTCTGAAAGTACTTCTATCTCTGATATCTTCCTCCGCGGGTCCGATATGACCGCATCAACAACAGTCTTGAAATATCCTGCGAAACGCTCTATTGCCGTCCTATCGAATAAATCTGTTGAGTACTCAATGTTCACAAAGAGCTGATCATCCCTGTCAAAGGCAGTTAGCGTAATGTCAAATTTCGATATCGAATTACCAGCGTTGTAAGGTTTAAGTACCAGACCTGAAATCTCAAGCACAGTCTCTTCGAAGTTCTGATAGGCTAACGATACGTTAAACAGTGCATTTCGACTCATATCCCGTTCAAGTCCCAGATCGAAGACTAGTTCCTCATAGGGATAAGCTTGATGATCAAAACATGAAAGCGTCCTTTCCCTTACGTCCCCCAAGAACTCCATGAAGGTTAAACTTCCCTTCGGATAATGCCTCAATCCGATCGTATTCACAAGCATACCTACCATCGGCTCCGTGTCTGCATGCTGCCGGCCCGCTACTGGAGTGCCAACAATAATATCCTCCTTATTACCAAGCTTGCCTAAAAGAATATTGTAGATAGAGAGTAGAACAATGAACATCGTGGCTCCTTCACCTTCCGCAAGGGACTTGAGCTTTAATGTTTCGCGTGCGCCGATAACAAAATCTATTGTGTCGCCCCTATAACTTTGAATGGATGGCCTTGAACGATCAAAAGGAAGCTCAAGGTGACCAATTTCGCCAGCAAACTCATTTAACCAGAACGCTTTATGCTTAAGCATTTTGTCCTGCTGATCCTTACTTTGTTGCCATTCAGCATAGTCCGTGTATTGCAACCTCTGCGCAGGCAACACCTCACCGTTATACAATTTCATAAAGTCCTTAATGAGGACACCCAAAGATATCCCGTCAGATACGATATGATGTATATCTACCGTTAGAATACAACCGCTTACTTCCGTTTGCACCAACCCAACTCTGACCAAAGGGGCTTGTCCTAAATCGAAAGGTCTTACAAAGGACCTTACTATAGACTCACACTGATCTTGCTCAGTACACTTATGGAATTCAACATCAAAGTCAACCTGTGCTGCCACCTTTTGCAAAGGTTCGTCATTCATTTCCTCGAAAAATGTCCGTAGACTCTCATGCCTTTGCACCAGACTTTCAAATGCTTTACTCAATCTGGTTACGTCGACGTCTCCCTCAAGCTTAAAACTGTTGGTAATGTTATAGGCCAACGACGATTTATCAAACTTATGGAGAAACCATAAGCGCTTCTGTGCGGAAGAGAGCTTGTAACCCTCCTTCATGGGCGCCTTCTCAATAAGCGAAAAGTCCGTAGTTGCGGAAACGGAACGGACATAGTTTATCAAATACTCTTTTGAATTCTTTATCTCGTCAAGGATTGTATTCGTTATGACACCCTCTGGCGCAGATATCTTGAGTTTGTCTCCATCAAGGTATAATTCAATCTTTAACTTTCTAAGTTTTGTAATCAGCTCAATCATAAGAAAATATTTAAGTAGGACAGGGATGGTTGAAATGGCTTGACCAGCCACACTTATTACTTTATTAAAGGCAAATCGAATAAAATACAACTATAAGTAATGAAGTATTATGATTTCAATGAGGGGCGCAGCCAAGCGATGTAACGGACTGCACAACAACAGGTCGAACGGAGTCCTATTATCATATCAACTGATAATATACTCATCAAAGGCGTTATTGACGGACGCACGTCCCTTCACCCAACTTTGATTTTGCACGTAGTCAGACATTCTTGAAACTGTCTTCAATACAAATACTTCTTTTAATGGAATCGCTACGTTGAACTCCTTAAACACTCTATTAACAAGTACTGCAGCCCGTAACGAATGACCGCCTAGCTCAAAAAAGCTTTTGTTTACACTTATCAGCTGTTCATCCACCTTCAGCACATCTGCCCAGATTCTCACCAGCCGCCCCTCGGTTTTGTTAGCCGGAGCAACAAAATGTTTACCCATTTTTACCTCAGGAACCGGCAATGCCCTTCTGTTCAGTTTGCCGTTAGCGTTCAACGGCAGCGTTTCCATTCTTATAAAATAGGAAGGCACCATATACTCCGGGAGACTCCTTAACAAAAAATCAATAATCCTATCTGCGTCAACTTCTTGTTCGGAAACATAGTAAGCAACCAGGCATTTCACGCCATCCTGCTCCATCGCCACTGTGGCCGCCGCTTCTATCTTGTCATAGCTGACCAGCCGATTCTCTATTTCCTCTAATTCAACTCTAAATCCTCGAATTTTTACCTGATTATCCCTTCGACCTTTGATTTCAACGACACCGTCGACCGTCCATTTTGCAAGGTCTCCTGTACAATATATTTTGTCCCCTTTCTTGTAAGGATTATCGATGAATTTCTCTCTTGTTAGTGCGTCGTTATTCAAGTACCCCCTCGCTACTCCATCCCCGCCAACATATAACTCACCTACGACACCAATACATTGAAGTTTTCTATTCGAATCTAAAATATACGCTGTAGAATTACTTACTGGCTTTCCGATTGGAATACTTCCAATATCGTGCGGGGTAATCTCATGACAAAGTGAAAATGTTGTATTCTCGGTAGGACCATAACCGTTAATGATTCTTACCTGCGGGCTTTTCGCCTTAACCAGATTTATGTGGTGTGGGCTGACCACATCACCCCCTACAATCACATAGTTCAGGGTCATAAACAGCGATGCATCCGCCTGAACATGATAATTAAATAGGGCCGAAGTTAGCCACACAGTATTTATCCGATATTCGTTCAATACTTTGCCTAACGCGTTTGTGTCCATTAGCATTTCCTTTCCGACAAGAAAAAGGCTACCACCATTTAGTAAACTTCCCCAAATTTCAAATGTTGATGCATCAAAGGCCAATGATCCTGTTTGTAAGATCCGGGTGTCATTGTCTAATGTTGCATAGTTAGGATGTTTTACCAATCGTATGACGTTTCGATGGGTCACTGCAACGCCTTTGGGTTTGCCAGTTGATCCCGATGTATACATTATGTAGGCAAGATCGGTTGGGCCGCTTACCGGTGTTAAACGTTTCAACGATCGATCGGCGGACGCCTCGTCAATATCAATAAAAATCAAATCTTCTTTTAATCGTGCAGTCAATGGAACTTGGTATAAGATAACTCTAACCCGCCCATCCTGAACAATATCGTCTAGCCTGTCCGATGGAAAACCCGGTTCCAAAGGTAAATAGGCACCTCCAGCCTTGAGAACAGCTAAAATTGCCACAATTGATTGGATCGACCTGTCGGACAAAATGCCGACACATTCATCCTTACTCACATTTTTGCTTTGAAGCAATGCGGCAAGTTGGTTGGAACGTTCATCCAGCTGCGTATAACTAAGTTTACGATTTCCTTCAACTACTGCTATTGCATCCGGTGCATCCTTAACTTGTTCTTCAAATATCTCAACGATCGTCCTATCTCTTGGATAATCTACGATGGTGCGATTAAACTCATTCAATATCAGATGCTTCTCGTATTCAGTCAAAATCTCTATTTCTGATAGCTTTTTACCCGGATCAATAGCTATTGATGATGCTACTTGTTTAAAATACGTTATAAATCTCTTTATTGTATCCGCCCTAAATAAATCTGTTGAATACTCCATACTGAAACGAATTTCTTCGGACGAATCAGATGCAAATAGAGTAATATCAAACTTGGATATTGAATGGTTATGTCGATAAGGTTTAAGAATCAAGTCTGAGATCTTGAGATCTGTTTCATCAAAGTTCTGATAAGCTAACATTACGTCAAACAAAGGATTGTGGTTCGTCGTCCTTTCCAGTTGCAGCCCACCCATGAGTTCTTCGTATTGATAGGATTGGTTTTCAAAACACAATAATGTCTTTTTCTTTACTTCCGATAAAAATTCCCGAAAGCTCAACTTAGCCTTGGGATGGTTTCGGATCGGAAGAGTATTGACGAACATGCCTACTATGCCTTTCAGATCGGCATGGCGTCTACCTGCTACTGCCGTACCGATGACGACATCCTCCTGATTACAAAGCTTACTCAACAGAACACTATAGAGCGCCATGATTACCATAAACATTGTTGCTCCTTCTTCCTCAGCCACCGACTTGAGTTTACGGGTCTCCTCAGTTCCGATCACAAAATCAAAAACGTTGCCCTTGTAACTCTTTGTGAGCGGACGTGAAAAATCTACCGGCAAGTCAAGCCTGGGTATTTCATCGGAAAATTCACGTAGCCAGAATTCCTTCTGCTTATTCAATCTACGTTGGTCATGTTCATCCTGTTGCCACTCGGCATAGTCCCTATATTGAAGATTCAGATCTGGTAGGGCTTCATTGTTATACAACGCTATAAAATCCTTTATGAGAATACTCTCCGATACTCCATCCGAAATAATGTGGTGCATATCTACCATCAAAATATGCTCGTCAAGGGAGATCCCAATCAAACCCACCCGAATCAAAGGAGCCTGATCTAATTTAAAAGGCCGAATGAATTCACTTATTGTCGAATCTATTCGATCTTCTTCAATTGCCTCATAGTATTCTATATCGAAATCAACCCCCGGTGATACCTTTTGAAACAATTCTTCACCAACTATCTCAATCGAGGTACGAAGGCTATCGTGGCGTTCTATCAACCTTTTGAATGCATGTGTCAGGCGCTGTCTATCCAAATTTCCATGTAGCTTAAAACACTTGGACATATTATATGCCAAGGCGGCTTTGTCAAACTCGTATAGAAAGTGCAGGCGCTTTTGAGCTGAAGAAAGCTGGTAATACTCTTTTGGTGGAGCCTTTTGTATTGCCGTGAATTCGGAGTGTACTGTATCCTGAATAAACCCACTTAACTTGATAATATCCTGAAGCCTGAATATTTCTTGTAACGGCACCTCTACACCCAGATCCTTAAGTATCCGATTTGCAAGAACAGTGGCTGTTAGTGAATGCCCGCCTAGTTCAAAAAAACTCCTATCCACGCTTATTGACAGTTTATCGATCTTTAATATTTCTGACCATATCTCCTGGAGCTTAGCCTCTATTTCATTGCCTGGCGCTACAAAATTATCTTCTTTCGTTACTTGAGGAGCGGGCAGGGAACTCTTATCGATCTTTCCGTTGGAAGTCAACGGTATCTTTTCCAAATGCACAAAATAAGACGGTATCATATAGCCTGGAAGCTCTTGTCTTAAAAAATTCGTCAAGTGAGACACACCGATTGCTTGATCCGAAATATAGTAGGCGACAAGATATGTCTCCCCTTTAAGTTGATCCGAAATCACAATCACCTCCCTTATCCCTTCGTACTTGATCAGTTTAGTTTCTATTTCGCCTAACTCCACTCGAACTCCTCTTACTTTTACTTGATTATCTATCCTACCTATATAATGAAGATTCCCATCAGGAAGGTATTTTACTAAATCACCCGTTTTGTAAACGGTTTCATTCTTAAATTCTTCAATATTCAGCTTTACAAAACACCTTTTCGTCCGCTCCGGAGCCTTAATATAACCACCACCTACACAGATGCCTCCCAAATACAATTCTCCAATCGTTCCGAAAGGAACAAGTCGTCTGTTTCTATCCAATACAAAACAAAGTACATTGTCTATGGGTCTGCCGATAGGGATTGACTTAATAGGTTCTGTTGGAACTTCATAAGACACAGTCGAGATCGAAGCCTCACAAGGTCCATATGAATTGGTAATACTCACATTTGGAAACATACCTTTAAACCTATATACGTGCTCGGCACTCATGGCTTCCCCACCAATCAATAACTGTCTTAAGCTTAAAAATCTATTCTTAATTAAGTCTTGATTACTTTCAATAAGACTGACCAACAAATTAAAAACTGAAGGGACAAAATGCGTAATTGTTATCCTTTCCTTCTCTATTAATTCAATAATATGAAACAAATCGAGACTCTTTTCCTGAAACGGAATAACAGTCGGAATACCATTTATCAATGGCCACAAAATCTGCCATACAGAAGAATCGAAAGCACTATTGCTTGTCATTAGTACTATATCATCCCGCCTAACGCCATATCTTTTATTCATGTACAGAAATCTATTTAATATACCTGCATCATGATTAATGGCTCCCTTCGGCTTTCCTTCTGTTCCTGATGAATAAATTACATAAGTAGATGATTCTAAGCTTCTCTTGTAAGGGAAATTTTCTGCGATAATATTTAATTCGTTGTTACGGATTACTATAGATTGGTTTTTCAAACTCTCATCTCCTACGAGTAAATTACAAGCATAATCATTTACCAATACAATATTTGTATCCAATTCTATTAGAACTTCCTTTATACGACTAATTGGCCAATTGATATCCAAAGGCACAAAGGCTAATCCCAGTTTTAAAATAGATAGAACAGCCACCGGGAGTTCTATACATTTATTCATTAAAATAGGAATATATTTATTCAGCGGATCTATATGTTTTTCAATTTCCCTTGCTAGAGCATTAGACTTTCCATTCAAGTCATAATACGATAAGTATGTATTTACGTGTTTTATAGCAATTGCGGAAGGATCGGTTTTAACTCTATCCTCAAACAACTCTATTATTGACTTGCCCTGTGAGAAGTTAAATTTTGTATTATTAAAATCGTGCAATAAGAGATTCTTCTCTTCTTCTGATAGGAGACAAATGTTTTTTACATCTATGTTAACGTTCGTAATTATATTATCGATCAGTTTAATGAATCGATTTCCGAAATATCTTATATCATGTTCACTAACAATATCAGTTTTATATTTTATTTGTATTTTTAAATCCTCCTCAAAATAAACAGAAATTATAATAGGAACATTTGTGTTTTCATAGACAGATTTTAGATTTATATCTAAATTCAGATTACTATTTATTGATTGTTTATCCAATGGATAATTTTCAATGACAACAATCGAATCAAATAACTCCTGATCAGCTTTTAAATCAAGAATTCGCTTAACCTCAAAATAGGACGTGTTATTATATTGATTACTTTGAATTAAATAATCATTTACTTCATATACAACTTCTAATAATACCTTATCCGCAATTTCGTTCATTCTTAAAGGTATGGTATTAATAAAATTACCAATTATGTCTTCATTTCCTTTTACAGAACTATCTCTGCTTGAAACAGTTATTCCAAAAACAATATCCATACAGTTAGTATGTTTCTGAAGTAAAATTCCATAAGCAGCATATATAATAGATGCTTTAGTTACTTTATGTTCCCGCGAGAACATATTTAATTGGTCAGAAGAAATTGTGAATTCTATCTTTTCAATCTGTTGTGAGTTGTAAGACTTATCGTGTCTTTTTGTAAAAACAGGAGTAATTTCATACCCATTAAGATAAGATTTCCAAAAGTGATAAGCCTCTATCGAATTAGTCTTTTTATTTAAAGTTTGCTGAAACTGTTTATAGATTAGTTTTGAATTAACATCAACATCACGACTATTTGCCAATTCATCATAGTAATAAAAGAGGTCCTTTACTAATATTCCGGTACTCCATCCATCATACAAAATATGATGATGAGTTATAATGAAAACAAAGGACTTGTCAGAGATTTTAATGAGACTAAATCGTAGTGGAACATTATTTAAATCAAACTTATCTCTCTGATCCTTCTTTAAATATTCTTGTTCAAGGAAAGAGATATTATTAACATCATTTATAGAAAAGTCCTTAATTGTGATATTACCTGGGCATTTTTTCAAAATTATTTGAAGTGGTGTCTTTATCTTCTTCCATTTGAAAACAGACCTAAGAGCCTCGTGATTTTGTTGCAGTAAGCCTATCGCCTTCGTTAATATCTCCACACTCAAATCTCCTTTTATGTCCAGCGCCAATTGAGCATTATACAAGCAATCATCCGGTTCCCTGAGGTAGTGAAATAACATACCCTGTTGAATCATATTCAGTTCAACAATGTCTTGAACATTAGCTTTTTCGGTTTTCACAGGAAAATATTTTAAAAATTCAGGCAGGATAGAGCTTCGCTAATTCAAGTCCCATTCAACTTCGGGGCTCGATCAGTATCCAGTATGTTTCAATCTCTTACGACTCCTATTTAGTTTAGGACATTACCTGTATTAGCGAAAGTGACAATGGAAGATAATTAGGTTTTTTTGCTGACTGCTAAATTTCTATTTTCTTGTCCATGTCCTATTACAGATGCTAATTTAGAAAAGATGATATGAAATGCAATCTTTTCGCGCCTCTGATTTCCCTCCTTATATGTCTCCAACGAAAGCGGCCCACAACGCTCAATCAACTTAATTAAACTGATGCAGTCGATGCAATGTGGTTTCACAATGATTGGCAAAGAGCATGACAACATGCCAAAGAAACATATATTAAGGAAGCTGGGAGAAGCCAAAACTGACTTTATCTCTTCGCCGGATTTTCTTAGTCAGATGAATTTAGAGAAGAATAATAATACCGTTGGTGTCGAGAGTCAACATAGAACCTGATCACTACGGAAAATCTGGCTCCTAGTGATTGGAAAAAATATAATAAGTAAAGTATCCATCCTTATTGCCCAGGATGTCAGGCGTAATCTTATGTATAAGACGAAACATCGGCATTCGCGTAACAGCAGGGTATACAATTGGTAAGAAAACACAAATAACATTCACCTTATTATCGGCAATAAATTTTTGTAGTCTTTCGAAAAATTGATCGGCAATATCGTTACTAAAGGGCTCATAAAAGTAGAGAATCATATTATCCTGAGGGAACGAGACGTGGAGGGCATTTACACACTCCAGATCTATTTCTTCGCATTTCATTTTGGGAGAACGATACTTCTTGATATTACTCTGTGCTATTTTATTTAAGTCGGGCGAGATCTCGACGCCGACAATTTTCTTAAAGTCGTAATGAGATGCGAGTAACACATTCCTTCCCAAGCCGGAGCCGATATCAATGAATACAAACTCTTTCAGATTGAAGTCCTTTTGCAAATAGTCAAGTAAGTTTTTAACACCTGCGACTGGACTTGGCACATAGCGTACCGAGTTTTGGTACCTGTCCAGGGAAATATCATCGTGCATTTCATAGGGGTATATAACTTCACTGGTATAAGTATCAAAAGTTGAATCGAAGTCGTCAGATGCCTCTCTTACTGCGACTATGATATCAACCGGGTTATCGATAACTTTTTTTAGCCAATCAACGAGTTGATCTAAGCCTACCTGCCCATCACTTAAAAAATAATGCAAAAGATTAACCACATTTGCCTGAACCTGTTCATCCATACCAGCCAGGCAGTTTTAGCTGCACACATTATCAGTTTAACTTTTGCTTCAGGCGTTGATGCAGAAATATACTCACCTGTTATGGCTTCAATATTTTCTAGCAACCGATCATGAATATTTATTGAGTTAGCCATAAATTCTTTTTTTGTTTTACCAAAAAGAAAAACTAATACTTCTTTTTGCTCTAGTAATCGAAATCAAATTAATCAAAAAAAATTATTGGATTAAAGAGAAAGTTCTTCCCAATCCATGATTCAAGGCTGAATTTTAAAAATACTTGGCATTGGAATTCACAAGTTCACCGTATCTACGGAAAATTAATTTAAGGAGTTAAAAAAGCGCTGATTACAAAGGAACCGGAAATTGATCAAAATTAAATTTGAATTTTTCTTCAGCAATAAGTTGCTGGGATTCGTGAGCTATATGATCGGCGATCCTTGATTTCAAATCGCCGGAGATTCTTTCGCAGAGTTTTTTAAATTGCTCCGACATAAGTTCAATATCCGTTGCAGAGAAATATAGTGATGAGCCTGCAAATTCAAATTTATATGAATCATCATCTTCATAGGCAACTAATGCAATTGGCACTTTTGGCGTCATTTCCCACGACTGAAATTTCAACATACTGACGCGATCATTCTTTACTACGCCATTCCGACCGTCGTGAAATACAAACATCGCCTCAAATAATTCTCCGGAAGATGACAGACATTTGCTGCTCAAATGTGATCGCAGATCAATACTGTCATAATTTTGCTTGCTAACAGCCAAACGCAGATAGCCTTCAGCTTCCTTTGCAAACTCCTCAAAGGTCTTATTGCCATCAAGCTGATATCTGATTGGAAGGACTTTTATAAACCTTCCGACAACACCGTCTAATTGGGCCTGAGTCTTGACATTCCGCGTTACACCAATCACCATGTTGTCCTGTCCGGTATGCCGGCCCAAGAAGATATGAAAAAGCGAAAATAAAGCGGAAGAAACAGAAACACATTCGGTCTTTAAAAAGGTAACAAACGGACTTACTGACTTTTTATTTATACCAAATGAAATACTTTCCACTTCGCCGTGTTCGCTTTGTAGTGCAAAATTTTTCTTTGGGAGGTTAAGGCTGGGCAATTCATCCTCAAAATTCATCAACCAAAAGCCCCTTAATGATAAGTATTCATTCGTAGTCTTGAATTCGCGCTCCCATTCGGCATAATCCTTATACTGTAGCGCCAACGGAGCAAGGGTTTCACCATTGTAAATTCGAACGAAATCATTAAACAAAGTCAATTGTGAACCAACATCACAAATAATCCGATGCAAATTTATGATCAACAAATGCTGACGCTCGGTTATCGTTATTGTCCCAACCCTGAGCAGAGGAGCTGTTCCGAGATCAAAAGGTCTGTTGAATTCCGCAATGGCTTGCGTCACATCATTCTCCCCTAGGGTAATATTGGTTAAGACAAAACCGGGCGCATCGCGAACAATCTGACAGGACTTGCCATTCTCAATCCCAAATTCTGTTCTCAAGATCTCGTGACGATCGATCAGAAGCTCCAGAGATTTCCTGATCTTGTTGTCATCCAATCGATCATCAATCCGCCACGTCATCGTTAAATTGTCCCGGCTCTGATTGGTCTTTGTTGTGTTTGCAAAGATTTCACACTGAGCAGACGATAAATTGTAAAACTCCTTAACCGGTGTCTTTGCAATGGATAAAGCATTTTCTTCCGGATTACGCCTTAAGAGTTCTGCCTGCTTCCTGATCGTCAAATTCTTGAAGATATCGCTTAAAGACAATTTAACGTTGAACTCTCTCTGGATCTTGCCGATCAATTTCATTATTTTGAGCGAATCACCTCCTAACCTGTTAAAGCTTTCTTCAGTGGATATCAATTCCTTACCTAGTAATTCGCTCCAAATACCAACAAGTCTGCTTTCTATCTCATTACTGGGTGGAGAATAGGGCGCGGGCGACGAAGTATTGGTTGACAACTGCTTCAGATCTATCTTTCCATTGCTTAATAACGGAAAGCGATCCAATTCCATTATGTGGGCCGGAATCATATACTCGGGTAGTTGGCTTCTCAAATACTCCTCAACCTCCTTTTTAAAATCTACGTCATTCGCCACATGGGGTTTACGGATAGTATACGCCTTAATCTCGTCCCTTCCATTGTCACCCGTTGTGTGGATCACGATGGCGTTCTGTACCAACTCAGACTGGCAAAGAGCAGACTCAATTTCTTCCAATTCAATCCTAATGCCATTCAACTTGATTTGCTTGTCCGCTCTTCCCATTAGCTCAATCTCTCCGTTGGGTAAAGTCCTGGCCTTATCACCAGTCTTGAAAGCTGTTATCTCATTCGGCTGACCCGAATTCAGTTTTAAAAACTTCTCATTTGTTAATTTAATATCATTTAAATACCCTTTTGTGAGATAGTGTGATGATATAAGAAGGCCCCCGGTTACAAGGGTACTGCATGGATGGAAATTAGGATCAACTATCAGATATTGTGTATCGGATATAGGTTTGCCAATAGGGATCTTTAGTTTCTTGGCATCCCCAGGCATTATTTTATAACAGAATCTGATCATTGTGGTTTCCGTGGTACCATACAGATTGACCAGCTGTATTCGATCATTAAATGTTGAATACCAATTCGTCAGTTCGGCGGGAATCAGTTTCTCACCTGAGAGTAGTATATATTTAAGAGAGCCAAAGTAGTCTTTTGTTAATGAACTATTGTTGATGATTCGAAATAAGCTCGGCACACAATGAATTAGCGTTATCCGCGATTGGTTGATCCAAGGGACCAATTTTTCATAGGAGAAGAAATCAATTTCCGTCGGAGGCACGCAGATTGTTGCCCCTGCCATCAGTGGCACAAAAATATCCCGAAGGAAAGCGTCAAAATATGGGCTGATAAACTGGCTAATCCTATATTCATGTGTTATACTAAACGCAGTAATTTCCCATTCGATAAACTGGCGGAGGCTGCTGTTCTTTCCAATTATACCTTTTGGCTTTCCAGTCGAGCCTGATGTAAAATAAATGTAAAGGCTATCTTCTTCATTATACTCAGGATACACAGTTGCTTCAACCGCATCACTACTTTCAGTAGCCAGAATGTCCTCAATGAAGTATACCTTGGCATTTGGATTGATCTCCAAAACATCCGACCTCAACGCCTGCCGGCTGGAAATAATGAATTGAAGGTCCAAATCCTTGAACATGGACGTCAACCTGGTGGTCGGTAAGGATCCATCTATTGGAACAACAACGCAGCGGGCGTTCATTATTCCAATAAAGGAGCTGATCAAGCGCACTCTATCCGGCAACACCACTCCTACAATGGCTTCTCCTGTCACCCCGTGATTTAATAAGAACTTAGTGATCTTGTCCGCCAGTCCGAACAACTCAGCATACGACATTGCTTGATCGTTACTTTGAATCGCTGTTCTCGTGCGATTGAGTCTGGCACTTTTGATTAATTCCTCCTGAAAAGTCATCTCTTTACTGGTTTATATCATGAATATCGAATACACAAAAGTCATCGCCCACTCTTGATTGACCAAGATCTCGAAAGTCCAATTTGACCTTTAGATTTGAAGCGGGTCCATCGAAAACTCACCCTCAAAAAAACTTCTCCAATAAAATTCCAAACGTAATGACTGTAATTAACAAGTCACTTTCAAACGGGGCATTGATAGTAAATCCTTCCTGCTGATAGAGCGTCTTCAATTTCTCAATGGCATCCGGATTAAAGTAGTTTTGCCCCTTTATCTGGTCATAGGACAGAATGTCGTTTATATACTCTACATTATTCTGTAGCAAATACGGGCTTCCCGGCGCAACAAACCCGAATTTTTCCCTTTCGATAATTTCCATCGGCAAAAAGCCTTTCGCCATCTGCTTGAGAATATATTTTTCTTCAAAGTCCTTTAGTTTTAATTCGCATGGTATCGTTGTAGAGAATTCAACCAGGTTCTTGTCTAGAAACGGATAGCGCACTTCAACAGAATTGGCCATGCCCATTCTATCACCATGATCAGACACTAAATGATCCACAAGTCTTAGCTTGTAATCGAGATATGCTCTTTTATTAAGGGTACTTCTGTTCGTAAGCCGATTTCGATTAATAACAAATGAGTTCAAACAATTAACCTCCTCGAATGAAGCGTTTATTGTTTCGGAATATAAGTTGCGTTTAACGGTGTTAAAATCCAGGTAGTTTGCTTCATAAAAAAAGTCCGGATCACCCCATATCCTGGCTCGTAGATCCTTTTCAGCCTGACTCACGTCGGTTTGAAAATGACTCATTCCTCTCATCTTATCAAACCGATACCCAATATATCCGGCAAACAGTTCATCAGAACCTTCCCCTGATAGTATGACTTTTATTCCAGCGGATCGTACCGCTTCGGACAGGGATAACGAGGCTGTATTATAAGTTTCTTTAATAGGACACTCACTATGGTATATTGAATTTCGCAATCGCTCGCTGATATCCTTATAGAAAAATATTTTTTGATTCAACTTGGAATTGCTTTCCCTGGCCATTAGTTTCTGATAGAACGATTCTGAAAGTTGCGAGTCAATAAAATCAATTGAAAATGCCTCTTTCGTCTCTGTTGGAATCCTCTGATGTATCTTCATCGCTATCATCGAAGAATCCAATCCTCCACTTAGATAGAAACCATATGGCACCTCTGTGCGCAAGCGGAGTTTGACCGACGCGTCGAATAACTCCTCTAACCTGTTGACATAAAATTCCTCAGTTTCTGGGGTCAGATCATTCCCCACTTCGGGATACACCAGGTCCCAATACTCAACTTTGTCCAGCTTGCCTTCACTGTCAATCCGAACATAGTGTCCATTCTCCAGGCTATGTATATTTTTAAACATTGTTCTCGGGCTGATCAATCCGGGAAATGTGAAGACTTGGTCCAATCCAACCAAATCTACTTCACGTTTCACCGATGGGTGTTCGAGAATCGCCTTGATTTCTGATGCAAAAATGAATGATTCATTTGTATAACTGTAAAAGAACGGAATAATCCCCATTTGGTCACGGACACAGAATAAGACCTGTTTCTTTTTGTCGTAAAGCGCAAAAGCAAATTGCCCATTCAGTTTAGACAAAAACTGAATGCCCATCTCTTCATACAAATGAACAATGACTTCCACATCAGAATTAGTCCTAAATGAGTGTCCCCTGATTTTCAACTGTTCTCTCAGTTCAATGTAATTGAAAATCTCTCCATTGCAAATTAGAACTATTGAATCATCCTCATTGCAAATTGGCTGCATGCCATTGTCTAACCCGATAATACTTAATCTGGTAAATCCAAACGCGACGTTGTCGAAAAGCAACGTCGACTGGGCATCTGGACCCCTATGCAATAATTTTTTATTCATCCTTTCGACAACTATTTTATCAAATCCCGAAACACCGCTATTATATTTTATGAAACCGCTAATACCGCACATAGGTTTGAAGAATATAAGTTTATAAAAAGGTTGAATGAGATCCCATCGCAGACGATATGATGAACGTCAACGAACAGAAGACTTTTTCTTTCGTCCCAGCGACATTATAGCTACCCGGAAGAGTGAGGACGTAGATAGATCGAAAGGTCGTACAAATTCCTTAACCATGTCCGCCACGGATAACATACCCTGTTGAATCATATTCAGTTCAACAATGTCTTGAACATTAGCTTTTTCGGTTTTCACAGGAGAATATTTGAAAAACTAATACGATGAACCCAGGACAGTGTTCAACAATTAACGATTTTTGATGTGTTGGTACTACATCAATAGGCAACGATTTATTAAAAAGGTCGTAAGTTAACAAGCAAGAGATAGCTCCGGTTATAACATTATAGGAATACGAAAGAGGAATACAAAACACTCATTCAGCAGATCCGGACGTCGCAAGATCTGCCAAATGAACGTTATGCCTCACAAGGATATTGGAAATTTGAAGGTCAAGTCTCTTTAAAGAAAAAAAATCGATATGCGTCAGTCATTCGTTCTTAGGACTTTGGTAAGATTGATTTTTACCGCTCTGACTATCTGAACCCCTACGGTTAGCCAAGCAATAGCCAATGTGACCAGGCCTGCATATAAAAAGTACTCGACACTGAGCTCAATTCTATATGCAAAATTATTGAGCCAATATTTTGCGGATAAGAAACTTATTATCGATCCAATAATAATAGACGCCATAACAACTTTCATAAAATCACTTGACAAGATATAAAGTAGATTCGCATTGCTTGATCCGCAAACCTTTCGAATTGCAATTTCCTTAAGTCGTCTTTCGGCAGTAAAGGCAGCTAAACCGAACAACCCCAAACAGGAGATGAGGATAGCGAGTCCGGCAAAATACCTGGATAAAGAGGAAATTCTCTGCTCTGAAATGTACTTTGCTTGAAAGTCATCATCAAGAAATTTGTATTCCAAAGGGTAACCGGGATTAAAGTCCTGGTAAAAGTCCTGTAGCCTCTCTATAGTCTCTCTGTCTTGACCAGCCTGTATCCTTATGGCAACGTTGTAAGCATCTTCTGAAGCCAGTATAAAAAATAGAGGTTTTACCTTTTCGTGAAGCGATTCAAAATTGAAATTTTCAGCTACGCCAACTATCTCCATACCGGAGATGCGCTGTCCAACAGGATTCTTTAGTCCCATCGTTGCAATGGCCGCTTCATTGAATATTAATTTGTAAGTATCGTTAAAATTGCGTGAAAAGGATCTCCCCTCCTTTATTTTAATGCCTAACAGCTCTAACATATCATAGTGGACGGGTACTATTTTGAAGGAAAATTCTTTGCCAGGCTCCTTTCCCGGCCAATCACCTAATGTTCCTGATTGGGTGCCATTGCCGACTATGTTTGCCCCGACGTACGACGCACTTGCAACTCCCGGTATGTTCTTCACTTCTGAAAGAAAGGTTTCTAAATTGTTCTCAATCTTAGCTTCCCTTTCAAAATAAAGAATATTCTCTTTATCATAACCTAAATTCTTCTTTTGAATAAATTCAATTTGCTTGGATACAATGATAACGCCTGTAATTAAGATGACCGTTAGCGTAAATTGAAAGATAACTAAACCCTTACGGACCCAAAGTTCACCGATGGAAGATTTAAACCTTCCTTTCAATATCATCACCGGATTAAATCCCGAGATATATAGTGCGGGATAACCACCCGCTACCAGTCCAGTAATAAATGTTACGATCAAAACCCAAACGGCAAAACTCAAGCTAAAATTCAAGGTCAGATCTTTCCCTGTTATCATGTTGAATTTTGGAAGCAAAAGTTGAACCAGGAGAAGCGAAATGATTAACGCCAGGTAGGTCGACAGAAACGATTCTCCTAAATATTGATATACCAGGTTTTTACGCTGAACTCCTAAAGCCTTCTTCACTCCAACTTCAGTTGTCCTTCGGGACGCCTTTGCTGTAGAAATATTGATAAAATTAATGCACGCAATTATTAGGATGAAACCTGCGATGGTAGAAAACATTCTAACATATTCAATCCTTCCGCCCGCTTGTTTTCCATTTTCATACTTGCCATATAAATAACCGTCGGAATATTTTCTGATAATAAGGTTGCGACCATCGCGATTTACTTTGGATTTCATGAATCCAGCGATCTTTTTACCGAATTGTTCAGAATTCGTGCCTTCTTTGAGAACTAAAAAAGTATGGGGACGGGCATTATTCCAATCCAGAACTTCCGGATAGTCGTCCTTGAATTCCTCAAATGATAAAATCATGTCAAAGCGAAATGTCGAATTTACCTGTGGCTCGAGAAACACCCCCGTTACGTAGAAGCTCTTTTCCTCCGCTTCAATTTTTATGCTGATGGATTGCCCTATTATTCCTTCTGTTGTACCGAAAACCTGTCTAGCTAGTTTTTCAGATATGACTGCCGAATTCTTTTCTGTCAGGACCTTATTCTTTCTTCCTTGAATCAACTTGTAGGAGAACATGTTGAAAAAGTCCTTTCCTACAAATCCCCCATCTACTTTAATATGGTCGCCATCTTTCGTCATGAGCAAGGGATATTGCATAATCCCGGGAGAGGCATATTCAATTTCAGGAAATTGTTGCGCTAATTCCTGTGCTAAAAGTCCCGCGGTATTTTCACCAACTACGACGCCACCACTATATTGACTGCTCTCAAGTACTTGAAACAGACGTTCATCGTTCAAATGAAATTTATCGAATTTCATCTCATCAGAAACCCACAAATAAATCAATACCACACAGCTTAAACCCGTGGATAATCCGATCAGGTTTATTATAAATGTGCCCTTAAAGCGCTTGAAATCCCTATAGAAGACAAGAAAACTGTGTTTAAACAACCCATCGGTATACATAAATTTGTGGTTTTGGATTCTCTTAACCTAAACAAAGACGGAAGTTAACGTAATTATTCGAGACTGTTTATTCAAACGTTTCCCTTCACAATCACCCAAAAGACATTGCTTTTGAGGGATGGTTGCATGGCCTCAGTTATTTATTGAAATAGTTCCTTCAATTCCTCGTCCGTTAAGTCGACCGCGTCAAAATCCGATGGTGTAAAAAAGATCTCGTTTTGATTTCTCAGATGGCCCAAAATCTCCTCAAGTTTCAGGAAATAACTATCCCTTAATCGTTCCATAGTTTCCTTTTGATAGGCTGCTGAACAATATTGGATTTCCACATTTAGCTCTCCCTTAACTATCATCAGGTTCAGCATCAGTTTAGCCGTAATTTGATTTTCAGATCCAACATCCGACCCTGAAAATTTATTGCTATAAGAAAAAAGTGGGTTGTCGATCTCTATGCCAAACTGGCCTAAATAATTAAATCTTATTTCTGTGACTAGGTTTTCCCCAGACAGTTCGTCATTTAAATATCTGTAAATGCCGTATCCCATCCCGTTGTCTGGAATCAACCGTAATCTCTCTTTAACTTCCCGTATCGCGTTGTCGATCAAGTCATTCGTTATATTAAATTTTACTGGATACATGACTGTAAACCACCCTATCGTCCGCGAAGCGTCAATTCGCTCTAAATGTCGACCGTGACTCTCCTGTTCAATTACAAATTCTCCCAATCCCGTCCACTGTTGCAACGACAAAACCAGTGCAGCGTTTAGCAGAACAGGCATATCGGTTTTATAGGTCTTGTGTGCATCCTTAACCAGGTATGCGGTAGAATCTTTGCTAAGCTTTCCCGCTACCCGGGCAAGGCTTCCGGATATCCATTCATCAGCACGAAGCTCTTCAGGAAGCGAAAAATCCGTATACGCCATATCGTTCCAAAATGCTACTTGTTCCTTTAGATGATCGGACTTCGAGTATGCAACAAGCCCCTCACGCCAGGATATCAATGAAGAGGTTTTTTTTCTGAGTGCGACTTCCCGCCTCTCTTCAAGTGCTTGATATGTGGTATAAATGTCCTCAAGAAGAACCCGCCAGGAAATTCCATCGATAATCAAATGATGGGCCGTCATGAATAGCATTTCAGCGCCTGCGAGATTTATGACAGCAACTTTTAGCAATAGATCGGTAGCTATATCAAAGCTGCCCTTTATCTTCTCACACACGGAACGTAAAGCCTCTTCGCTGCTCACACTATGTCGATCAATGACGAAATATTTCTTCAAATGATTGTTATTGTAAAACAACACATTTCTCTTTTCATCATAGTTGAGCCGCAATCCGTCGTGGTGCTCTACTAGTTTTGTGAATATCTTTTCTAACAGTGCAACATCGATTGGTAATTTGAGATCCAGCAAAACAGATTGATTGTAGTAACCCGGATCCCTAAACCGTTGGCTGAAAAACCACTGTTCAATAGGCGTCAGGCCTTTTTCTCCCTGTACAATCCCCTGCTCGTACTCGGACAAGGATTCGGATCTTTTCGCCTGCAGACTTATTTGTTCAATAGTGTGAAATGTAAGAATATCCCTGACACTCAAAGATATTTTCTGATCATTTAATCGCGATATAATCTGCACTGCCTTGATTGAATCACCACCTAAATCAAAAAAGTTATCCCAAATCGTCAATTCGGTATTGTCAAACATTTTCTTCCATGTCGCCAAAAGGATCTTTTCAGTCTCCGTTAGCTCCCTGGCATCGTCTATCAATACGTTCTCGATCTTTATACGCGGCAATGCGTTATAATCTACTTTTCCATTCTCGGTTAAAGGAATATGATCAATCGCAATAAAGTGTACCGGGATCATATAAAATGGTAGTCGGCTTGTCAAGAAATCCCTCAATGATTGCGCCCTAATCGACTCAGCCGATCTGGTAGTATAATAAGCAGACAGTACTTTTTGTGCGTCCGAAAGACCTATTGCCGTTACTAACGTCTCCCCTATCTGCGGGAATTCAGCTAAGCTATTCTCAATCTCCGATAGCTCGATCCTGTATCCGTTAATTTTAACCTGCTGATCGAAGCGACTGATATAATGGATTTTCCCATCCGGATTCTGTTTAGCCATATCGCCGGTCTCATACATCTTCTGCCCATTACAAAAAGGATCCGTAATAAACCGCTGCTGCGTCAGTGCCTCATTAAATAAATATCCTCGAGCGAGCCCCGCCCCCGAGACATACAACTGACCTAAAGCACCAGTTGGCACGGGTTTTCGGAATTTATCCAGTATATACACCGCCAAATTATCGGCTGGCACACCGATAGGAACACTGTCGAACGCTTCCTGTGGATCAAACTTATGAATCATGCAACCTACCGTAGCTTCAGTAGGGCCATACTCATTATAAATGCTTATGTGACCACCAAATTTTTCATACACGTCTTTCGCCAATTTCGTGTCAAAGTTTTCTCCACCCACAATAAGACATTTGATCTTACAACCTGCTTTCACATTTATATGACTCGCCGTCACAATCCGAAGGTGCGATGGGGTTAATTTGACGACATTACATTTGCCATCCTCAATCACTTGCTGTACTAAAAGCTCTCCTTCCCGTCCAGCATAAATCTGTATAGTATTTCCCGTAATAAGGGGTACAAAGATCGATGTAACCGTTAAATCAAAAGAAATGGATGTGAACAATGCAAAGGTACTCTCATGGTTAACATAGTTCTTCGCGGCAAAAGAAATATAATTGACCAACGATCTATGCTCAATCATTACACCCTTGGGACGACCTGTTGTTCCGGACGTGTAGATTATGTACGCTAGATCAGAAGATGAATCGGTGTGAACGCCCCTTGACAAGGGTGTCAAAATGGAGTAATCAAGTGCCAAGACATTAACAACCTCTACTTTGCTAAAGCTTTCTTCAAATATATCAATGGGTCGATCGTCTGTAATCAGTAACGTTGTCTTGCTATCCGAAATCAAATAACCAATCCGTTGTTGAGGCAATTCCTCACCTATAGGCACATAACATCCACCCGCTTTTAGAACGGCGAGAATACTTATGATGAGCTCCGGAGTCCGTTTTAGAAGTATGGCGACAACGCTGTTCTTTGAAGTCCCTTTTTGCACCAATAATGCCGCCAATTTGTCTGCCGCATCATTTACCTCGGCAAAAGTAAGCTTTCGTCCTTCACACTCGAGGGCGAGTTGATTTGGAGTGCTTCTAACCTGCTTTTCAAACAGCCCATGAATAGTCTCGTTGGAGGGATAAGGAGAGGTGGTATCGTTGAATTTTCGGTAGTAAATATTAAATTCCTCTGAATCAAGTACATTCAAGTCAGCGATCACACATGCCGGGGTTGCTAAAATTTCCTGAATAATCTTGTAAAAATGTTTCGCAAACCTTCTGATTGACTCCGGCCGAAATAGACTGGTCGAATATTCGATAGCGTAACTCAAATCGTTGCCGTCCTGGAATACTTCCAATGAAATATCAAATTTGGATATTCCCGGATCGAATGAATATTTAATGAGTTCAAGATCAGCATTTGCACGTTGAGGTATTTGCATATCCTGATAAATAAACATGGTATCAAAAAGAGGATTTCTACTGATATCCCTTTTAACACTCAATGCGGTCAGAAGTCTCTCAAAGTCGAACTTTTGATAATGTAATGCTTCAAAAATACATCGTTGAATGCCATGCAAATTATGAATAAACGACTCGCCGGGATCCAAGGCACGTCTGATAGGAAGGCTGTTTACAAACATTCCCTGTGTCTTCATTACATCAGGATGCCACCGGCCTGCCACAGGTATGCCTATTGTCATCTCATCCTGTCCGGTATATTTAAATAAAAGAATGTTATATACCGAAAATAGCAATGCGTGGAGGGTGCAACCGGTTTGCTTTGCCAAAT
Organism: uncultured Chryseolinea sp.; assembly: GCA_964484845.1. Taxonomy (GTDB): domain Bacteria; phylum Bacteroidota; class Bacteroidia; order Cytophagales; family Cyclobacteriaceae; genus Chryseolinea. The sequence goes on along the minus strand of CAZAHL010000007.1, from coordinate 32,269 downwards.
GATTTAATCGACTAACCGTCTCTTTGCTAATTGCAAAAAACATTTTCTCTCCGGCGCCGCTGAATACAACGGGGCGCGGATAATCCAATGGAAGGTCTAAAATCGGGTGCTCATTACCCAATTTTTTCAACCAGTAGGCTTCATGCTCCGTCACTTGGGCAGATTGAAGATATGCTTTCTCCCAACGCGCGTAATCTTTATATGAAATACTTGGCCCGCCTGGTTCATTTCCCTGATATAGAACCACTAGCTCATTGATAAACCTGGAGATAGAAATGCCATCGGCAATGATGTGATGAAAATCGAAAAAGAAGATATGTCGATCGTTGTCCAGTTTGATCAGAACCGCACGCACGAGCGGACCCGTCCCAAGATCAAAAGGTTTGATTAACGATTTTAGCATTGACTCCGAAACACCTGAGGGTCCTTCAATATGCTGCAGGGTAAAAGCAACATTCATATCGACCTTAAATGTCGGCTCATCAACCATATGAAACGACATCCTAAACACATCATGTCTATCTATCATTGTCTGTAGCGCTCGCTCCATCTTCTTCACGTCTAACCTTCCCTTGAGTTCAAGCGCAACTGGAATGTTATAAGCCAGCGATTCCTTATTTGACGCCCACATGTAATAGAGACGTTTTTGTTGGGACGACGGCGAATAGAACTCCTGGTAACGGATGGTTTCGATGTCCGACAGACTAACCTTGTCCGACACCCGGATCTTCCCGGCTAATTGACTTATTGTAGGATTCTGATACAGCTCTTCCAGTTGAAGCTCAACGTCAAATTGCTTCTGGATCATCATCTGCACTTCTGCCACATGCAAGGACGTCGCTCCCAGATCAAAAAATGTTTGTGATGCTTCGATTACTCCGTTGTGGTTCAACACCGTCATCCATATGCTTTTAAGGACAATCTCAATATCATCCGAAACAGGTATGCTGGTATCCGAGCTTTCCGATCCTTGCAATGCTTTCGCCACCTCTCTTTTAACCTGATCTAAGGAACCATGCTTGTAGTCGTCAAGTAACTTAAATCTCTGTAGTTTTCCGCTTGTTGTCCTGGGTATTTCTGAAACTGGCAATATGTGTTGAATTTGTATTCCTACTTCTTTACTGATTAACGTCCTGAGATCTTTTACAACTGGAAGAAACTTGTCGATGTGACCTCTGTGGAAAACAAAAGCTATCACTTCTTCTTTTTCAATCTCCGCATTCCAGCAACCGACGACAGCAATTCGATTTAAATCTATGCCTTCTATCGCCTCCGCTATTCGCTCGATATCATGTGGATAGTAATTTTGACCGTTGACAAAAATTATATCCTTAGCTCTGCCGGTCACATACAGGGAGCCATTGGAAATAAATCCTAGATCCCCTGTATCCAACCAACCGTCACCATCAAGTACTTTCGATATTGCATCGGTATTATAATAGCAACCCGTGACATTGACTCCGCGGATCTGTATATGTCCAACCGTTTCATCCGCCAGACTGTCATTGGTACAACCGGCAATCCTAAGCTGGCAATACTTGACCGGCGTTCCAACATTCACAAAATAAACACCATTGCTTGACAGGACTATTTTGTCTCCAATTTCTAAACTATTTCTATCTACCTCCAGGCCCTGGATCATTCCTTTAGGATTGGAAATGGAAACCGCCAGCGTTGCTTCGGCCAATCCATATACCGGGCACATTGCGTGCGGCTGCAAACCGTACTTAGCAAGGGCGGTCAAAAACGTGGTGGCTAGTGAAAAAGAAATGGGCTCTGCTCCGTTGTAGATAATCCTAACGGCGGATAAATCCCAATTATAGTCAGACTCCTTACAATGCTTCAAAACATATTTGTAACCGAAGTTGGGCGAGCATAGAACTGTAACCTTATGTATGCTCGCCTTCTCAAGCCATATCGAGGGTCTTCGAATAAAAAGGGATGTTGAGATTATAAAGTGAGGTATGCCGGAGTAAACGGGATTCAAATGGAATCCGATAACACCCATGTCATGCGTAAGGGGCATCCAACTGATCAATGAATCGCTTTTCCCATACTTGGCAGCGCTACTGATTGCATCCATATTTGCAATAAGATTTCTATGGGTAAGAACGACACCTTTTGGCATACCAGAGGATCCGGATGAAAACTGAATGAATGCTATGTCATTGTCACTAGGAGAGTATAGTTTACCATTTTCTCGGGAAGTCAAAACTCCATCCGCATTCAACGTATTCGCTTCAATCGTAGTAAACTGATCGAGAAGTTGTTTATGAGTAGCGAAGGCCTTTAGCGCCATCAACGCGTCCGCTGAACCGATCAAACAGGGATTTTTCAACGTGGCCCATACCTTAAACAGTTTTTGCCGGTGTTCCTCGTTTTGTCCGACAGTTAACGGTATCGGGATAATGCCACCTAAAATGCAAGACCAGAAAATTATGACAAAACTCTTATTGTCCTCGATTTGAAAAACCAATTCATCACCAGGCTTGAGGCCGCTATTTTGCAGAAAATGCAATCCCATGTGAGCGCTGACATACAATTCCTGATAGGAAAGGAAATCTTTATCGCTGCTATTATCAATAAAAGTAACACCAATATCCTTGCGGATACGTACGGCCTTTAAAATATCAACAAGGGTTCTACTTTTCATTATGAGTTTTAATCACCTAGGCTCCTTTGAACGGGAGCGAATCAACAAACCGGCTTATTTACGCGATTGTTTAATAAAAAAAAAATTCAAAAAAAGGGTCAGCGAATATCGACACGTACACGCGAAATCAACTTGCCACTCGCACATTTAACAACGTATCATTGATCAATCGCGCAATATGTTCTGACTCATTATGCAGAAAGAAATGCCCGCCGTCAAAATAATGAATTGTGCACTGCCGCTTGGTATGCACCCTCCACCCCTCGCACTGTTCAAGAGTTAAATCATCCTCCTTGCCCAAGAGTACCGTGATGTTTGTTTCAAAAGGATCGACGTCCGTGCTGCGCGGTTCTTCCTCTGCAAGCTTGAAATCATTCCTTAGCAATGGAAGAAACAATTCTAAAAGCTCAGGATGTTCGAAAACCTCAGGCGGTGTACCGCCCAATCCCATCACCTCTCTTTTGAATTCCTCATCCTTCATCAAGTGAAATTTCTTTCTATCAGCGCGTATGACATGAGGAGCACCACCCCCTGAAAAAAAAAGATGGTCCGGCAAATACGATGCGTTATTGTCCTTGAGTTTCTGCGCTACGCCATACGCGATCTTGCTTCCCAGGCTATGCCCATATAGCGCAAACTCCGATTCACGAATTTCACTTGCAATAATATTAAAAACATCATCAATAGCTTCCCCAACATTCTTATATGGCCTCTCATGGATGCGGATTCCCCTACCTGCAAGCTCAATTGGTCTCAATTCTACCGCAGGGTGGAGATAGTACTTCCATTTATTAAATGTGACTGCCGATCCTCCAGCATACGGGACACAAAATAATTTTACTCTCTTCATTTTCGTATTTACGACCCACGTTGAAAAATTCATTTAATGAAGCGATCAGAACAACATATCACTGATCATTCGACGCTTCAAGCGAATCAAATCTCTATGACACCATAGCTTCAATATGGTGGGTGGCCACATTGAATGAATATGCTTTCATCAAGCTGTCAATTTTTATTAGGAGGCGTTCGCTTCCCCTTTTCTTGATCACTACTCCTTCAAGTCCTGCAAACTGACCATGCTTTATCCTTACCTTCATTCCTTGCTGGAAATACTCTTCATTAGAAACATCGGCTTCTTCACCGAGCACCCGTTTAATTGTCAAGATCTCCTTTTCTCTCAGAATTACTGGTCTTCGTTCAATTGAAACAAATTTTACAAGCTCCTTGATTGAAAATAAGTTGTTCCTCATTACGTCATCAACCTTAACAAAGATGTAACAAGGAAAAAGTGGAAGCTCTAGTTTCTTTTTTCGATCACTCCATTGCCTAATAACTTTATGCATCGGGAGATACGACTCTATACCTAAATTAGAAATGCTTGATGCCACCTTTCGTTCCGATTTGGGTCTGGTGTAAGCAACGTGCCACTTAAGCTCTTTAACATTTTGGTTCATACAAATAGATTAGGTGAGGGAAGTATAAGCCTTACTTTATTTGAAAGTTGCACAAGCAAAATACATCGTCACAATGTATTGGATAGAGCTTCGCTATTTTGAGTCCCATATGGTGTGGACTCAATCAATAACAAGGACGTCGCAATCTCTTAAGACATCGATTAACTTATGACAGGACCTGTATTGACGAAAATTGTCACACTTTTTTAACCGATAACTATTGATCTATCTCGTGCCGCATGTCCGATTACGGATGCTAATTAAGAAAAGACGATTTGAAATGCAAATTCATTTTCGCGTGTTTACATTTATTTCAACAAATTTTAATAAAAAAATAATAGAGAAGTTACCACGGTCTATCAATTGTTAGTGCGCGTTGTAAAACCTAGCATACCAGATGTATCAATAAAATAACCGGTCAGATACCCTTTAAGAACACATATGAAACACTAGCTCTGTCAGAAAATGGGGGCTTTAAAAAAAGTATCATTGAGAAGGTGGAGCTAGATCACCAGACTTCGCCCTGGTACTGGGGTTGGATGCGAAGTGATTAAAAAAGAATTAGGGAAGAAAGGTTGTTCATTCGTTAAAAAGAAAATCTTTTTAACGAATCGAGTTCCTTTTCCTCATCTACTGCGATATAGCAGGAATAGCCATCGAAAGGAACACGTTGCAAAAACCATCGCTTATTCCTGACGAGAACAAAGTTATTTGTTACGTCGATTTCCCGCAACGGTAAGTTTAACCCACCGCCATCCGCTTTAATAACAGCTTCTTTCCGGGTCCAATATTTGTAAAACTCACGTTGTTGGTCTGAAGAATTCTGAATAGCTTCCAATTCCCTTTCCTGCCAGCTATTCTTAAAATCACGGATATCTATTGGCTTAATTTCTTCAATGTCCACACCAACGATATTTGAATCGCTGAGTGCACAAACAACATATTGACCTGAATGTGAGATATTAAAATCAATTCCATTCTTAAAACATGGTCGATTATAGACCGTGTACTCCAGATCTTCTAAACTGAGGGATAATCCAAAATCTTGTAACCCTCTCTTGAGAAGCAATTTTCCGAAAAGGCTTGCATGAGCATCCTGCCATCGGACATACTTTCCCAATTTTAATTGAATCGATTCTGGTAAGGAAGCCCTATACCTAAAAAACTTACCCTCATTCAAGGGTTCTTTAAAATAGGTATAGTATAGGTTTATCAAAGACTTACAAATTATCAACTCGGATGCCCCAGTTCTTTGTTTAAGTATTCTAGGCGTCAAACAATCAATCGAAAATAATATCCTCCAATCGATCTATTAATTTTTTTAATTCACCAATCGCATTAGCATCCCTTTCATTAATAGCTTTATTTATTGCACTCAATATCATACCTTTTATCTTCTTTAACTTATCTTCCTTTTTAAGAAATACAGGTTCCACACTTAGAACGACCTCTTGTGCCTTTAATATTTTATAACCATCAAGTTTTCTGATATTTTTTTCAACCTCGTTCAATACTTCATTTTTAATAAGCTTGGCCTTATTGAAAAGATCAGCTTCATTCTTAATTGTAAGTTTTTCAGCGTTTTTGGCACTTGGTAATATTTGAATATCGCCTTTCCTTATTTTCACCTCCCCAGTCAAAATTTTCATTTTTAACTTTGGATTAGATTTGCTAATAATATTCAATCCCTCCGCAAATCTAGCGTCACGTTTTATAGTACTTCCGCTAACATTAAACTGGCCCGACATCTGCTCCGACGTCGAAATCTCTTTCTGACCCTTCGACTTGACATTTTCATATCCGCCCTTTTTCCTTTTTAATGCAAGATATTTAATTCCCCGATAGTAACTCAATTGATCAGGCGTCAAATTGCGCCTTCCCATCTGGTTATTGACCATCCAAATCTTAACCTCATCTATATCATTGAACGTAGTTTTCCTGATCTTAAAGGTTATGTTATTTTTTCTGCATATACTATATCTATTATGTCCGTCAACGATAACCAATTGCCTCCCTCTTTCCCATACCACAAGGGACTCCCTACAGCCTTCAGCCAAAATGCTTTTTTCAAGTTGAAAGAGCTCCTCTTCCCCCAAAGGAATTATAAATTCCCTCAGTTCCTTAAGTACAGTCAAAGAATTATCGACATCAATTTTCATTCTGAATTAGAGAGATTAATCGAGGTAAAAATAGCAAAAACTTAACAATAAACATATTAAGTTAAAGGGCGTCTCCCCCGAATTGCGACAATGACTTGACTGAAGCAGATCTGAGACCTATAAACATTTAACACCAATTCACAGGTAATCATTCGGCTTCCTTGCATTCCTAGGATATTTATTTACATTCGTGGATAGTCGTTCATGTTGTACTAATAAACGTTGTTATTATTATGATTTTAGAAAACATAAAAAAACCTTTGGAAAAAACGTTCTTTTCAATGGAGTTTTCATTATCGCTAAAGTTTTATCCCGATGGTGGAATTAAGGGCTTATTACATCCCTTTGTTAGGGCGGCCCCTTCATTGACAACAGAGGTAACAGGGTTTTATTCAAACTTGGAATCTCTTCAACTAGTCGGGTTCGTTGCTGCCGGACCAAATGATTTTTCATATGACGTCCAGAGTTGCTTTACAGGAAGAACTATCAAGTACAACGTAAGCAATGAATGCTTAATTCTTAAATGGGTAGTCTTTTGCGACTCCCTTTCTTTTTTGAAATCTACCATCCACGATGATGTTTTTGTCCTCTTTGATTCTCGTAAGAAAAACTATGACGCAGAGATTCAACAAAATCATATTATCCATAACAGTCTAAGAGTATTTAAGAAAGAAGTACTCTGTTGAATGCCGTGTACGGAAACGCTGCCATGTTGCTCCGATACCTTTCAAAATTAAATGCTATGTCATTAAGTTCCTTATTCATGACGGTTTCGTGCTTCTTCGAACGCTTTGCCTTAACTTTTTCGCGACTTCGCATCATTAAAGTACTTTTTGACAACGCCCAATTAATTTTCTATTGTGCCAATAAAATTAGTTCTCAAAATATGCCCGAAAAATTTTATGCCAAATAAAATATTACTTTACAACAAACCCTGGGGAATGGATGAAAATCTAGTATTGAATTATTCCATCAATGATGACTTTGAACTTACTACTGAACACAAACATATGGACCAGGCGGTGGCTGTGATATTTCACATGCCTACGATATCTCCCGAAGACAAAATCTTAAACAAAGGCATGAAGAAAAATGGGCAGATGTGGGTATTTTGGTCAATGGAGTGTGAGGCGCATTTCATGTGGCAATTTGACCCTGAAATATTAGGCCTCTTTGATATTTCCGCAACCTACAAATTGAATTCAGATGTTCCTCAACCTTACTTTATATATAGCTATTACGAATCATTAAGACGCCCTGCAGTTCCGAAAAAAAGATTAATCAATGCATTTATTTCCAGCAACTTTGATAAAAGCCATCGGACTAAATATTTAAAAGAGCTGATGTCGCACATTGATCTTCACTCCTATGGAAAAGTTCTTAATAATAAGACGCTGAAAGAAGATGTGGGACCGGACACTAAAAACGAAATAATGGCAGAATACAAGTTCTCTATTGCATTTGAGAACGCAATAGCAATGGACTATGTTACCGAAAAATTTTTTCAGCCTTTGATAGTTGGTTCAGTTCCCGTATATCTGGGAGCTCCGAATATAGATGAATTTGCACCTGCGGATAATTGTTACGTCAATGCAGATTCCTTCTCGTCAGTTAAAGCCTTAGCAGATTACTTATTAGAACTCGAAACTGATACCGAACGGTATGAAGACTACTTGAAATGGAAGTCGCATCCTTTTAGAAATGGGTTTAACCAGAATTTCAGATTTACTGAAGACGATCCGCTTTTGAGATTGTGTACTGTCCTAAAAAATAAGTTAAACCATTAACTTTTCTAATACTATCACACGATGGTTGGGTGGAATAGCACATAGAACTTCGAGGTTGATTACTTCGAACAGACGTATGGAAACAATGACAATACTTGCGACTTTGTTGGGGTGTCTTCACTTAACAGAGACAACAAAAAATCAGTAATAGCCTCTCCGCTCATCATCATGTGCTTGAACGGAAAATGGTTGACTGCAGAGGCAGGCTTTCTGACATTTGAAAATACCTTATGATATTGAAACACAAACAAACAACAGCGGCATGGTAAGCTCAACAGCTGCGACAAAAAATGGAAAAAACTAATTTGAATCCATGGTCGGAACCTCTCCATTACCGGGCATAAAAATAGACCCGATAATGGGAAATGCAAATTTACATGGAGCTCGTTTAGTCATTTTCCCTGAAGGTACTCAGCAACACGGACAAACTCCCGATTGAAAAGTTTCTGGGCGATGTTATCATATTCGCATAAATCAAGTTAATACCAATATAGTATAGCGTTATTAAGGGAAGATTGATAAAGTATCGTAGTCATGTCGTCCCACATTTAAATTAAAATCAACAGATCAATGCACCATCACAATTTTTTATGAAATCAATAATCATCGTCACCGCGGAGACCAGAAATAAGTTTCTTTTATTCACTGCCATATTTTTAGGCATTTTTTTGAAATCGCAAGGTCAAAACACACAAACCGAGATTATTTGGGATAATTATGGCGTGCCGCACATTTTTGGCCGCAACGTCGAAGAAATGTACTATGCCTTCGGTTGGGCGCAAATGCATAACCACGCTAATCTGCTCCTTAAACTCTATGGCGAGGCACGAGGAAGAGCAGCAGAATATTGGGGTGAGAAATACTTGGCATCAGACAAACAAATTCATCTCTTTAGCCTACCTGAAACGGCCAAACAGCATTACGCCAAACAAGAAAAAGAATACAAAAGACAATTGGACGCTTTTGTAAACGGTATCAACGCCTATGCTTCAGCTCATCCAGAAGATATTGATACTACTATGACGCGTGTTTTGCCGATAACACCCATAGATGTCTTGGCTCATAGTTCTCGTGTGATTTGTTTGGAATTTTTAGCACGTGACAATATTCGGAATGTAGCAAGAGTAATTACACCAGGTTCAAATGCATATGCGATCGCGCCCTCCAGGTCAGCCACGAAGAACGCTATGCTGGTTAGAAATCCGCATTTACCATGGTCAGACTTCTACTTATTTTTCGAAGCACATATATCGGCACCCGGTTTTCAAGCTTATGGTGCCTCGTTACTAGGACAGCCAGTTTTAAATATTGCATTCAATAATGACTTGGGCTGGACTCACACGGTGAATACCATTGATGCCTCAGACACTTATGAATTAACGCTACAAAATAATGGCTATTTGCTTGACGGGGTGGTGCACCCTTTTGTGAAAAGGGTAGTTCCAATAAAAATAAGACACGTTGATGGCAGCATTAAAATGCAGCTCGAAGAAATGCTGGCTTCCAAACACGGACCGGTAGTAGGAAAAAAAGATGGCAAGGCATATGCGGTACGGATAGCCGGTCTAGAAAATGCGTTTTTAGGAGCGCAATTTCACAAAATGGCCCAAGCTAGAAACTGGAAAGAATTTGAATCCGCCCTTCAGATGCTTCAGCTCCCCATGTTCAATGTAATCTATGCCGATAGGGTGGGGAATATTTTATATCTCTTTAATGGGAATGTACCTGTAAGAAGCCAGGGAGATTGGTCATTTTGGAGCAATATAATAGATGGCAGTTCTTCTAAATATATATGGAATCGGTATCATTCTTACGAAGATCTGCCTAAAGTATTTAATGCACCCAACGGCTTTGTCCAAAACGCAAATGACGCCCCTTGGACAAGTACCTATCCTCCTGTCATAGATGCCGCCAACTTTCCAGCCTATATGTCGCCGAGGAAAATGGCTTTGCGTCCACAACGCGCGGTTAATTTAATCAAAGATGATTCTACTATCACATTTGATGAATTAGTCGCTTATAAATTGAACACAGGCATGGAAGCTGCCGATCGATTTCTGGACGATCTTTTAGCGGCCATTAAGCAGTATCCCGATCCGATGGCTCAAAGGGCGGCAGCCGTTTTACAAACATGGGACAAAGCGACAAATGCGGAAAGTAAGGGGGCGGTTCTTTTTGCTCAGTGGTTCGACAAAATTAACGAAACCATGTTTATGATGCCGTGGGACCCGGCTAAGCCAGTAACCACGCCCGATGGTTTAAAAGAACCAAAACAAGCAGTAGCCCTCTTCATCGAAGCTGCCACAGAAGTAGAAAAAACATATGGCTCATTGGATGTAGCGTGGGGAGATGTCAACCGGTTTAAGGTAGACGATTTCGACTTCCCGGGGAATGGTGGTTACAGCGGTTACGGCATTTATAGAGCAATGAATTTTTCACGCAACGGAAATAATAATAAAAGCTATGCTGTAGGAGGCGATAGTTATGTAGCAATAATTGAATTTGGTCCTACGGTAAAGGCCCAGGTGCTTCTTAGTTATGGCAATGCCTCACAACCTGGAAATAAACATGTAGGAGATCAGTTGCAATTGCTCTCGCTAAAAAAACTTCGGCCCGCGTTATTGGATAAAAATGAAGTAATACAAAACATGGAAAAAAGAGAGAAGTTATCTATTAAGTTAAATAGTAATTAACCTAAGCCAGAATTCGTTTCAAATTCAAGCGCAGCAAATTTAATGTTATGTTCATTTATCGTATTCGTTTTAAAAAATGCGGGCTGCAATTTTTTCATTTACTAATAAACTTGGCATTTTGTTGTCAAAAATCACAAAACTTTAGTCTTCCGAAGACCTATGAAGGATACCAGTGGTTTAAAAGATAAGGGCTACAAGAGTCCTTCATCAGCGAATGAATAGTATGCTTCACTTGTCAGAATAATGTGATCCAAAATTTGAATTTCCAAAAGCTTTCCAGCAGCGGCCAGTTTCCTCGTTAGCTCAATATCGGCATGACTAGGTTGTAAAGCGCCTGAGGGATGATTATGGGCATTATGTAAAGCTTTACATAACGCTCATAATCATCCGAGCGGAAATCTTACACCAAGCCACGCTGACATCGAACTAACCAAAAAAATAAAAGAAGGTGGCCGTTTCCTGGAAATTCAATTGCTCGACCACCTGATACTTACCAGTGAAAGTTATTTTTCATTTGCAGATGAGGGGTTAATCTAACCCCCTCATTATTCAATAGCACTAAATGTAACACAGCTTATCCTCAATTTATTGGCTGATAACTCGAAGAAATCCATTTGCCGTATTGTCTGAAGCCAGTTTCTCTTTTAGCGTTTTCATATCGTCACTTAGCTTTTGCTCAATCACTTTTGCGTACACCTGGGTTGTGGTGATCTGAGAGTGGCCTAGCATCTTGCTTACTGACTCGATAGGAACTCCATTGGTTAAGGTGACGGTAGTGGCAAAGGTATGCCTGGCCAAATGAAAGGTTAGGTTCTTGCGAATGCCGCATAAGTCTGCAATCTCCTTTAAGTAACTGTTGAGCTTCTGATTGGAGATCACCGGAAACAATGTCCCTTCAGCCAAAGCACGTGGATGGCCTTTATATTTATCTATAATTTGTAAAGCTTTAGGAAGCAGCGGTACACGTACCGGATTACTTGTTTTCTGACGATTTGTGATCAGCCAATATTCACCATCAATACCAATCGTAATATTTGCCGGTGAAAGTCTCATGGTATCAATATAGGCAAGTCCCGTATAGCAGCTGAACACAAAAAGATCGCGCACCCACTGCAGTCGCACTATGGATAACTCTCTGTTTTCAATTTTGAAAAGCTCTTCTTTGGAAAGAAACTCCCTGTTCACTTTATCAAACTTCTGAATGTATTTATCAAAAGGATCTTTGTCTAGCCATTCCATGCGTACAGCCATGTTGATCATTTTACGAAACCGCTCGATGTGCTTCATCACACCGTTATTTCCTAGTGGCTTATGGTGATCCAGTGGTTTATAGTTTCGCAGGTAAAATTCAAAGTCCATAATAAACTTGTAAGAAAGTTGGGACAAGAATATATCTGCGGTTCCGAACTTCACTTTCAAAAACATCTGGATATACTTCTGTGTGGTGAAATAGTTTTTCATTGTACCCCATGCTAATGAATCCTTCATCTGAGTATTGTGATAATTAACCACCTTACAAAGCGTGTGGTCTTTCTCATCGGCTCCTAGGAATTTATTCTTGATGGCTTCTGCCGTGATGAGTTGCTTGTGTATCTGCATCTCCTGGTAGCAGTTCATTAATTTTGCTTTGACTTCTTCCAGGTAATGATTGAGAGATTTAACTTCTTCACGAGTGCCTTTTGCTAAGCCCTTTTTGTTGTTCCACTCTTTGGGATCAATCCATTTCTTCAAGGATATTTCAACCCTGCGGCCATCAACGGTTACCCTGCTATAGATAGGGGCCAGGTTATCTTTGACCTTGTTCATTCTGATGATGAACTGAATACCGAATGTGTTTGTCGTTCTCATAATTGTTCTGTTTTGAGTTTGAATAGTTTCATTTGGTGACCTGCTTCAAAAAGTCATTCAAAATGAAATCAAAACGAACCTCTTAAAATGATTCAAATATCTGATTTACAGATATTTGTAACGCTTCTGGTGACCTTGGGTTGCTGCTGGTTTTAGGTCACCGTTTAGTTCTCATTTTTGTTGAAATTGCTTGTTACTGATTGGTATGATGGCAAACAAAAAAGCCTGCAAATCATATAATTTGCAGGCTTTTGATGATACATGAATGTATCTATGTCGGGGCGGCCAGATTCGAACTGACGACCTTGGCGCGAAGCGCGCCACGCGATACCGCTAATAATTTCAGCTGGCGCCGTTATCAGAAAGGAACCTTCCGGCTCCCCTTTTCTTAATTTTATTTTCAAGCTTCATCGCATCGCCTCTTGAGGGCAACGATTGACTCCAAACTAAAACCCATGGCGAGCACTTCGACGTAAAATTCCCTTCTCCATTATTATGTTCGACAAGGCGATTGTCTAGATCATGAGTATGACCAGTGTAATACTTTTGACAGGAAGAGCTGAAAAGATTATAAACAAAATAGCACATAACGAAAAAAGCCCTGTGATTAACAGAGCTTCTTAAGTCGGGGCGGCCAGATTCGAACTGACGACCTCCTGGTCCCAAACCAGGCGCGATACCGGGCTACGCTACGCCCCGAATTATTTTTGAACAAAACTCTTTAATAACAACTAGCGAACATTCGATCTGCGACCTTGGCGCCCTAAAGCGCCACGCGATACCGGGCTACGCTACGCCCCGAAATATTTTTTGAACACAAACTCTTTAATAACAACTAGCGAAGATTCGATCTGCGACCTTGGCGCCTTAAAGCGCCACGCGATACCGGGCTACGCTACTCCCCTCCTTTTTAAGGAGTGCAAAGATACATTTTATCTTTTCTCCAGTGTTATTTGATTCCTAAATTCCCAATTTTCTTTTTAGTGATCCGGCAGGGAATCGAACCCCGAACCGTCAGATTAGAAATCTGATGCTCTATCCAATTGAGCTACCGGACCGTTTTATTCATGACTTCTGTACATTCCTAACAGCATTTTCGAAATCTTTTCGTACCGGTCATAGAGATTTTGAGCTTCGGCCAGGGGTAATGTCCCCGATTCGCCCAAGATCTGCAGAATGGCTACGCATTCGAAAACTGAACTTCTGGAAATGGTGATAAAGTGTTTTTTATCCACACTGGTCATCCGACCGGTCCCTTCTGCCAGGTTTAACAGTATGTCCAAGCTGGCCTTCTTCCATTGGTCTTTTATGTATGTGTCTAAATTACTGTTAGAATAAATGATCTTTAGAGAGTCCGAAACAACTCCTTTGGCAATCTGATAGACCTCTAACTTCTCAAAATCAAACATATACGTAAATCCTCGGCTTACTTTCCGGCTAACAGCGGAGAGGGGGGGATTCGAACCCCCGGTACGCTTTAACCCGTACGACAGTTTAGCAAACTGCTGGTTTAAGCCTCTCACCCACCTCTCCGAGTAGAATTAGCCTTTTTTAAGGAAGTGCAAATATAAATGTTGCTCTTAAACTATCGCAAAATGATTTAAATAAGTTTTAATGGGAATACTTATACGGTGATAATGCGATAGCAACAAGTTTATTTGATACGATATAATACGAAAATATTCGATTAAGATTCGATTCAGGCCAAATTTCAAGGCATTCAGAGCGGTTATATATATCCTGCGCTTCCTCTTACGTTTTCTCCGAGTTAATTCATTCCCAGCATCCAAAATGAGATTGGTTATCAGTACCGCCAGAATGAACATGAGAAAGACCATCCAGTAACGATGCCAGATTGAGGCCTTTTGAGATTTGTGAAGACTGCTGGTTGTCGCGGCTAGCTGTTGAGTTGCCAAGTATGTATGATTAGAATTTTTACCAGTTCAACGGAAAATCAGATTCGGCATACCCTATAGCGAAGTCCGCTCCATCGCCTGTGATCGTTACGCCCATATACCAAATGCGAACTTTATTGTTTTCAATGATTACCGAGGGGGCGATAACATCTGTGCCTTCCCAATCCAACGTTGGTTGAATAATTGGGTTAGGATAAACCTCGTAAGGGCCAAGTATGTTTTCACTTCTGGCAACACCGATGCTATGATCGCCCGAAATGAAAAGATAGTACAATCCGTCAGGTCCCTTCACCAAATCAGGTTCTTTGATGACTTCTGCCCATGGGAGATTCTTATCAGCTCCACTCAATACTGGATTGGGAAGCTTTGTCCAGTTTATTCCATCCATAGAAGTCGCACCAAGAATGCCTATAAAGGCGGGTGAACAATTTTCGATGCAATAGCCTACATAAAGCATAAAATAGGTATCGCCCTCTTTCAATACCGTGGGAGAGAACAAGGCGTTTGCATCTTTTGTGTTTTCGCCCCCGATCTCGAGTATCGGATTGGATGAAGAACGGTTAAAATTAATCCTATCATCAGATGTAGCCAGACCGATTTGCCCCTTTGCTACAATTGTTCCAGATACTTCCGCTTCTTCTTTGTAGCCGCAATAATACATCCATACTTTATTATCTTGTATTATCACTGAATTGGCTTCAAGATGATTATTCCATTCACCAGGATTTGCGTCAAGCGAAATGCTTTCTTTCTCTGGTTGGCTATTATCTGATGGAATCCACTGCTTCCCATCAATGGATTTAGCACTTGCTATAATCAGTTTCTCATTACTGTCTATGACCAGACTTGAGTAGTACATTCTGAGCGTATCGCCGTCCCGGATTACATCGGGATCAGCCGCTGTGAGTTCACCCTCCCAAACGGGGTCATTTCCTTTGATAAAAGTAAGGCCTGTTTTTTCCTTTTCATCGCTACAAGAGCATAGTGCCAGCATAAAGATCAGGCTTCCGAAGAAATGTCTTTTCATGTAACCAAGTTAGTAGTATAGGAATTAGCAGTTTACCTTTTCATATAATTTCGCAAAGAAAAATAATCCTGAATTGATTTAGGACTATTTCAATCGTTCGCATATGACGCAACGAACATGTTTGAGATCGTTATCAATAAGAAACGATTTCAATCAGGTAGGCAATATGAACTTTCGAGGAGGTTGGTGAGAACTAAGGGACGGGTGATTGGGATTGGTAAATCACAGAATGAACCTGTAATGATTTTCCCGTGCCGTTGTTTTCTGAAGTACCGCAGCAATTCTTTTGTAAGTTTGATGGACCCAAAGTTTGTTTACCAATTACATCCCCCAAAACTTTGTGCCCGTTGTTATCATTGGCAAATTAGTTTTTCTATAATCAATGTCAGCATCCTCCTTCGCGTTAAATTCCATTGACAAATATCATTGGAATTTAATATCATTTGTCAACTCGCGCACGGTATACATACCCGCATCTTTGTGATGTTAAAGTATCATTCACAAAACATCGAAATCAGATGACAGCTAAAACAAAAAACATTATCGTTTGGGTACTCTCAGGACTTCTTGCTCTTGGGTTCATCGGTTCCGGCCTCACCAAAATTCTTGGCGTTGAAATGCAAATTAAGAATTTAGAGAGTTGGGGCTATCCGCTTTGGCTCAGGTTTCCCATAGGATTAAGCGAAATTGTTTTTGCTATTGCATTACTGGTTCCGAAGTTTCGTAAGCTGACAATCTATGGAGTATTTATCTGGACGTTAGTAGCTGTTATCACACACCTCCAGGCGGGTCAAGCAAGTATGATTGGGGGAGCAATTATTTTTGGTGGTGTGGCAGGAATAATACTTCTTTTGTCAAGAGAGAGAACAGATACTCGATTGTAAAAAGGAAACTTCCAAAAGTGAATGGGTTAGTTTTCGTCACTGTATTTCGGTAAGAACATGAAGATAGAATTTATTGGAGAAAAAATATCAAACAGCCTTCTCACAACATGGATCACATCAAAAGGAAGGTAGGCTTTGACAAAAGGTGTAAAATCTCTGACGTCAAGAAAGAATAGGACCAATTGACGCTCCTCCCCTAGCAATTCGTAGGTTGCCGATGTTCTGGTATTTTCTAAATTAAAATCAATATATAGTGATGCATCAATCTCATCCTTAAAACTTAATTGGTGCGGAATAGACGTGAAATTCAGCGGCCACGTAAGCAATGCAAACATGACTTAGTAAACGACTTAAAAAGATAGATGATGGAAATAGGAATTGATAGTTTCGCATCGGCCATGTATGGGAGCAATACCCTGAGCAGTGTAGATGCAATGGAACAATTACTGGATAGGATCACATTAGCAGATCAGGCCGGATTGAATACATTCGGCATTGGTGAGCACCATAAAAAAGAATTTCTGGATTCCGCTCCGGCAGTAATTCTCGCTGCTGCAGCTGCCCGGACTAAAAGCATCCGCCTTTCCAGCGCAGTAACTGTGCTTAGCACATCTGACCCGGTAAGGGTATTCCAGAATTTTTCAACACTTGATTTGATCTCCAAAGGCCGTGCAGAGGTGGTCGTAGGTCGCGGATCCGCCATAGATGCATACCCGCTGTTTGGGTTTGATCTAAAAAATTATGATGCCTTGTTCAAGGAAAAATTGGAGTTATTGCTCCTCGTCCGGGACGAGGAGTTTGTTACATGGTCTGGTAAGTTCAGACCAGCCTTGAATAACCAGCCCGTTTACCCCAGACCTATACAGAAAAAATTACCCATTTGGTTGGGGGTAGGTGGCACACCTGAATCATTCGTCCGTGCAGGAACATTAGGCCTACCGTTGATGGTTGCCATCATTGGCGGTGAAACCGAACGTTTTCGTCCTTTGGTTGACTTATACCGTGAAGCCGGACGCAAGGCAGGCTTCACACCGGATCAATTAAAGGTGGGGCTGCACTCGCCGGGTTATGTCGGCACGACCAATGAGGATGCAATTGCGGATTATTATCCGGGGTATGCAGAGCTCTGGACCAAATTGGGTAGAGAACGTGGCTGGCCGCCAGTAACTAAATCACAGTTCAACAGCCTGATCGCGCCGAAAGGCGTATTGGTCGTTGGAGGACCTGAGCAAGCGGCTGAAAAAATACTTCGGCATAGTAAAGCTTTAGGCGGTGTAGACCGGTTTACCTTTCAGATGGATAATGCGGGGCTTAGTCACCAACAATTAATGTCGGCGATAGAACTGATCGGTAATAAAGTCATTCCGATAATCAAACAAAAGGCAACTTATCATTGAAAAGTGTGATCAGATGATTTTTACATCTTAAACATTTAGCCTTATCTCTTAAGAGGCAGCAAGCTAATTTGAAATGGTGCTCAGGAATACCATGGGTTATTTTTAGAATACCGGTTACAAATAGGTTACCGACATGTTCATAAAAACCATTGCTATCCGAAAAACGGGATAGTATGTATATGTATCTTTGGAATGGCTTAATTCCATACCATCAGATGCACAAAAACCTTTTACACTACATCAAACGCCATTCTACTTTGCCTCTTACAGACAAAGAAGAAGCTTTAATTGTGGCGACTTTTCAACCCAAAAAACTGAGAAAAAAACAATACTTTTTGCAAGAGGGTGAGGTGTGTAAATACGTTGGCTTTATTGTTAAAGGTGCTATGCGACAATACAGTGTTGACGACAAAGGTGTAGAGCACATCGTACAGTTGTACATCGAAGATTGGTGGGCAAGCGACCGTGAAAGTGCTGTTATGCTTACTCCATCAAAATATAATATTGATGCTTGGGAAGATACCGAACTACTCATTGTTACTAGAGCAGATATGATGGAGCTAATGGAAAAAATACCTTCAGTTGGACAGATGACAAGATTAATGGACGAAAGAAGTTACATCGCTTCGCAACGAAGATTAAATTCCACCATTAGCAACACCGCGGAAAAACGCTATGAAGAATTTGTCGATAACCACCCTCAATTTATTCAACGATTTCCCCAACATCTAATTGCTTCATTTTTGGGCATAACCAAAGAGACTTTAAGCAGAATCAGAAAACAACCCTTGAAGTAACTTCATTTCTTTGATTTGAGTTTTCCAAAAGCGTTGACATTTATCAACGCTTTTTTTTATCATTTCTCATCGTTACAGTGCTAGCGTTCGATGCAATTTTACATTGTTAAATCAAATTAGAAATAACAGTAAAATTTAAAAATGGGATTGTCATCGCAGCAACTTTAAAAAAAATAAATCAAATGAAAAAAAAGACAATAGTAGTAATTGGAGCAACGGGGTCACAAGGCAAGGGTATTGTAAATTCCCTTGTAACTGAAGGCTCTTTCAATGTAAAAGCAATAACCCGTAATCCGGAAAAATATACGGGCAAGGCAAACGAAGCAGTTTTTGCAGATTTAAAAGATTTGCAATCATTAAAAGATGCTTTTAAGAATGCCTATGGTGTATTTGTGGTAACCAACTTTTGGGAAGGTGCAGACGAAATTGCGCAAGGCAAAAACGCCATTGAAGCAGCAAAAGCAACGGGGGTGCAACATTTTATCTGGTCAACACTTCCAGATGTTGAGATCATTAGTAAAGGAGCATTTGAAGTTCCTCATTTTACTGGCAAAGCTAAGGTGGATGATTTGGTGAAAGGTGCGGGGTTTAAATATTCAACATTTGTTCAACCACCCTTTTATTATCAAAATCTTGTTGGAATGCTTGGACCACAGCCAAAACAAGATGGCACAACGGGTTGGACATTACCGATTGATCCAACAAAAAAAGCGATTCACATGTCCGATATTAATGACATGGGGAAAGTAGTTGCCGGTGCATTTTTGCAGCCTGAAAAAGTGGGAAATGGCACTTACCTTTCAATTGCCACAGAGTTGAATAGTTTCAATGATATTATTAAGACATATAAAGCCAACGGCAAAGAGCACAGTTTTTCACAGGTGCCAGTTGAATTGTTTTCAACTTTTTTTGAAGGAGCAAAGGAAATCGCTGAAATGTTTGGGTATTTTGAAAGACACACTTACATGGGACCAAATTCAGAGTTACGGATTGAATTGGCAAAAGAAATTGCCACACAAGAATTTACAACTCTCCAGGAATGGCTGCGTCAAAACAATGAAGAAAATCCAAAGTAAAATGATAACGAAAAAAATATCATTACATGGATTCTGCAATCAAAGCAATCTAATGTATGACTGTTGAGTAATCTTATCTAGCGTTAGAAGGTGTACAACTCCTACTCCTACTGATGAAGGAGGAACCTCAAATCAACCAACAAGACAATTAACAGATATGAAAAAGGCAACGAGTTTCTCAACAAAAGGCAACAATGCTGCAGTAGGACCTCTATCAATCCAACGCATGTTACCTAATCGGTATGCGGACAAAGTTGGTCCTTTTGTATTTCTCGATTATGTTGTCCCAACAGTTAAAGAAACAATAACCAAAAATGGTATGGGAGCTCATCCACACCGGGGCATTGCAACATTAACTTATATTCTTCAGGGCGAAGTAGAGCATTTTGATAGTGCCGGAAATGAGGGTAAAATTTATTCCGGTGGTGCACAATGGATGAAGGCCGGCAATGGAATAATCCACGATGAAAATTTAAATTATGACTCCCAAACAGAGAGCAAATTTATTCAGGGGTTTCAATTTTGGATAAATTTACCTGCAAAAAATAAAGCTGAAAAGCCTGTTCATATCGCTGTGCAAGCCAATGAGATCCCCAAAAAAGCATTGCCGAATGAAAGTGGTTGGTTAAAGGTAATTGTTGGCAACTATGAAGAATTGAATTCGAAAATTCCAAATTACTCAAAGCAGTTTTTGTATCATATTCAATTGAAGGCAGGTAAACAGTTTTCGGTAGGAATTGAAGGTAAAATAGAAGTTGCTGCTTTTTTGCCCACACAAAATGTGATGCTAAACGATGCAGAATTTCTAACAGGTGAATTTGTCGAGTTCGATAAAGTTGCCGGAGAAATTGAAATAAAAAACACTTCCCTAACAACAATTGATATCCTATTATTTGGTGGTGAAGAATATACAGAACCTGTGGTAGCCGAAGGTCCATTTGTAATGAATTCACAAACTGAAATAACAACTGCCTATCGGGATTTCTATGCAGGAAAATATGGAGAAATAAAATTAACAACTTAAAATAATGGATATAAAGTCGATAGAACAACGATTGCAATATCTCGAAGATGAGTCAGCCATCCGATCTCTTGCAGCCCGGTTTGCAAATGCGTGTATAGTTGCTGACTACGAAGAATTTAAAAGCCTATGGTCAGTCAATAAAGGCTATATGTATGAGCCATACAGACAAGTAAATTGAGCTATAGAAGACATCATTAAAGGCGAAGGCGAGCTCATCTTTGTGTCGTTAATCAATAAAACACAAAGCGATGAAAACAATAACAAAAATAAATCTCGGCAAAACTGGGCCGCTTGTTTCTAAACTTGGATTAGGCTGCATGCGCATGTCACCCGTTTGGGGAGGTCCAGTAAGTGAAGAAAGTGAAAGTATTGCTACTATTCAGAAGGCTTTGGATAGCGGTATTAACTTTCTGAATACCGGAGACTTTTATGGCAGCGGTCACAACGAGCTTCTTGTTGGAAAAGCAATTAAAAACCGTAGAGATGACGCATTCATAAGTGTAAAGTTTGGAGCCATTTTTTATAACAGCCAATGGATTGGATTGGACTTGCGTCCCATCGCCATCAAGAACTTTATTAATTATTCTTTGGTGCGTTTGGGTACTGATACGATTGATCTTTACCAACCGTGTAGGCTTGATAATAGCGTCCCTGTAGAAGATGTAGTCGGAACAGTGGCTGACTTGATCAAGGAAGGTAAAGTGCGTTACCTGGGTATGTCTGAAATCACGGCTAACCAACTTCGCCAAGCCAACAAGGTTCATCCTGTGACGGCATTGGAAATTGGTTATTCATTGGCTGACCGGCAGATAGAAAGTGACCTTCTTCCTGTGGCAAAAGAGCTCGGCATAGGAGTTGTCGCATTTGCCAATACTGCCGAAGGATTATTAACCGGCGAGATAAAAGCTCCTCTACCTGCGAATGATTACCATAATCACTTCTCACGTTTCCAAGGAGACAACTTGGTAAAGAACCTGGAAAAAGTCGAGGTGCTAAAAAAAATGGCAAAGGAAAAAGGACACACGCCAACACAGCTAGCGATAGCATGGGTTAACGGTCAGGGTGATCATATCATGCCATTGGTGAGCATGAGCAAGAGGTTACGGCTGACCGAGAATATGAACGCCATGGAAGTCTCTTTCACTCCTGAGGAGATGAATATCCTGAACAAACATTTTTCAATTGGTGCAATACTTGGCACTACCTACTTACAGAGATAAATTCGCGCAGCTTAAAACCTGTTTTTTTTTAACTTTAACCAGTGACGAACCCCAACGAGATACTTCCCGGAGTAATATTTTACTCTTACCTCTCGACTATACGAAAGGAGAAGGTGTGCTTTTCGGGAAACAATACCCTGGTGCTGCTAGTTTCTGGTCAGCTTACATTTGAAACGTCTGTTCAGAAAATTTCAATGCAAAAAGGTGAGATGCTGCTGATAAGTAAAAATCAACTTGGACAGTTAACCAAAACACCTTTGCCCGGTGAGGATTATGAAACAATCGTCATTTGCCTTCAGGAGGATATCCTTAGAAAGATTGCACTTGAGGAGCACATAGAGATACGGGAAAAATATATAGGCCCACCAAATGTCCTTATTCCGGCAAACGATTTTCTCCGAGGCTATTTCCAGTCGATCATACCCTACGCGCGCAGTCCTGTAGGGACAATAACGCCTGACATGGGCATGTTGAAAGTGAAAGAAGCGGCAAAGCTGCTATTGCAAGCCAAGCCTGATATGGGCAAATTTTTGTTTGACTTTTCAGAACCACACAAAATCGACCTGGAAAAATTTATGCTCAGCAATTATCATTTCAATGTCTCGATTGAAAAGTTTGCTGAACTTGCCGGGAGAAGTCTTGCAGGATTCAAGCGCGACTTCCAAAAGACATTTGGAATGTCACCACGTGTATGGCTTCAAGAGAAACGTCTAACAGAGGCCCAATACCTGATAGCAAAAAAGAACATGAAGCCGTCTGCAATTTACCTTGATTTGGGATTTGAAACGCTATCTCATTTCTCGCATTCATTTAAAAAAAAGTTTGGTAAGACACCTTCGGAGATGTAATAGCTGGGCATGTTGCATCTTCCGGTTAAGTATAGGTAACACCCCTGTTGATTAATTTAAAATAAAGTTACGATGTACTGTGAAGGCAAAGAGAGCGGACAAGAGATCGCCTTAATCTAATCCAGTTTACCAAACCTCGCGTTGGAAAACGGCAGAATTTGTTGAGCTGGGAAGCTGAGAAAATGCTGTCTTTTTGCATTCAGTACGCTTTACAAATGTATCCACATTTGTATCTTGCCTCGTTCCCTTACGTTACTCTGAGGCAAAGGCCTCGGACTCAGCCTATGTGGATACAAAAACCATAAGCAATAAAAAATGAATAGACTAAAAATGTGTTCCTGCTTTTTGTTACTAAGTGTTATTAATTTATATGGTCAGTTGCCAAATACATTATCTGCTAGTGATAAAGTCTATGGACTTTCCAAGTTCTGGCAGGAGGTGAATTATAATTTCGTTTACTTGAATAAAGTAGATCGTGTGATGTGGGAAAATTCTTACAAAGAATTGATCACGAAAGTACAAGCAACTGCTAATGACTATGAATACTACCGTGAACTTCAGAAGTTCTGTGCGCTGCTAAAGGATGGGCATACAAATGTAATGTTGCCCAAGGTTAAAGTCATGGAGCAAATGACTACTATGTTTGGCGAATACCGGTTGTTTCTGGAGAACATCGATGACAAAGCGATCATTGTAAGAACAAACTTGAGCAAGAAAAATGAAATTCCCTTAGGCAGTGAAATTATTGAGGTGAATGGAATTCCAACAAAGAAATACATCGCAGAAAATGTAGCTCCTTACATTTCATCTTCAACGGAATATGTGTTAAAGGACATGAGTGTGAACCGCCTCTTACAGGGCTTGGAAGGGGATACATATCAGATAAAGATTAAACCAAGAAAAGGAGATGTCATTACACTGAATCTTACCCATGCTATCACAAAAGAGGAAGGTGTGTACCCGGCATTTGAAAACAAGCGGGAACTAGTTGAGTTCAAATGGCTCCCCAATCAGATAGCTTATGTAGGACTGAATTCTTTTGACGATGTCGAAGCTTACAATCAATTCAAAAAACTGTTACCGGAGTTATATAAGGCAAAAGCGATGGTTATTGATTTACGATACAATGGCGGTGGAAATACAGATATAGGAGCAGGAATTCTGCAGTATTTAGTGAAAGATAATCAGCTATACGGATCACGAAGCAGCAGCCGACTTCATATTCCAACTTTTAAGGCCTGGGGACAATTTCAAAAGCCGTCTGACACGGTTAAGAATGAATGGGCAAAAAAAGTATTTCTCAGTTACCACGATGACTATTTCTATCAATTTGAATATAATCCCGAGAGGATTGAAATCAAAGACAAACGAATTGTTGTGCCTACGGCAATCTTGATTGGTCATAATACAGCATCGGCAGCGGAAGATTTTTTAATCTATGCCGATAAGCAATCTCATATGACAAAGATTGGAGAGAATACCTTTGGAAGCACAGGACAACCATTTCTTTTTGATTTACCCGGGGGTGGAAGCGCTAGAATCTGTACCAAAAAGGACACATATCCTGATGGAAGGGAGTTTGTAGGCTATGGTATCAAGCCCGACATTGAGGTAAAGCGAACATTAGATAACTTTCAGCAAGGGAAAGACCGTGTACTGGATAAATCCATTGAATATTTAAAATCTGAAATGAAATAATCTAAGATGAAGCAACAAGTCTATTTGATACGATATGATACGAAAATATTCGATTATGATTCGATTCACCCAATGGTTCGGTCAATATCGGTTCGATCCTACAAGGAAGGAAGTATATAAAGGATGGGACAGAATATATCAGAAAGCAAGGTGACTTTAACTACTCTTCAGCTTTTTCATAAAGGCCCCCATTGCTGGAAAAAATTCTTCAAAAAGTGGGTGGGCCTTATTTTTAAGCATCACTTCACTGAACATCTTTAAACCGATTGCAAACTCTGTCGACTGATTTTTGTCGCCAAATGGATTTTTCTCGTTGAGAATTTCAATTATACCAAAGATCTCATCATGATTTTCGAATTCAAGGTGAATAGGTGATTGCAATGGAACTTCTTCCTTTGCCAGGGAAATTTGTTCTAATGTAAGACGATACTTATTGGTCCTTTTTGTCATAATACTTTTTATTTTGTCAAAATTAATAAATGCCCAATATTTTAAAGCGTGGCGGTCATACTAGTTGGTGTCAATTCAATAAAATTGACATGGATTTTACAAAACGCTGTAAAGCCCCACCGAAGCATCCTTCGCGTTTAAATTCCATTGACAAATATCAATGGAATTAAATATCATTTATCAACGCATGTTACCTAATCGGTATGCTGACAAAGTGGGTTCCTTTTGTATTTCTCGATTATGTTGTCCCAACAGTTAAAGAAACAATAACCAAAAATGGTATGGGAGCTCATCCACACCGGGGCATTGCAACATTAACTTATATTCTTCAGGGCGAAGTAGAGCATTTTGATAGTGCCGGAAATGAGGGTAAAATTTATTCCGGTGGTGCACAATGGATGAAGGCCGGCAATGGAATAATCCACGATGAAAATTTAAATTATGACTCCCAAACAGAGAGCAAATTTATTCAGGGGTTTCAATTTTGGATAAATTTACCTGCAAAAAATAAAGCTGAAAAGCCTGTTCATATCGCTGTGCAAGCCAATGAGATCCCCAAAAAAGCATTGCCGAATGAAAGTGGTTGGTTAAAGGTAATTGTTGGCAACTATGAAGAATTGAATTCGAAAATTCCAAATTACTCAAAGCAGTTTTTGTATCATATTCAATTGAAGGCAGGTAAACAGTTTTCGGTAGGAATTGAAGGTAAAATAGAAGTTGCTGCTTTTTTGCCCACACAAAATGTGATGCTAAACGATGCAGAATTTCTAACAGGTGAATTTGTCGAGTTCGATAAAGTTGCCGGAGAAATTGAAATAAAAAACACTTCCCTAACAACAATTGATATCCTATTATTTGGTGGTGAAGAATATACAGAACCTGTGGTAGCCGAAGGTCCATTTGTAATGAATTCACAAACTGAAATAACAACTGCCTATCGGGATTTCTATGCAGGAAAATATGGAGAAATAAAATTAACAACTTAAAATAATGGATATAAAGTCGATAGAACAACGATTGCAATATCTCGAAGATGAGTCAGCCATCCGATCTCTTGCAGCCCGGTTTGCAAATGCGTGTATAGTTGCTGACTACGAAGAATTTAAAAGCCTATGGTCAGTCAATAAAGGCTATATGTATGAGCCATACAGACAAGTAAATTGAGCTATAGAAGACATCATTAAAGGCGAAGGCGAGCTCATCTTTGTGTCGTTAATCAATAAAACACAAAGCGATGAAAACAATAACAAAAATAAATCTCGGCAAAACTGGGCCGCTTGTTTCTAAACTTGGATTAGGCTGCATGCGCATGTCACCCGTTTGGGGAGGTCCAGTAAGTGAAGAAAGTGAAAGTATTGCTACTATTCAGAAGGCTTTGGATAGCGGTATTAACTTTCTGAATACCGGAGACTTTTATGGCAGCGGTCACAACGAGCTTCTTGTTGGAAAAGCAATTAAAAACCGTAGAGATGACGCATTCATAAGTGTAAAGTTTGGAGCCATTTTTTATAACAGCCAATGGATTGGATTGGACTTGCGTCCCATCGCCATCAAGAACTTTATTAATTATTCTTTGGTGCGTTTGGGTACTGATACGATTGATCTTTACCAACCGTGTAGGCTTGATAATAGCGTCCCTGTAGAAGATGTAGTCGGAACAGTGGCTGACTTGATCAAGGAAGGTAAAGTGCGTTACCTGGGTATGTCTGAAATCACGGCTAACCAACTTCGCCAAGCCAACAAGGTTCATCCTGTGACGGCATTGGAAATTGGTTATTCATTGGCTGACCGGCAGATAGAAAGTGACCTTCTTCCTGTGGCAAAAGAGCTCGGCATAGGAGTTGTCGCATTTGCCAATACTGCCGAAGGATTATTAACCGGCGAGATAAAAGCTCCTCTACCTGCGAATGATTACCATAATCACTTCTCACGTTTCCAAGGAGACAACTTGGTAAAGAACCTGGAAAAAGTCGAGGTGCTAAAAAAAATGGCAAAGGAAAAAGGACACACGCCAACACAGCTAGCGATAGCATGGGTTAACGGTCAGGGTGATCATATCATGCCATTGGTGAGCATGAGCAAGAGGTTACGGCTGACCGAGAATATGAACGCCATGGAAGTCTCTTTCACTCCTGAGGAGATGAATATCCTGAACAAACATTTTTCAATTGGTGCAATACTTGGCACTACCTACTTACAGAGATAAATTCGCGCAGCTTAAAACCTGTTTTTTTTTAACTTTAACCAGTGACGAACCCCAACGAGATACTTCCCGGAGTAATATTTTACTCTTACCTCTCGACTATACGAAAGGAGAAGGTGTGCTTTTCGGGAAACAATACCCTGGTGCTGCTAGTTTCTGGTCAGCTTACATTTGAAACGTCTGTTCAGAAAATTTCAATGCAAAAAGGTGAGATGCTGCTGATAAGTAAAAATCAACTTGGACAGTTAACCAAAACACCTTTGCCCGGTGAGGATTATGAAACAATCGTCATTTGCCTTCAGGAGGATATCCTTAGAAAGATTGCACTTGAGGAGCACATAGAGATACGGGAAAAATATATAGGCCCACCAAATGTCCTTATTCCGGCAAACGATTTTCTCCGAGGCTATTTCCAGTCGATCATACCCTACGCGCGCAGTCCTGTAGGGACAATAACGCCTGACATGGGCATGTTGAAAGTGAAAGAAGCGGCAAAGCTGCTATTGCAAGCCAAGCCTGATATGGGCAAATTTTTGTTT
Source organism: uncultured Chryseolinea sp. (assembly GCA_964484845.1). Lineage (GTDB taxonomy): Bacteria > Bacteroidota > Bacteroidia > Cytophagales > Cyclobacteriaceae > Chryseolinea. The sequence goes on along the minus strand of CAZAHL010000007.1, from coordinate 4,593 downwards.
GACTTTTCAGAACCACACAAAATCGACCTGGAAAAATTTATGCTCAGCAATTATCATTTCAATGTCTCGATTGAAAAGTTTGCTGAACTTGCCGGGAGAAGTCTTGCAGGATTCAAGCGCGACTTCCAAAAGACATTTGGAATGTCACCACGTGTATGGCTTCAAGAGAAACGTCTAACAGAGGCCCAATACCTGATAGCAAAAAAGAACATGAAGCCGTCTGCAATTTACCTTGATTTGGGATTTGAAACGCTATCTCATTTCTCGCATTCATTTAAAAAAAAGTTTGGTAAGACACCTTCGGAGATGTAATAGCTGGGCATGTTGCATCTTCCGGTTAAGTATAGGTAACACCCCTGTTGATTAATTTAAAATAAAGTTACGATGTACTGTGAAGGCAAAGAGAGCGGACAAGAGATCGCCTTAATCTAATCCAGTTTACCAAACCTCGCGTTGGAAAACGGCAGAATTTGTTGAGCTGGGAAGCTGAGAAAATGCTGTCTTTTTGCATTCAGTACGCTTTACAAATGTATCCACATTTGTATCTTGCCTCGTTCCCTTACGTTACTCTGAGGCAAAGGCCTCGGACTCAGCCTATGTGGATACAAAAACCATAAGCAATAAAAAATGAATAGACTAAAAATGTGTTCCTGCTTTTTGTTACTAAGTGTTATTAATTTATATGGTCAGTTGCCAAATACATTATCTGCTAGTGATAAAGTCTATGGACTTTCCAAGTTCTGGCAGGAGGTGAATTATAATTTCGTTTACTTGAATAAAGTAGATCGTGTGATGTGGGAAAATTCTTACAAAGAATTGATCACGAAAGTACAAGCAACTGCTAATGACTATGAATACTACCGTGAACTTCAGAAGTTCTGTGCGCTGCTAAAGGATGGGCATACAAATGTAATGTTGCCCAAGGTTAAAGTCATGGAGCAAATGACTACTATGTTTGGCGAATACCGGTTGTTTCTGGAGAACATCGATGACAAAGCGATCATTGTAAGAACAAACTTGAGCAAGAAAAATGAAATTCCCTTAGGCAGTGAAATTATTGAGGTGAATGGAATTCCAACAAAGAAATACATCGCAGAAAATGTAGCTCCTTACATTTCATCTTCAACGGAATATGTGTTAAAGGACATGAGTGTGAACCGCCTCTTACAGGGCTTGGAAGGGGATACATATCAGATAAAGATTAAACCAAGAAAAGGAGATGTCATTACACTGAATCTTACCCATGCTATCACAAAAGAGGAAGGTGTGTACCCGGCATTTGAAAACAAGCGGGAACTAGTTGAGTTCAAATGGCTCCCCAATCAGATAGCTTATGTAGGACTGAATTCTTTTGACGATGTCGAAGCTTACAATCAATTCAAAAAACTGTTACCGGAGTTATATAAGGCAAAAGCGATGGTTATTGATTTACGATACAATGGCGGTGGAAATACAGATATAGGAGCAGGAATTCTGCAGTATTTAGTGAAAGATAATCAGCTATACGGATCACGAAGCAGCAGCCGACTTCATATTCCAACTTTTAAGGCCTGGGGACAATTTCAAAAGCCGTCTGACACGGTTAAGAATGAATGGGCAAAAAAAGTATTTCTCAGTTACCACGATGACTATTTCTATCAATTTGAATATAATCCCGAGAGGATTGAAATCAAAGACAAACGAATTGTTGTGCCTACGGCAATCTTGATTGGTCATAATACAGCATCGGCAGCGGAAGATTTTTTAATCTATGCCGATAAGCAATCTCATATGACAAAGATTGGAGAGAATACCTTTGGAAGCACAGGACAACCATTTCTTTTTGATTTACCCGGGGGTGGAAGCGCTAGAATCTGTACCAAAAAGGACACATATCCTGATGGAAGGGAGTTTGTAGGCTATGGTATCAAGCCCGACATTGAGGTAAAGCGAACATTAGAAACCTTTCAGCAAGGAAAAGACCGTGTGCTGGATAAATCCATTGAATATTTAAAATCGGAAATGAAATAATCTAACGTGAGAAGTAATAATAGCCAAGCCATAAGGCGATAGCAAAACAAATTAAAAAAACTCAATGGAGATTTGAAGAGCTTGCAATATCGATTGGCCAGTAAGGGGCAGGAATAAAGCCGATCAAAATCGCATTGCAATAAATGTCATGAAATATAGAGAAATAAAGTCGAATGGATTCTTGAGCAATTTTGTGCAGTGCTTTTGGGAATATGGAAATAGTGATGGAAAAACTGAACACACCATATTACCGGATGGATATTTCGACCTAATAGTTGAATTTGAAAACGAAATCTTAACGACAGTAAAGCTCACTGGCGTATGGACAAAACCAATAAACGTAACAATTCCAAAAGCGACTAAAATAGTTGCCATCCGCTTTAAACTCCTGGCTACTGAATATCTTTTTCAACAGGAGATAAAATCGATTTTAGATACAACCAAAAGCTTGCCTTTCAGCTTTTGGAACATCAACACATTCCAGGGTACCGATTTTGACGAATTTGTTTCAAAACTTTCCAATCGAATGGAGAGTTCAATAAAACACTTAAAAGAGATAGATAATAGAAAGCTGAAACTCTTTGAGCTCATTTATCAATCAAACATTTTAACAGTAAAGGAGCTTTCTGAAAGGGTATTTTGGAGTAGCAGGCAGATCAATCGTTATTTTACCAAACAATTTGGCTTTCCCTTGAAGCAATTTTTAAAAATAGTTCGTTGCAATGCGTCATACAATGAGGTTGCGAATGGGAATTTATTTCCCAGCAAGGACTTTTTTGATCAGCCACATTTTATAAGAGAATTGAAAAAATATACAGGCAAGACACCAAAAGAATTGTACGAAAACGAAAACGACCGATTTATACAATTATCAAAGACCGAAGGCCACTAATCTTGCTTGATAATTTTAAATTTTATAAAATGAAAATCAATAAACTCACGCCAAACTTTGAAGTAAGTAATATCAAAGAAACGGTTTCTTTCTATTCTGAACATTTCGGTTTTAAACTTGTCATGGCCGTACCGGAAAGCCAGAACGGCATTGAACAAACATTTGCATCTGAAAAAAAGTATGTCTATGCAATGATGCAGAAAGATAATGTAGAACTGATGTTCCAGCGTTCCGATACCTTCAAGAATGATGTTGTGTTTTCAAAAGATCTATCTATCGGAGCAACCGTTTCATTCTATATGGACATTGAAGGTATAAAGGAATTTCATGAAACATTAAAAGGTAAAAATCTGCAAACAACCGACCTAAAAACAACCTGGTATGGTATGCAGGAATTTTACCTCAAGGACCTTAACGGATATATTCTTGGATTTGCCGAAAAAGCGGACTAGTATGAATATCAAAGAACTAAGAAATCTTTACATACCTTCTGAGAATTTACCTTGCCCGGCTGTTTTCCGCTTCACCAGTAGATTTGCTTTTATACAATGTCTTTTTCAATTGTCCAAAGGAGCAAGTCAAGGCCAAACGGTAGTAATTGTAATTGAATAGACGGTGATATGTTACGAATGTTTGTCCGACTTCATAGCTCCCTGCGGGGTTGCTCGTGTGAAAAATGTCGTTTGCCGTCAGACTGCATTTCAAGAACTTGTGAAAGAATTCCTTCTCTACACCAACAGTGATAATTGACGTGCTTTTGTCGTAACGTAAACTATAATACTTTTCACCGAGATACCACGCCAACACGTGTATCGTGAATAATTTACCAACGGTAATTTTGTTGCTGGTATAAGCATATACCTGTGGTCTTTCACCAACCTGCTCATATCCAAATTGATCGTCGATTAATTTGTTATAACTCACACTGACCGTATTTGTTGAGGTGAGCCATCCGGTGTTGACGGAGGCCGACAACGTTGTATAGTACGAATGGGCTTTGTTTAAATTAAACCTTTTCAAAACATAGCTTTTCTCGTCCTCACCGCGCAAAGCGGCGCCTCCAAAAGGGTCGATAGTATAGTTGTATCCCACCTTCATGTCAAACATTTTGAGGGTGGCGCCTAGCTCAAGGGAGTGAGTCTTTTCAGGGCGTAGGTTGGGATTTCCTTCCATGGATGTAAACGCATCCTGATAAATGAGGGATGGACTTAAGGCCTGGTAGGTCGGTCTTGTTATCCGGGAAGTATACGAAGCGCGCAGTTTTAGCTGCTGAGACAATGTTACGTTTATCTGCGCATTGGGAAACAGGTTTACGTAGGCTGACCGAAACGTGCCTTGATTCTGAGCCGTGGTATGTAGCGTATAATGTGTCCACTCGCTTCGTATTCCTAGTCCGTACGTTACTACATTATTATTGAAGGTGCCGTCATATTGAATGTAGGCGGCGGGTACCGTTTCCTTGTACTCAAATTCATTGGAACGCCGGAGATCAAGTTCGTAATCATCCTCCCCGGCAGAACCGTAAAATCTCAGATCCGATAATGCGTTGGCATAGCTAAGCTTCGCTCCGATACCCAGCTTGCTGCCAGCGGCATAAACCTTTACAAAGTCGACTTGTGGATTGAAAATAATGATCTCACTATCCTGGTTGCTTTTTAATAGCATGGAAACTTCCTGTTCGTTCACCACAT
>CAZAHL010000006.1:0-56890 GCA_964484845.1 uncultured Chryseolinea sp. | reverse complement strand
CAACGCGCGCAACACTTTAGCCTGTGCCGATAAACTCATATCGCCTATCTCATCCAGGAAAAGAGTCCCTCCATCGGCTAGTTCAAACTTCCCCAGCCGTTGTTTAATGGCAGAGGTGAACGATCCTTTCTCGTGGCCAAAAAGTTCACTTTCAATTAACTCCGAAGGTATAGCCGCACAGTTAACTTCTACCAAAGGGCCATTGGCGCGCTTGCTGTTTTCGTGAAGCCATCGTGCTACGAGCTCCTTCCCTGAACCATTCGCACCCGTTATCAACACACGGGCATCTGTAGGCGCGACCTTTTCAATCATTTCCTTTACCTGCCGGATGGGTTCAGATTCGCCAACCATCTCATTTTTCTTAGAAATCTTCTTCTTTAAAGTTTTAGTCTCCCGCAATAAGACGGATTTATCAAGGGCATTTCTCAGCGTTATTTCAAAACGTCCCAGGTCGAAAGGTTTTTGCAAGAAATCAAAAGCACCTTTTTTAACAGCCTCTACGGCAACATCGATTGTGCCATGGGCGGAGATCATAATGAAATTAGTTCCAATTTCCGATTCTTTGGATTTTTCGAGTACCTCCATTCCGTCCATCTTCGGCATTTTTATGTCGCAGAGGCAAAGGTCATAAGTGCCTTGTTCCAATTTCCTAAATCCCTCCAATCCATCCGCCGCTACATCTACTTCGTGATTTTTCTCTTCTAATATTTCTTTCAGAATAGACCTTATTTTGTTGTCATCTTCGATGACCAGAATTTTTGACATTTAATTTCCCTTTAGCTCCAAAAAAATAAATAAACCTGTCAGTTTTCTAACACTGACAGGCTTTTAAAAAAAAACGCAAGCTTGTAAGCCGGATTCTGTTCCCCGACAAGTCGAGGCCCTTATCATTTATCTGGTCTCGCCATCGCTGGCGCGATCAATCAGTCTACCCGTCACGCCTGTTATTATTAACGAGCCGCTAATCACTTTCGTGGACGTGACCTATTTGACCTTTCAACGCGTAAGGTTTACCATGCTCACGCCATCACTGGCACGACGGTGAGCTCTTACCTCGCCTTTTCACCTTTTCCCCTCCCGACAAGTCGGGTGGGGTAGTTTGTTTTCTGTGGCACTCTCTGTTAGTCACGCCTTATGACGTAACCACCTTCCCGTTAGGAAGTACGCTGCTCTATGTTGCCCGGACTTTCCTCCCTGTTAACCTATAAGGTTTAGCAGAACGATAAGGCAGCTTGCGAAGGCAAAGTTAATCGTTAATTGTTAAAAGTTAAGTTATTAGTGTCATGTTAAGCGAATTCTGATGTGCTTAAAGCTCATAACTGTTCAAGGCTCAATGAATATCCTTTCCAGTAAGTTTCATCTCGTACTGATCGGCAAGTTTAGCTACTTCCTGGATCATTTCTTTTACCTGATCTTCCGACGCCGTTGACGTGAGGCAGGATGCTTCTACTTTCAAGTAACCTTCTTCCAGCACAAATTTGCTGTAGTCGAAATCTGCATTTTGTTCCAGCAATGCTTTGAGATCTAGTGTGCTTTTAAACTCGCAAACTTTCGAGGTAAAAGTCGCTTGATCTCTTCCCGACACCCGACTGATTTGCTTAACGGCTAATACAGTTTGATACCGACTTCCATTGATGGGAATCACCACAACAGCTTTACTATTATCATAGTCAGTAAACTGTCCGCCGATTTTCTCAGCATATTGTTGAAGGTATTGCATGATATCCATAATGCGTTGGTTAAGGGAGACGGAATTTAGGTATTTAGCGACTGCTATGAATAATTATGAGGGATTAATTTTTCGGATTTAAAAATAGAAAGGATGAAATTTTACTCCTTTAGTTGAAAACTCAAAAGCAGGTGCTGGAAGTTTGATCATATTTGCGATGAAGAGTAACGTGTTGATCGTTTTCGAGCGTGATTTAATTGCGGTAAGGTCAAAGTCGATAGATAAGTAGTATTGTCTGAAGGGATCAGCATAACCCGCTTCGATATTTTGATAGTCACGTGCGTATACCATTCCTTCTGCGCCGTATCCCGCCGATAAATTTAGCCAACGCGGAAACTTCACAAACTTGTCCATGTCAATAGAAAGCCAGAATGTTTGCCCGTTATAATCTTTTAAAATTTCGCTCGTAAGATCGCTACCTAAAAGATCCGATCGGAGCGAAGCATAATCCGTTCTGTGGAAAGAAAATTTTGGGTAGATCCGAACCTCATTCCAAAGTTTCGATTGAGCGAGAAAGAAAGCTGATCCAGCGGCGTTGGCCATCAGGTCGCCCCCAGATGCACCATACGCTTCTGAAAAACCGTCCAGTATTTCGATAGGAAGCATGATTCCAAAACCAACCAGTGAACCTATCAGATCCGATTTCTTTGGCGGAACGTTGCACCATTGTAGCGCTCTCGATGTGCCATAACTGAAATAAAAGCTGGAGAATATGTGGCCCAGCTTGTCAACTTGTTTCCATTCATGATTATCATTAAAAAATTGAAAGGGCTGACTCTCTGAATCTTTATACCAAAGCTGGCTCAACCCTGCAAGCGTTGCTCCATAAGCCACTGTGCTGCCCAGGACCCCAAACTTTAACCGTTTTTTATTTACATGGTTCGCTGAATCCGAGACTTGACTGGCTGCAAGTAATGGGCAGGAGATCAGCGCAAACAACAACCATTTACTGACCGCCATCTTCTTCTTTGATAGCTTCCGCATTAAGGTCGATACTTTCCTGTTGGTTTTTTTTCTTATTGCGCGAGGAACGGAATAAATCTCTTACCTCATTAAACGTTTGTGTATGGATGATGCTTGCGCCAGTAGTGATCGCCGTCTGATTATTGACCGAACTTAAAATTGGATTGACGTTCGTACGGCTGTACATCTTAACACGAAGTTTTCCATCTGCCGTTAATTTATAGTCGACCGTCCAATCCCCAGCTGCTCTCGACGGATTCGCCTGCGTTGTATTTTGGCTGGTGTTGTTAAAAGTACCGTCGCCCGTTACTCTCAAACGTCCGTTCATAAAGGTGTAAGAAAATCTTAATTGAAAAGTGTTAAAAGATTCCTGGTCCATCGAAGCAACATCGACATCAATTTCCAGATTTTCATCCACCTGACTCATCCAATAACTCAACTGATTGGACAATAATTCGCTTAGACTGCTCACAACGGTTCCGCTGGTGTTGAACGATTCGGGAGGTGAAAATCTTCTTAAAATGATCAAGCTAAAGACTTGACGCTTTAGCTCTTGTTCATCGAGTTTATTTTTAAAGGCAGTAAATGCAAGGTCGAGGTTTACTGTCGTACCTGTATTGGTAGGTAAATCTTTCGCAAGGATCTCAAAGTTAATTTCTGGTGACAACATCGGCCCATCAAGGTATAAAAGAACCTGAACCGGATACTTCCGTCTAAGCTGAGGCGAATTCAATACTTCGGGATCGGTACTATTCACAAGGGGTAGGAAGGATGCTAATTGATTGTACGATGCGTTGATGTCCAGCACGGCTTGATACGGATCTCCAAACCAGGTTATCCGACTGCCTTTCTGAATCTCAAATTCTTTATTGATAATATCGTACAGGGTAAAATTATACCAACCCTCGGTAAATTCTACGGGACCAAACATGTTAAACTCACCCTTCGTATCGATTTGCAATTTCAGGTCACCGTTACCGCGGCCTCTGATAATGTCACCGGATTTCAAATCAAAAATAATTTCACAATAAGCGTCTGGCGTCACATCAAGGTTCAGGTCAAAGGTGAGGCCCGTTAAATTGATTTTTTTGCTCACCTGTTTTTCTACCTTTTTTGTGAAGGTTGTATCCGTAAAATTTACGAAGGATATAAAATCTTTCCGGTCGACAGAAGAGAGGCCTCCAATGGGAATGTAAACACGTGTGTTTTTTTCCGTACGCGCATTAGAGGTTATTCTCAGGTTTGATAAGGGCCCGGCAAATTTCACATCTCCAGTAGCGAACGCTTGTCCATAGAAGAGACTATTATCTTTTACCGTTGTGTTGAGAACCTGAAAATTGCGAAACGATGCATCTAACGTGATGGCCATACTCCGATAATCCTGGTGCGTGATCTGGCCGTCTAAATTGCCCACATTCCGGAAAGCGTCGGTAAGCTCGATATCTTTAAAATAGATAGAAGTAGGAGTCAAGCCAATTTGCCCGGTGAACCTATACATGGTTTTTAAATAGTTTATCATAATCTGAGCATTCTCTGTACTTCCTTCGCCTTGAATCTGAGGGGAGGCGAGTTGTCCGGAAATTTTAAATTCTCCTGAAATGGTGCCCTCGATCTGGCTCATGATAGTATTGATAAAAGGTTCAACAATTTTCAAGTTGGCATTTTTGAGGATGGCTGTAATATCCAATGGGCTAACTTTATTCGACGGTGTATAGTTTCCAACCAGATTCAAGATGCGTTCCTGTTTCCGGTCGACGAATAGATTGATGTCAAATTTGTTTTGAACGGTGTCCCATTCACTTTTTCCAGTAATGTCTCCAATAAGAAATTCGTTGATATTCAGGTCGCGGATGCTAATATCATTTTGAAGGGAAGGATCAACAAAATAATTGCTCATCTTGAACTCTGCATCCAGGATACCCGAGAATTTTTTATTGGTCAACACATTTAATAATGAAAGATCAAGTGCTTTAACATTGAAGGATAAAATCTGGGATGGATCAGTTGAAAGTTTGCCATCAACTGAAATAGATTGTTCATCATTGGCTAACGCCAGCTGATGAAAATCCCAATCCTGATCCTTAATCGTGATCAGATTATCCTTCTTAAAGTTCCACTCCCGTTCCAGGAGTTTGAGCGTGGAAGGAGCCATGGTTATTTTCGTACTATCGGCTAAAAAATCTACAACACCCTTTAGTCGGATATAATTTGTTTGATTTACCTGATCGGCATCCAGGCCAAACTCGATATGATTCCGGTTCCAAATACCTTCCACCAATAAGTCTTTGGTCTTTACATGAGGTCCAATCTCCTGATTTTGAGAGTTCAGGGAAGCCAGTGCCAGTACACTGGTACTATCTGAAATTTTAGATGCGGTCAATTCAACCTCGCTATTCACCAACAAGGTGTTTTGATATTGAAGAGTATCAAATTTTGCGTATGCCTTAAAAATAGTAGTATGTCCGCTGGTGAAACTCCCTTCAATGTTAATATTTTGAGAAAGGTTGAGGTCTATACCCAATAAGGGAATTAAGGGTTCAATATTTTTTACATGAAGGTTGATGTTGGCTTGATACGACTTCGGAGTATAGGTCTTATTGCTATAATAGTTTGTTGTAACTTTTTCATTGTTCTTTATATTCAACGAAATTTCTTTAGACAGCATTTCAATATCTTTATAAAGATCTGAGAAATAGTAGTTGCCAACCACTTCTATATCCGCCATCGATGTACCGATTAAAAATCGCCTGCTATCAAGCCTGCGCTGAGCATTGATATTGATGTTCTCTAAACTTAAAGACTCTTCATTATAATCAATTCTGAAATTTCGAAAATCTGCCGTTCCAATCAGCGAGTCTAATGACAAACCTTTAATATCGGCATCCAGATCAGTTTGAAGAAAAATTTTATCCTTGGTTAGCTTTAGATTATGAAGATAAGCCGTATCTAAGGATGCCTGGATCTTTACAATATTTTTTCCTTCCCGAAAATCCAGGAAGCCAGTTGCATTGAATTGAAGATTTGGATCATCGATGGCTACTTTTCCGCTGATCCGTTCGGAGGCAAGGTGCGCATTGGTTGTAATATTCTTATAATCATACCCCTTGATCCCAAGGGAGTACACGTTTCCATTCAACTGAAAATCTGCGGTATGTTGCGTAATACCCCGGCCGCTGATCTTGCCGTTCATGCTTACTTTTTGAAACGTTAATGTGTCATTGAGGTACGTGCCAAGATCAAATTTTGTTAGCGAAAGTTTTCCGCTGTATTCTGAATAATCAAAATTCTTTTCATTGACTTTAAAATTTATATCAGAATTAATACCTCCCAATTTGCCTGAAAAGTTTCCGTTTGCTACAAAGTCAGTCGGGTAACCTAAAAATTGCCCATCCATGGAAAGCACGCCCATGGGAAGCAGTCTCTTCAACATATTTTCATTAAAAAGAAAAGCGAGATCATTCGGATCAACAATGGAATTTTTTAAATTAACGATCATGAATGTTTCAATAGCATTGGGCAACCCATCCATGTCGAGCGAACCTAACAAGTGCGTTTTGCCAATATGCACTTTCATGTCAGTGAATTTAAATTTATCGACACTTCCGTTAAAGAGTCCCTCCACTGTCAGTGGTCGTTCAATCGCTTCCACACCATCGATAAAAACCGCTAAGTCCTCTGGATAAAGAATCGTTTTCTCCAACCGTGCGTGGATCTTTACCTTGTCGACAAAACTGTTCAGGTCGCGGAGGCGATCATAGGTAAAAATAACAGTGTCTGAAACAAAGCTTTTACCTGCTTGAATTTTGAGGCCGGTGAACTCCATGGATTTCTGGCAGACTCTAAAAAAAGTAGAAATCTGCTTAACCTTGAACTTGGATTCCAGGTCTTCTGCAATGAGGGTACTCACATTGAACTCCGTCGTATCCCCAAGAATAACGAAGCTGCTGAGTTGTCCTTCATCTACGGAAAGAGAAAAATGATTGTAGTCAAAACCCCTGGTGATACTGTCGAGATCCTGATTGATATAAGTGAATTGGCTGCGGTTGACAAAGGCTTCGCCAATATTAATCTTAGGTGGTTTCCCTTTGCGTCCACCAGAACCGGAAGAAAACCCTTCATTTACCCGGGCGATAAATACATTCATGTTTAAGTTCCTGGATGTATCGGACTCATTGATCTTGGTGACGAACACGTGAGCGCTATCGACAAAAACGCCGTCGATGTTTACATTTCGATTGTCCCAAAGCTGCGCCACCTGGAAGTTGATCTGTATTTCGCGGGCTTTGATCATTTGATTATTCGCCGGGTCATAGACAGAAACTCCTTGTAGCTCAAGCCGGTCAAACCAGAGGACGCGGAAATTTTTAACGGTAGTTCTAAAACCAGTGATTTGAGTAAAATTCCTCAGGAACTTTCCAACGAAATAATTTTGCACCGGGGGCATTTGAAGGACCAGGAAGCAAGAGATCAGTAAAAAAAGGGCGGCTGTAAGGGTATATGCCAGTGTTTTACGTATCCTATTTTTAATAACTTGCAAGTTCATTTGTCAACACATGGGTCCGGTTATACTTGCCATTGAGTCTTCGTGCGATGAGACGTCTGCCTCTGTAATTAGAAACGGCAAGGTACTTAATAATATTATCGCCACACAGGCGATTCACCAAAAATACGGGGGTGTTGTACCGGAGCTAGCATCCCGGGCACACGAGCAAAATATTGTTGCTACCGTCCAGGAAGCGATAGAAACTTCTGGTACGGCGAAAACAGATTTAGACGCCATTGCATTCACCAGAGGTCCGGGACTTATGGGATCACTTTTGGTTGGGACCTCTTTTGCCAAGGGACTCGCAATCGGGCTCAATATTCCGCTCATCGAGGTAAATCACATGCAAGCTCATGTTGTCGCCCATTTTATTGATGATCCAGCACCTGAGTTTCCGTTTCTTTGTCTCACTGTCAGTGGAGGCCATACACAGATAATCGTAGTAAAAGATCACCTGGAAATGGAGGTCATTGGCCAAACGCAAGACGATGCGGTGGGAGAAGCATTTGATAAAGCTGCTAAAATACTTGGCTTGCCTTACCCAGGAGGCCCTTTGATCGATCAATATGCGCGGCAAGGGAATGCCAAGGCATTTAAATTTCCTCAAACATCGATGCCGGGCCTTGATTTTTCTTTTAGTGGGATTAAAACGGCCTTTTTATATTTCCTTCGCGATGCAAAAGCAAAAAATCCCCGGTTTGTAGAGGAAAATCTGGTTGACATCTGTGCTAGCCTCCAAAACCATCTCGTCACAATGTTGCTAAACCGTTTACGGCAAGCTTCTGAACAAACTGGAATTAAGACAATAGCCATTGCCGGGGGTGTTTCGGCTAATTCAGGATTAAGGCAAAATTTACAATCGTTGGGAGCAACCCTTGATTGGAAGATCTTTATTCCTGCGTTTGAATACTGCACGGACAACGCCGCTATGATTGCCATGACAGCGCATTTCAAGTTTTTAAAGGGCGAGTTTTGTGGGCTGGATGTAACACCATTAGCGCGTATGCCTGTATGACATTCACCGTAATCAACAAAACAGCAGCATGATCGTGATTCTTTTGACTTGTGTGATTCTTTATTTAGAAGAATACAGATCATTAAGGTTAATTTTGATCGAAACGAGTGGGAAGTTTGATAGATGGCGAGATTATAAGATATTTCTACCAGTTATGGCATTTTTATTTAGAGGACATTTCAGGATATGAAGCAACGATTTTCCAATGATATAAATATTAGAAACCGTCAGGCTGGCTTTGAGTATGAGTTGATGGATAAATACGTGGCGGGCATGGTTCTCACCGGCACCGAAATAAAATCCATACGTGAAGGAAAAGCAAACCTGCAGGATGGCTACTGTTATTTAAACAATAACGAGTTGTTTGTTAAAGGTATCAACATAACACCGTATGCCCAGGGAACCCATTACAATCATGAAGCAACTCGTGAAAGGAAGTTGTTACTGAAGCGGTCTGAACTTAAAAAGCTGGAAGGTAAGGTGGAAGAAAAAGGATTGACGTTAGTACCCACGCGGTTATTTATTAACGACAGAGGGTTAGCAAAACTGGAAATTGCAGTTGCCAAAGGGAAGAAAGTTTTTGATAAAAGAAATACGATAAAAGATCGGGATGCAAAGCGGGAACTTGATCGTATGAAATTGAAATAAAATATTAATTTTCTCCCTACATGGAAATTTTGGAATATGGCGTTTGCCGGGTCAGCGTGGTAGCAGTGCGTGCTGAGGCGTCTGATAAGTCGGAGCAGGTAACACAACTTCTTTTTGGTGATCACTACGAAATAATCGATCACACCAACGATCACAAATGGCTTAAGATTAAGATTCAATTTGATCAGTATGAGGGTTGGATCGATGAGAAGCAACATCATAGTATTTCCAAAGAATACTTTGAATATATTAATCATACAGAATTCAAGATCACTACCGATGTAACGTCCAGCATTCTTTACAATAAAAGCCCGCAAATTATTCTGATGGGTAGCATGATCCCGATTTCGAGCACCGAACTTTTCAAGATGGAGGAGCAATTCGCTTTTAATGGAGAAGCTAAAAATCTTGGACAGAAAAGAGAATTTGAATTTTTCCGGACGATTGCGATCAAGTACCTGAATTCTCCTTATCTGTGGGGTGGTAAAAATCCTTTTGGAATAGACTGTTCGGGTTTTACGCAAATGGTTTTTAAAATTTGTGGTTACCGGCTATTCCGGGACTGCTGGCAACAAGCCAATCAAGGAAAAGCAGTTGCCTCTCTTGAGGAAGGTAGAACGGGCGACCTGGTATTTTTTAAGAATAACGAGGAGAGAATTCATCATGTCGGTATTCTATTATCGAAGGATAAAGTCATTCATGCTTCGGGCCGGGTCCGCATCGATCACCTGAACGCAGAAGGAATATTGAATGTCGAATCGAAAATCAAAACGCATCAGTTTTCACACCTTCGCCGTATTCTAACGGAATAGTGAGCGCATTTAGTTGAAGTTCCTGTGAAATCGCCTGCCCAGCACAAGCCTGGAAGTGCGTAACTATAAACTCGAAACCCCAAACTCTTTGTAGTTAACAGGATTGGTTTTATCTTACCATCATGAATAGCAGGGTGCTTGTGTTAAATCAAGATAATAGTCCACTGATGGTTTGCTCAGTGGAACGCGCGTTTATTCTTGTTTTTTTAAATAAAAGCGAAATGGTAAGGCCTGCAAATGGCCACCGTTTACATTCGGTGTCCAAAAGCTTTCCGATGCCGTCGGTTATTCGGCTCAATCGATATGTTAACGCCCCTTACAAGGGCGTTAATCTTACCAGGCAAAATATATTTAAGCGGGACAATTTTGAATGCCAATACTGCGGCATTCGAAGAGAGCTTACTATTGACCACGTTGTGCCTAGAGCAAAAGGTGGTACGGACACCTGGACAAACCTCGTTACCGCCTGCAAAAAATGCAATGCTAAAAAAGGAGACTATACTCCCGACTCTGCCAACATGCCGTTGCGCAAGAAACCTTTTAAACCCTCATACGCCATTTTTTTAAAGGATCACTTGAACGATCAGGCCGGAGAATGGGATTCTTTTTTAATGGGCCATCACAGCTATTAATTCTATCCGATGATATTTAATCTTAAAAGTAAAATTGCGGCCATTACGGGAGGAGGAAGCGGCATAGGAAGGGCTATTGCAGAATTGTTTGCAGCACAGGGTGCAGAAGTTTGTATCCTTGAATTAAATGTCCTGGGTGGAGAAGATACTGTCAAGACGATTATCTCCAAAGGAGGGAAGGCAAAAGCAATTACCTGTAATGTGTCCGATCAACGACAGGTAAAAGAAGTACTGACAAACATTGCACTGCAAAGTGGCCGAATCGATATTTTGGTGAACTGTGCTGGTATCTCTCACATCGGAAAATTAGATACGACCACAGAAGAGGATTTTGACCACCTCTTTAAAGTCAATGTAAAAGGCGTGTATAACGCCATGGCTGGTGTAATTGATCAAATGAAGGTGCAGGGTGGCGGGGTCATTTTAAATCTTGCTTCCATTGCAGGAAGCATGGGCATATCCGATCGGTTTGCTTACTCGATGACGAAAGGAGCATTGATCTCCATGACTTTTTCTGTAGCGCGAGATTATATTAAGGATAACATTCGCTGCAACTGCATTTCGCCTGCGCGGGTGCACACGGCTTTTGTCGATGGATTTTTAAGTAAGAACTATCCGGGGCAAGAGCAGGAGATGTTTGAAAAATTGTCCAGGGCTCAACCGATAGGGCGTATGGGCAAACCTGAAGAGATTGCCTCGCTCGCATTGTATTTATGTTCCGACGAAGCCGGCTTTGTCACCGGCGTCGATTATCCGATCGATGGCGGCTTTATTAAGTTGAACAATTGATGTAACTACTAATCAACATTCCCTATAAAAGTTAATTTATGAAGCTGTTAAGATTTGGCGACCAAGGAAAAGAAAAACCAGGTGTATTTGTCAACGATGAAATACGCGATGTGTCGTCATTCGGAGAGGACTTTGGTGAAGCATTTTTTGAAAACAACGGATTGGAGCGTTTAAGTAAATGGTTAGATGAACGGAGCGAAACACTTCCCAAAGTAAAGGCCGGTGTTCGTCTAGGCGCGCCGTTCACCAGGCCCTCTAAGATAATTTGTGTAGGTCTGAATTACACAAAACATGCATTGGAATCGAATATGCCGTTGCCAAAAGAACCTATTTTATTTTTCAAATCGACTACTGCATTGTGCGGTCCGACTGACAACCTCCTCATTCCCCGGGAGAGTGTGAAGACGGATTGGGAGGTGGAATTGGCTGTGGTGATTGGTAAAAAAGCGTTGTATGTTGCAGAGAAAGATGCGATGGATTACGTAGCTGGTTTTTGTCTTCACAATGATTATAGCGAACGAGCATTTCAACTGGAGCGTAACGGTCAGTGGGTTAAGGGAAAAAGCTGCGATTCCTTTGCACCGATGGGACCTTATCTGGTAACAAAAGACGAAATAGCTGATTTTAATAATCTTCACATGTGGCTCAAAGTCAATGGTAAAACCATGCAGGATAATAACACAGACGACATGATTTTTGAAGTTCCTACATTGGTGAGTTATATCAGCCAATTTATGACCTTGCTTCCGGGTGATGTTATATCCACCGGGACACCGGCCGGGGTAGGACTCGGTTTCAATCCTCCTATTTATCTCAAGGCAGGAGATGTAATTGAATTGGGGATTGAAGGATTGGGCGAACAAAAACAAGTGGCTAAAGGTTAACTCACATTTTAAACATACCGCAAGGATTTATTTCATCTAAAATATGCCAATTCCTTCCTCGACAGAAGCTGTGCGATCTTCGGAAAGCATCGACAGCAACAAATCTTATTTAGTACCCTTTATTCTGGTTACCAGCTTATTTTTTCTTTGGGGGATGGCCAACATTCTTAATTCGGCTCTGATTGCTCACTTTCAGCCTGTGTTTGAAATTAACCGTGCGCAGGCGATGTTTGTTGAAACTGCTTTTTACTTCGGATATTTTACAATTGCCATACCCGCAGGGCTATTCATAGAGAAGTACAGTTATAAAAAAGGAATCTTTCTCGGGTTAATTTTATATGCTATCGGTGCGCTTTTGTTTATACCCGCTGCTAAATTTTTGACCTTTGGCTTCTTTTTAATCGCATTATACATCATTGCCAGCGGACTCGCTTTTTTAGAAACAGCCGCTAACCCATACGTTACCATTCTGGGGAAGCCGGCAACGTCAGTTCTCCGATTAAATTTCTCGCAATCTTTTAATGGGCTTGCCTTGGTAGTCGGGCCGTGGATTGCGGGACACTTTATTTTTTCTGGAAATGAAGGAGAAATGACCACCCTAGTGGAAAAGCAGCAGGCTGCAGATGCTGTAATTTTTCCTTACACCCTAATTGCGGGGGTTGTATTGGTTGTTGCATTTTTGTTTTTTTTGACCAAAATGCCTGAACCGGCAAAAGGGCAAGCTTTGAAATTTGATAAAGGAATATTCAAACATCGCCATCTCATCTATGCCATTATTGCTCAGCTATTTTATGTGGGAGCGCAAGCCGGCATCTGGGGTATTACAATCGATTATGTCACCGATTTATTGCCAGGAACGTCAAAGGAAATGGCGTCTCAAAAATTCTTGTTAATAGGCACGTCGTTGTTTGTTATAGGAAGAATTTTAGGTACAATACTTATGATATTTATAAAGGACCACAAGCTCCTTACGTTTTACGCTGTCGCCGCTGCACTCCTTTGTTTGATGGGTGTTCTAATGGATGGCATTACTGCAGTGTATGCCGTGTTAGCAATAAATTTTTTCATGTCTATCATGTTTCCAACGATTTTTGCTTTAGGAGTGAAAGACCTAGGTAATTATACCAAACTAGGTTCTTCTTTCATCATCATGGCTATCGTCGGCGGGGCAATATTACCGCCTGTGATGGGATACATGGCGATAGAGATGGGAATTCAGCAGTCCTTTATTTTGCCCTGCCTATGTTTTTTGGTGGTGGTGTGGTATGGATTGAAGGGATATAATGCAAAGCCTGTTCATTAAATTCAGCTTAGGAGAACGAAGATCGTTCGAGTTGCTTATTTTTTTTGTTTCTTATAGTGTAAAACACCTACGGAAAAAATCTTGAATTTTTTAGGAAGGCAGGTGACATCCTTCCACCCAAACCGGAATACACACAATCCACCATATACGGGTATTTTTTTTAATCTTAAAATGTCTCTGGCAAGTTTGATACTTTCCCCAGAACCCATCACGTCGTCAACAATGAGTGTTCGGGAATTTTTACGCAGGTCACCTTCAATCAATTTCTTAAACCCATAAGGTTTCTGAGAGTATCTTATTAGGCCAGCTCTTAAATTCGGTTTTTTAGCTAAAATGGCTCCGATAAGGAAAAAGGAGCCATAACCTCTTCCTACAATCTGGTTGATCTTTTCTTTTTCGAGTATTTTAACTATTTCTTCTGTGAGGGGAGTCAGAAGACGCGATTTTGCCAATGAGTACCTAAGGTCAAGTGCCCAATGTAAAACTTCATTATCACCTGTAAAACATTTTTTTTGTTTGGATGAAAAGAACGACTCTTTATAAACCCTGGTGAGTATGGATTTTGACTCTGGATTGATCGGGGTAATTCTATGCATCATAGCCATCGGTTTTGAGTGCGATTATAGCAAAAAACTTAAAACCATGGATGATGTTTCTAATAATTCTTCCCTTAAAAAAGTAACGCCAACTCACTAATTGAATCTGACGCCCATTGGATATAGTTCGAAAAATTTAGCTGATCTCTCCAAAAGGAAGATAAGTGCTAATAAACAGTGAGCATGAAAAAAATTGCACAAAATTCCTTTCCATATTTAAAACTAAATGATGTATTTTAACCAGTTGCCGGTTTCGTGGCTGACACCAAATTCGACCTAATAAACACACGCACGAAAAATTTAGAAAATGATGGAGCAATAAGTGAATCGGACAATGCGGATAAGGTTAAAAGCTATGATAACGATAAACAGCCTACTAAGGTCGTACATCCAGCCGAAGCAGTGATGGTGATATGCCGTCGAGCGGGTGGCCTGGTTAAAGTATTTCAACACGGATATCTCAACAATCATACTCTAATAATTATAAATAAAACCTCCCTAAAACATGAAAAAGCCAAAATCAAAATCCAAAAAATCTAAACTGTCATTGGATGATTTAAAGAAAAAAGGAAATGTACACAACGAGTCACCTGAAACACAGTCAGGCGAAGTTCTCGACCCTGGAGCAGGTGCTAGTGATATATCGGCATCGACCCGGCGCTACGATGGGGACAAGCAGCCTCTCTAGAATTTTTACAGGTTGCTTTTATCGCGTCATAAAAGGTCGAGCCAAAGACTCGACTTACACTTCACGAACTTAAGAAAAAAGGAAATGTCACAACGAGTCCCTTGAAGCACTGCGGGGTAGAGTTCTTGTTGTGGTTGCTAGTGCCTTGAGTTCATCGGGACAAAGTCACGATATGATTTGAAGCCGCTTCTTTAAAGATACTTAGTAATTAGAATTCGCAGGAGCATATACTTATAACTTATTCAAAGGAAACGTTGGCGGCGAAATCAGGTGATGGGCTTGGGATCGAAGCCAGATCAACAGTTAAGGACGTTGTTGTGGAGGAATGCCCCCGAAGGGTTAATCACATCGCGCCAGAAGTCTTTAGGTATCGTCGTATCAACAGGAGTTATAATGAATCTGCTGCCCTGAAATCGAATTCGATTCCCATTTAGAATTTAAAAAGTCCTTTCATTTAATAATGCTTACAAAACATTCGGGGTATACCGTATTTAACAATACATCCCTATATTCGGGGATGTAATGGACCTCTCAATAAAAAGCCTTCTCATTTTAATTATTATTGCGATTTTGCATAGTCATGCATTTTCCCAAGGGGATACATCTGCCATTTCGTTGTATGATTCTGGGGAATCCATGGTGAAAAAAAATCCTGATAACGCTTTTCAATTATTCGAGAGGGCGATGAAACTGTCTCGCCAAAACAAGGAATGGGAAATTTATATTCGGTCTATTAACGGACTCGCACATCTTAGCTTTACTCGTATTAAAAATAAACAAGAACAGGTATTTAATTGGTTAAAGGAAGGTGTTGCAATATTGAAAGATGCAAAGGAAAATAATGACCTGGCCCAGTTGCATTTTTATACAGCCGAATTTTATAATGCGCTTACCATAGAAATCGATCAACCGATTTTTCATTATAACCTTGCGAAAAAGATTTGGACAAACTTAAAAGGTGAGTTGAGTGAAGAAGTTAGTAGTTGTTACCATGGCCTTGGTAATATTTACAAGTACTATAAATTTGACTTTCATGAAGCAGAAAAGTGCTATGAGAAAGCATTATTTATACGTAACAAAATCAATTTTCAAGACATAACAGTGTTGTATAAAAACCATTACAGTCTTGCAGCGACAAATGGATCACAACAGGATTTCGAGAAAGCCCTTTCATACGGTAGCAAGGCACTGGAATTGGCAAAAAAATTAGAACCTATCCGAATAGAGATGAGCTACGGTATGATGGCGAACATTTACCGTGATATGGGAGAATCGACGATGGCTAAAAAGTTTTATCTTAATGCACTTACATTAAATGAACAAACGAAAAATGTAGAAACCAGAGCCTGGTACTATCTATGCCTTGGCGAAACTCTTAAAAATGACTCATTGCTAAACGATGCACTTGATTATTTTCAAAAAGCCTACGCGCTTTATTCCCTGCCAGAAGTGAAAGATCAAGGCTTATTTATAAGCTTACTTATTGATTTGATTGAAACATATTCTGTGATGGGCTTTAAAGAAAATTTCTCTAAGAACAGTAAAAAAGTCGTGTTAATTAAAGATGACAAGCATTTTGCTAGCGTAATTAAGGAAGTCTTTCACGAACTCAATTCATTAGACATGTTACGCAGCAGAGAAGCTGCACAAATCTGGCTGCTGGTAGGTAATCATTATGGATTTAAAAAAAATTATGACTCAGCGCTGTTCCATTATCAAAAGGCGTTGATAGCATCCGTACCATCATTTGCATCCAAAAACGTTTTCGATAACCCCACTGAAGATCAAATTGGATTTCGGTATTACGTAAATGAAATCCTTGCAAAAAAGGCATCTTCTTTGAAAAGTATTTTTGAGATTAGCAAAGAAACTGAGTATTTAAATCAATCTCTCACTTGTCTCAAATTGTCCGAAAAATTACTTTCTGAGCAAAGAAATACCCTCGATATGGAAGACTCTAAATGGGAATTCATGGAAGCGAGTTATGACCTTTATGAAAATATCCTTACCAATCTTTATGAAGGAAAAAAAAGCCTGGTATCAGATTCTGTAAATCAACTTGCATTTCAATATTTTGAACGAAGTAAATCACGATCACTAGCTGACGCACTAACACAAACGGAACGAACCCGACAAATAACTAATCAGGATAGTCTTTTTCGTTTGCATGCTGATCTTAAACGTCAATTATTTAGCGCCCAGGATGCCATTAATAGGGAATCTGAAAACATAAAAGGCAGCGGTAACCTGGCTAAGCTTCGGGACGAAATTGTCAGGTTAGATCAAAGAATTCAACTTATAAAGCTTGCTATTGAAGAAAAATATCCCGGATATTTTAATGTAAAGTATGGTTATCAAGCGGCTCCCTTACGTCGCATACAAAAGATGTTGCAAGAGAAAGATCAAGTTTTATTTGAATATTTTTGGGGTAGTAAATCGGTGTATGCATTGGGCATTACGAATAATGACATAATCTTTCAAAGAATAGGTTCGCCAGATAGTATAGGCGCCATAATAAATAGATTGTTATTGCACTTGAATGATGAACATTCAAGTATGAACCCATCACTTTTTAAACTTTTTACCAATAACGCTCACGAATTGTATAAAATATTAGTCGAACCTTTCAGTCAACTATTGTTAAATAAAAAACGCATTCAAATAATTCCCGATGGTTCCATTAGTCAAATTCCTTTTGAAATATTACTAGAAAAAGAACCAACTGGCACGGGTGTGAATTATCGACATTTGAATTACATGATTAGATCTTTTACAATCGGCTATGTATACACATCGTCAGTATTAATTAATAAGAAACCTCTTAGACGTGCTGTTAGCCCCTCATTATTGGCCATAGGATTTACGGGAGGACAACGTTTAAGAGAAGCTAACCAGGATTTAGAAGATATTGAGGGCGCAGAAAAAGAATTAAATGCCTTGGAAAAACGATTTAACGCTGGGAAATTTCTTATTGGCAAGGATGCTACTGAGTCAAACTTTAAGGCATTTGCTCCCAATTATGATATTATTCACCTTGCTATCCACGGTAAGGGGGATATACGGAAGAATTTTGCAGCGAGCCTGTATTTTAGATCTAAGTTTGACAAGCAAGATGACGGTGAACTTCATGCTTATGAATTGTATGGGCTAAAATTGAAAGCCTTGATGGCTGTTCTCAGCTCGTGTGAATCGGGACTTGGCAAAGGTTATAAGGGCGAAGGTATGATTAGTATGGCGAGTGCTTTTACATATTCTGGCTGTGAGAATATTCTTATGAGTCTCTGGAAAGTTAATGATCAGGCATCAACCTTATTGATGGATAATTTTTATGGACATCTTTTAGATGGTGAAACAATTGATGAGGCGTTGCGACAAGCAAAACTAAATTATCTGGAAAACGCCGATGAGCTTACGGCTGACCCCAAAATATGGGCACCATTGGTTGTGTACGGAAGTTTAGATCCGATATTTCAAAAGGATAGAAGCAGGATTTTTATATTGTTTGCATTATTGGCAGTTGTCGCAATCGTGCTTCTATCCTTCAAGGCTTTAAAAAGAAAAATTGTGCCTTAAAGAGGTTGTTTGTCACCGTTGTATCGGCGGGTGTGGCTTACACTTGATTCCTCGGGACTGTTACGTTTGTGAACAATCCTATCAATTTTCCCGAATTCGGGTTTGAAATTTTGTTCATATCCATCATTAAATTTTAATGTCCTTTTCTTTTTCTCATTGATTTCAAGAACACTGTTGTATTCGTTGGTCCTGTCATTTATTTTCTTAAGTTCTTCAACTATTTGTTGAAAAATTATGGCTAATTCTCTTTGAGTAGAAAACGTCTCATCAATATCGAGAAGTTTGAAATCTGGGTTTAAATCCATAATCCATTCAAAGGGGCCATCTTTTTTTCTGCTTGCTTTTACCTTTAGGGTAAAATTAATGGGGTCGTTCTTTTTTTTGGGTGTTTCTGTTACTTGTGCCATAGCATTGTTTAATATTAAGTTTAGAATTGGGCTAATCTACTTTTTCGAGCAATTCCTTCGCCTTCGATGCATACGAAATTTCAGTCTCTCCCAATTCTCTTAATATTTTTCGTGCATTCTCCTTATCACCACTTTTCAGATAACTAAGACTTAAGTACCATTTGGCTAGTAAGTCCAGGTCATCAAATTCTTCAATTAAAGTAACAAAATTTTTCTGGGCTTCTTCAACGCGCCCTAGCATTAAGTTTGTATTTCCAAGCAGGAATAATACCTCTGAGTCTCTCTTTTCATTTAACAAATTAGTAAAAAGACCGGACGCTTTTTGATAATCCCCCTGGTCATAAGCTTGAAATGCCTCTGTTCTTTTTGTTGCCAGGTCAGTGCCTCGTACGGCTGGCTCAAATACATTAGGATAAACTTTAAAATAACTCGTAAAAAGCTGCTCAGGTGTTTCTTGTTGTGAAGGAAGTAAAAATTTCACGGCGATCAAAAGGACAATAACGGCAGCAGCCGAATAGTAATGCCAAGTTTTGAAGTTAGAAGAGAAGGGATGAGAGTGATTTCCTTCGATTTTTTCCTCGATACTTTTTAAATAAGCGAGATTATCGAGTAAACCCTGGTTTCGAATGGCCCCTATAATTATTTTCTCGCGTTGAACCAATGCGTTGAAATCTTTATCCTGCTCTACCCGTGAGGCAAAGTATTTCTTTTCTTCGTCGTTTAATTCAGCATCAAAATGCCTTTCTAACAGGGCAATATCTTTTTCAGTAGGCTTCATGGTTTACAACGTTAGGGTTTTGCTCAATTTCTTGATCCACTAATTTTCGCAGCCGGGCCATGCACTTGCATTTTTGATTTTTAGCTGTCTCCGGATTTTTATACTGCATAGCTTCCGTTATTTCTTGCATACTTTTGTTTTCATAGTAAAAGAGTTCAATAAGACGTTGACACGGTTGACCTAATTTTTCCAATGCCTTTTTTGCAAAATTAAAAGTGCTTTCGTCCATCACTTGGCCTGGCTCATCGATAAGATATTCTTTAAGCCATTTTTCCTGATTGATTGGAGTGAATTTTTTTTCCTTTCGCCGGTTATCCTTAGCGATATTTTTTCCTATTCCAAATAAATAGGTCTTTACACTGCTCACTAAATGTTCCAATTTCCCTTGTCTGATATTGTCGTAAAATATAAGTATCGCTACTTGATAAATATCTTTGCCATCATCCGAAGAGCAGTCATATTCCTTTGTGACCCATTGAAGAAATTCTTTGCGATATTCTTCATAAATCATTCCGAGTTCAGTCTGACCGCCTGAACGAATTTTTTGAATGATCTCACTTTGTACATGCTCACCTTGTATCATGATAACGACCTTAATGTAAAAGGGGGGAATGGGTAACCCACCCCATTGTTTATATATTTCACTTCACCCAGGGACGTCACGAAATTAGTTTTTTTTTGATGAAAAAGCGGAAAAGGCATATATTGGCCAGCAGATTAAGAAGTTACTTCACTCCGAAACGTCCGTCTGAAATTTTTTTGATAAAATTTTGATCATGATGACTTACATCCAGCTTTATCAGGCTGTACGTGCGATAATCTCTGTCCTATGCATTAATGCTGGTACCTGTTGTCAGTTAGTTGAGTCCTAATTAATGTAACTGGAAACTTAATTGTCTTATCCCCCAACTCAGCGATATAAGGTTACATTTCGATCAAAGATCTTGTAATATTGATCATCGAACTTGTATTCAGTGCCCGTTTTGCAACGGAAAAGCCGCCTCCGCATTTTTCAACGGCGGAGAATTATTGATAAATATTTCCCGATTCCAAACAGATAAATTTTTACACCACTCTAGAGATATTCAACTTAGTTTTGGGTGTTATTCTTTTTGAGAAAAGGTGGATCTTGAAGAGATTACAGATTCTTATTATTGAAGGATTACTTTCCCTTTCGGACGGGGGGCTGACTCGAAAAAAATGGCATCAGGAGAATTCAAAACATTATCCATGTACAATTTGAAGGACGATGTAAATCGTCGTTTGATTTCTAATTAGAAAAAAAAGTTTCAAGGCTTGGGTTACATCTCAACATCTTTTCCATAAAGAGCGTAAAAATTATTAGCGAGATAAATTTAACCTCTTTCCTATGACCACTTTCACCTTTAAAGAAAAAGAAGTTCTGGCCCTGGTTTCTTCCGGGTTAACGACTAAAGAAATTGCTTCCAGAATGAGTATCAGTCACCACACCGTGGAAACGCATCGTAAAAATCTTCTCCGAAAATGTGAAGCAAAAAACTCAGTTGAATTGGTTCAAAAAGCTTTTATGCAGCAGTTAATTGCCGTATAAGACTAAAAAGTAGTCCGTTGTAAGTTAATATGTCTATAGTTTGGTTGGGTTAGACAGGCTCGAGCTGTAAGTCGAGTCTGTCTTTTTTTTGTCTATAAAGCATACCTTCATTTCAATGGGAGGACCAAGCCGTTAAATCGCGGCGTGAAAAAAATTGCACACAATCCGTTTCGATAATTAAAATAAAATGATGTATTTTAACCAGTTGCCGGTAATAAATAACAATAGTCATCGACATGCGATTTCCGTTTTTTGGTCAGCTTGATAGAATCGATTGTGGCCCTTCCTGTTTGAGAATGATTGCCAAGTATTACGGAAAAGTTTATTCCGCTGAATATCTCCGTGAAAAATGTTTTATCACGCGCGATGGAGTTTCTATGTCAGGGATATCTGAAGCTGCCGAATCGATTGGTATGCGCTCGTTGGTTGTGAAAGTCGGGATTGAATCATTGCAACGCGAAATTCCTTTACCCTGCATTGCCCATTGGCGACAAAGGCATTTCGTAGTGGTGTACGAAGTGACTGACAAAAATGTTTTTGTTGCTGACCCAGACTTCGGCTTAATAAAATACACACACGAAAAATTTAGAGAAGGATGGATCAATAGTGTGCTGGGAAACGCAGATAAGGAAGGCTTCTTACTTTTATTAGAACCAACGCCTGCCTTTTTCGAGAAAGGCGAAGATACGCCCGTAAAACGTGTGTCCGGTCTTAGAATATTACTTCCCTATTTCAGGCCGTTTCGAAAATATATCAATCAATTGTTCCTCGGGTTGATTCTCGGTACTGTTATTCAGATAGCATTCCCTTTTTTAACCCAATCGATTGTTGATCATGGTATTAAAAACCAGAACATCAATTTTATTTATATCGTACTCCTGGCGCAGCTGATGTTGTTTTTCTCTCAAAGTTTGATTGAAGTATTTCGAGGCTGGCTGCTCTTGCACATGGGATCAAGAATAAATATTTCCATTGTCTCCGATTTCCTGATGAAACTGATGCGTCTGCCTATTGCATTCTTTGAAAATCGCAGGGCGGGGGATATATTTCAACGGGTAGAAGACAATCATCGGATTGAGTCATTTCTATCTTCCGTGTCTTTAACGGTTCTCTTTTCATTTTTTAACCTGTTTGTTTTCTCTGCTATCCTGGCATATTATAACGTTCAGATTTTTGCCATATTCTTTGTCGGGGCGATTTCATATGTGACCTGGGTCGTCATGTTTATGAAAAGGCGGGCAGTCCTTGATTTTAAACGCTTCGACGAAGCAGCTGGAAGCACCAGTGGGTTAGTTCAACTCATCAATGGAATTCAGGAAATAAAGTTGAATAATTCCGAACGGAGAAGAAGATGGGAATGGGAAAACATCCAGGCAAAAATATTTAAGATATCGGTAAAGGGACTCGCCCTGGCACAATATCAGAGCATGGGTGCAATGTTCATCAATGAACTTAAAAATATTATGATCACTTTTTTTGCCGCTCATGCTGTGATTGAAGGCAAGATAACGTTGGGTATGATGCTCGCCATCCAGTACATTATAGGTCAGATGAATAGTCCGTTGAATAATTTCATTTCCTTTATACAGCGAAGTCAGGATGCAAGAATCAGTCTCGAACGGCTGGCTGAAATTCAAATCCATAAAGATGAAAATGACGTCGACGAAAACTCAACCCGTATCGTACTGGCAAATCAAAACATTCATATTTCTAATAATTTACGTTTCAGGTACGGTGGCAGAGATTCACCCTGGATACTCAACGATTTAAATCTTGAAATACCAAATGGAAAAGTGACAGCGATCGTGGGAGCGAGTGGAAGTGGTAAGACGACGTTATTAAAATTGTTGTTGAAATTCTATAAACCGAATGTAGGAAATGTTAAAGTTGGAATGCAAGACCTCAACTCGATACACACAAATGTTTGGCGTGACTGCTGTGGGGTTGTGATGCAAGATGGTTTTATATTTGCTGATACCGTTGCACGAAATATTACCGAATCCAGTTCCGAAGGCAGAATCGATAAGGAAAAGC
Organism: uncultured Chryseolinea sp.; assembly: GCA_964484845.1. Classification (GTDB taxonomy): domain Bacteria; phylum Bacteroidota; class Bacteroidia; order Cytophagales; family Cyclobacteriaceae; genus Chryseolinea. The sequence continues at coordinate 33,926 of CAZAHL010000006.1, read as the reverse complement.
TACAATATGCAGTCAAGGTTGCAAACCTGGAAGAACTGATCGAATCGTTACCTGGTGGATACACTACCAAAATCGGTGGAAGCGGACTTCAGCTTAGCGGTGGGCAACAGCAGCGAATTTTGTTAGCGAGAATAGTGTATAAAAATCCCGAATTTCTTTTTTTTGATGAGGCTACCAGTGCGTTAGACGCTAATAATGAGCGTACGATCATGGACAATTTACAGGAGTTTTTTAAAGGCAAAACCGTTGTGATTATTGCGCATCGTCTGAGTACCGTAAAAAATGCAAATAAGATTGTGGTACTTCACAAAGGTAAAATTATAGAAGAGGGTAAGCATGAAGAATTGACGCAGCAGAAGGGGGCTTACTTCACCCTGGTTAAGAATCAGCTAGAATTGGGAAATTGATTTTATGCATCCTATAAAGAAAATTGAACTTCTGAGAGAGAGGAGCGAAGACGTCCAGGAAATTTTAGGGACTCCCCCTAAATGGCCCATTATGTGGGGAACTACCGTTGTGTTTTTCATCATGCTCATCCTGTTAACAATTTGTTGGATCATTCAATATCCCGATGAGTTACAAGCTGATATTATTCTAACAACGGCTACTCCGCCACACGCTGTGGTGGCGAAATCAAGTGGAAAAATTTCGTTAATTGTAAATGAAAATGAACGGGTCAAAAGAAATGATATCGTTTGTGTGCTAGATAACGCTGCGCGATACCATGACGTGCTTTCACTATCCGAAAAACTTGACTCTGCACAAAATCGGTTGAGTAGCATTACGCCCTCACAATTCTCCGACCAGTTCCAAGTCGGGGAAGTACAACAGGAGTACAATGATTTCATAGCTGCGGTAAACAGAAATCTTTTTTTCGAAGCAAATATTCCCATTGAAAAAGAAATAGCATCGATAAAGGATCAAATCAGGAGAAACCTTCAGCTGCTGCAAAAACAGGAAAAACAAAAAGTCATTTACAAAAAGCAATTACAGCTTGTTCAGCTTGATTACGACCGCGATAAAAAACTTTTCGAACAGAGCGTGATTTCGGCAAAATCGTTTGAGGATAAAGAGCAAACGGTATTAACAGCCTCGGTAAATTTCGAAACGGCTGAATTTAATCTTACAGCCACCCAAATAAAGTTGGCGGAATTGGAAAAAGACCTCCAACGTGCATCCATACAAAACTCCAGGGAAACAAGCAATTTAGATTTATCGGTGCGCGAATCATACCAAAAGCTTAAAAGCGCGATTGCAACATGGGAGCAAAAGTACGTTTTAAGGTCGCCCATTGATGGAACTGTTTCTTTCTTCAATTATTGGAGTAAAAATCAGTTTGTTAAGGTTGGCGACGAAGTAATGACCATCGTACCTGAAGGACAACAGATCGTCATCGGAAAAGTCAGAATGCCGATTCAAAATTCCGGTAAGGCTAAAATTGGCCAGCGTGTCAATATTCAATTGGAGAATTATCCCTATGAGGAATATGGAATGGTGATAGGCCGGGTCCGAAATATTTCGTTGGTTCCAAAAGAAAATTTGTATGCGATCGATGTGGAACTTCCTGCTACACTTACGACAACTTATAATAAAGAGTTGGAGTTTAGATATGAACTTCAGGGCCATGCTGAAATTATCACAGAAGATTTACGACTTTTAGAAAGAATGTTTTACCAAATTCGAAAAATTTTTGTTAATTGACACAGATTCTTCCGCGAGCTGGAAACGTTAGGGTAAGAGAGGTGGTTGGCGGAATGAAAATTGCAGTTGTTTGAAGGTTCGAGTCAATTTTAAATCCCTTTAAATTGATTTTCCATGACAACAACCTGCCGGAATGTGAGACGGCTTGGTTCTTATTAACATTTGATTTCTAAAAACAACGTTACGATACTGTCTATTGTGCCATGCACTTCAGACTGGATTGCACTGATTTTTTTTAAACGATCCTAGTTCCATTTAATTTATCAAATCACTAAACATTCATTAGCCATGAAAAAAAACAAAAACGCAAAAAAATCTAAACTTTCATTAGATGATTTAAAGAAAAAAGGAAACGTACACAATGAAACGTCAGCGGCCATAACGGGCGGCTTGCTCGGAACAGGCCCTCTAACTAAAACTCCGATCGATGGTGATAAAGATCTGCCCGATTAAGCACCCAATGCGAGACAAGTTTATTTTTTATTAGAACTTAGTTCATAGACAACCTTACCACACAGTCTCTTGTGCATGCAAATGTGGAAGAATTGACTGTGTTTTTTAAAACGATCTAGGCCAATGTAACTTATCAAAGCACTAAACATTCATTAGCATGAAAAAAAACAAAAGCGCAAAAAAATCTAGACTTTCACTAGATGATTTAAAGAAAAAAGGAAATGTGCACAATGAAACGTTGGAGGCCATATCAGGCGGTGTGCTCGGAATGGGCCAAGGCGCAAGTATTCCTTCCTCCACCGGCGCTGCGGTCGATGGTGATAAGAAACTGCCCAAGTAAGACAACATGCCTTAAGGTGAGACGGGCTTGGTTCTTATTAGTATTAATTTCTAAACAACGTTACGACACAGTTTATTGTGCCGATGCTCATGTGACTGGATTGGACGGTGTTTTTTGTAAAACGATTCTAAGTCAATTTTATTTATTCAAATCACTAAACATTCACTAGCCATGAAAAAAAACAAAAGCGCAAAAAAGTCTAAACTTTCATTAGATGATTTAAAGAAAAAAGGAAACGTACACAATGAAACATTAGAGGCCATCTCAGGTGGTTTGCTCGGTTTGGGTGCGGGCGAAGTTGCTGCTCCATCGAGTAAAGCGATCGATGGTGATAAAAACCTACCTCGGTAGACAACCTGCCGAGACGGTGGGTTCTTACTAGTATTTAATTTCTAAGCAACGTTACGACACAGTTTATTGTGCCGATGCTTGGCGCCGGAACAGGTGCCAGCGTCACAGAAGGACGAACCTATGATGGGGATAAAAAGCCTTGAAGACCTAAAGAAAAGGATATCAACAATCATATTTTATAATTCTATTCATAAAGTTAAACCTGCCCTAAAACATGAAAAAGTCAAAAGCAAAAACCAACAAATCTAAGCTTTCATTAGACGATCTAAAGAAAAAAGGAACCATGAACGATGAATCACTTGATGCAATTTCGGGTGGTGTTCTGGGCGCTGGAACTACTTATGCTAGGAGCTACGATGGCGACAAAAAGCCACCTAATGACTGACAGCAAAGTTTAGTAATCATACTCTAAAACATAAATTTAACCTCCTTATAACATGAAAAAGTCAAAAGCAAAAACCAACAAATCTAAGCTTTCATTAGACGATCTAAAGAAAAAAGGAACCATGAACGATGAATCACTTGATGCAATTTCGGGTGGTGTTCTGGGCGCTGGAACAGGCGCAACCACTACGAATACTAGGAGTTACGATGGTGACAAGAAGCCACCTACTGCTTGACAACTGAGAGTTTAGTAATTGAGATATCGCACAATCATTCGTTAAACTCATAATTTAAATTCCTTAAAACATGAAAAAGCCAAAACCAAGCAGTCAAAACTTTCATTAGATGATTTAAAGAAAGAAGGAAATTTCACAATGAGTCACTTGAAGCACTGTCAGGGGGAGTTCTCTGCACTGGAGCAGGTGCTAATGATACATCAGGCCGAACCTACGATGGCGATAAAAGTCCATTATAAAGATATTTAGCAATTAGGATATCGCAACAATCATTCTCTAGAATCATAAATTAAACCTTGCTAAAACATGAAAAAGTCAAAACCAAAAAAGTCAAAACTTTCATTAGACGATTTAAAGAAAAAAGGAAACGTACACAATGAAACATTGGAGGCCATATCAGGCGGTTTGCTCGGTATGGGCTCAGACGCAAGTATTACTCCCTCGTCGCGTACTCCGGTCGATGGCGATAAGAAACTGCCCCGGTAGACAAACAAATTATTTTCATTCTTAAATGTAAAAAAATCTAAAACTGAAAAACCTGATAGCAGAAATGTTAGCAGGTGTTTTTGTTGGCTAAAGTTTTTATGAATTGAGTTTGCAGTTAATCGAAAAATAGTAAGATTTTAACGATAACATTTTCGCAATTTTCAACATGTCTGATATAACCTCGCAGCTTCAATGTGCAATGCAGTTGTCACAGTCTCTCATGCGAAAGGCTAAGGTCGATGATGATGGTGTTTTCTGGATAACAGGAGATGAAAGAAAAAGTAGCCAGGAAGGTATTTCCGATGGCGTTTCTGGCATATTACTTTTTTTTCTCGAATTATTCAGGGTTACAAAAGATGTTCAATATTTGACTATTGTGGATGCAGGAATTGCATGGGCAGAAAAAAAAGCCCGCAAAAAGGTACAAGACTTTTCATTTTTTACCGGACGCGCAGGTGTTGTATACACGCTGCTCGTGCTCTATGAAACAACACATGAGGAAAAATATCTTGAACGGGCAGAATCATTATCAAGGGAAGTAGACTTTTCGTTATTATCGGAACAGACTAAAGAATTTAATCTGTACGAGGGATTGGCTGGCTCAGTGTTAGTTTTACTCCACCTTCACTGTTATACAAATGCGTCATGGATAGGTGAAGCCGTATCAATTCTTGTCAGACATATTCTTACGCGTTCAAAAATAAGTAAGAGCGGAGGAATCTTTTGGATCAATGAGAAACGTATAAACATAGTAACAGGACTTTGCGGAATGGCAGAAGGTAATTCAGGCATAGGTTATATGTTTCTTGAATTGTGGCATTATAGTGACAATCCAGCATTTTTGTGGGTGGCCGAGCAATGTTTCTTATTCGAGGATGCGTTGTTTAATAAGAAAAATAATAGCTGGCCAGATGCCCGAACGCCGGTGCTAACAAATGCAGAATGCGTCAGGCAATCAAACCGGTATCAATACGGTCTGCCTACTGCAGAAATATCAAGGGTTGGTTACTCAGATGGCTGGGCTGGAGGAAAAACGGGTATTGTTTTGTCAAGATTACGAAAACTCGAATTGACGTTAGTCGAAGCAGACAATCAATTGAATTCTGTAATTTCCGATCTGAAATCGTTGGTACTGGGCTATAGGGGAAAAAATATTGACGGATCTTTTCTGGACGGGATCATTGGGCCAGGTTTGTTGATGTTAGAAGTTTATAAAAGTAATGAGGATGAGAGGTTTCTTAAAGCCGCAAAAAAGTTATCATGTCAACTGTGGAAGGACTATCAAACAAAAGAAAATTTATCGTTCAAGGACTCAAACATATCCTCTGGGTTAGCAGGGCTGGGCTATTTTTTTGTAAAAATATTTCAGTGTGAAAACGAGATTAAAAATTATTCATCGGGCATAATTAGGCCGGATATTTCAGTCCGACATTCGCACCCAAATAGTGTAGATGCATTTTCCTCGTTCAGTTTGGAAAACGTAATTGAATCTATTTTAGAGAGCACGTATCCGAGAACGTCACAGCATTTAAAAAGCGCTTATAACTTTAACATTAAATTGAACTGTGACAGTTCAGATTCCGTAAATGTAATTCGCAGTTTCATGGAAGATTTCATCAAGGACCATGCTCAAGATTCATTGCTAGCGGATTGTTACAGTTATGAACATTTAATCTCCAACACAGATGGATTTTACACTAACAGAATGGAATCGTATGTCCGCAGGTTTAACGACATTCTCCGAACGAAAGAATTGATAAGTGATAAGTCAAAGGATGTCGTAATTCGAAATTTCAGATTTAGGCTAACACGCGATGCGGTCGTTCACGAATCAAAATGGTGCTGGAGTAATTCATTTCAGTTTGTGGAAGAAATATTAAAACTTGGCGAAGAAGAACATTTTACATTATTGCTTCCAACGGAAAAAGAAGTGAGGGAATATCCACTCGAAAAGGCCCAGGCGCTTATGCTTCTGAAATTTGGATCGAAAGAAAAACCGATTGATGTATTTCACTCAATCTGTGAGGAACACGATATAACCTATGATCGTGAGTCAATAACGTTATTGACTGAAATGTTCTTTGAACTCATCCGAATAGGAGCATTAATGGCGTGTCATCGAATATTAATTAGGTACTAGAGTCACATGGCATTGATTGTTCTGAATGTTTTTCCTCATCCTGCTCATTTTGAAGTTACGTTCACGCTTGCTGATTTCTTAAGTAAACTGGGTCACGAAATACATTATGCTTCCGATCAGCAGGGATACAGAGAAACAGTGGTTTCAAGAGGTTTTCCTTTTTACCTGATAGAACATGAAAAAAAATTTGCCCACCCGTTTGATGCGATATTTAAAATCATTCAACTGTTCACAAAAGCAAAAGCCATAGAGGAATATCTAGGTCTTTTCAAATACCTGAAGTCAGTCAGGAATGCGGCGAGTCACAAGTCCCTGTTTAACAAGATGATCGGTGAGCTTGCCCCAGATCTTATTCTTATCGATCATGACTTACCTTTTAACGCAATTCATCTCACAAATTTTGGTATTCCGTGCGCGTTAATAGAAACCAGACTGCCCAGAGAGATGTCCGATGCAGTTTTTCCTTGGGAAACACAATCTTCTTTTAAACGTGTTACGAAGACATGGAAAGTAAAGTTACTTTGGGCCGGATGCCACATGACCCGGTCCATAAGGCGGATTGTTCATTGGGTGCAAGGACTTGGAACAGAACAATATTACCTCGCCCGTGAAATCCGTTATAAACGAAAAGATAAGCGAATGGAAATTGATGCCGACGGAAACTTCTATTTTCGTGCCGATGGCATTCCTAAGCTAATTTTATCCCACTGGGATATTGCAATTCCAAGCTCGTTAAAGCCATACGAAATTTACATCGGGCCCTTACAATGGGAAGAAAGGTATACCCCTTGCGACTATATCTTTTTGGAAAAATTAAAAGACTTAAAACAAGGAAAGCCCTTGGCAACTAAACCGTTAGTTTTTTGTCTCATAAGCCCCTCCATAAAAGACGATATCAGGTTGTGTCAAAAATTTGTTCAACGCCTTATAGATGTTTTTAATAATCTACCATACCAACTTGTAGTTGCAGTCGGTGATGATTTGGACCCAACCTCCTTTCATCGTATTGGGACAAATGTTCAGGTGCTGCATACAGTGCCATCTTCTGAACTCCTTAAATGTGCTGAATTGATGATCACTCACGGTAATATCAAAAGACTGGCGGAATGTATCATGAATGAAGTACCTTCTTTGATTTACCCATTACCTTCCAACTGGGATCATATTGGCAATTCTACTCGTGCAGTTTACCATGGAATAGGTTTACGAGGGAGTATTACAAATGAAAAAGAAAGCGAGATTCAACGGAAAGTAGTACATCTGCTCTCTTCAAATGACTACAAACTGAACACTAAGAAGCTAAAAGAACAAATTCTTTCAAGAGAAAAAAATGTTTCGCTTCACAAAGTCATTTCGACTCTACTATCAAAGAAAGCATAGACCGGTATCTTTGATTACAAGTTGCATGAAAAAATAAAATGTAAGGTAACAAAATATACCAATTGGTATATTTTGTTACCTTTGTCGTGTGACCAAAGCGGATAAGACACGTCAACACATCATTGAAAGCACAGCACCTTTATTTAATCAAAAGGGCTTTGACGGCACATCTCTTGCGGATCTTACAAAAGTGACTGGCTTGACAAAAGGCGCATTGTACGGCAATTTCGCGAGCAAGGATGAAATGGCGTTGGAAGCCTTTCGCTATTCTATTAAAAGAGTCAAAGTAATGGTGCGTATGGAACTTGAGGGTGTATCAAGTTACAAAAAACAGCTTCTGGCATTGCTTGATTTTTATTCTACCTACGTGTTTAATCCTCCAATTCCTGGTGGGTGTCCATTATTAAATACAGCTATAGACGCAGATGATCACCACCTATCTATGCGCAGAGTTGTGGTTAAGGAACTTGTATCGACTATTGATTTTATTAGTGATTTAATTCAGAAAGGAATTGATAATAATGAGTTTAAGGCAACTATTAATCCGGCTGAAATCGCTTATGTTATTTTTTGTTCTGTTGAAGGGGCGCTTATGTTTTCTCGGGTAGAAAGATCCGGCGAACCTATGGATATTATTGTTCGTCATTGTGAAAAAATAGTAAATCAAATCAGTAAGTAAATTTATATGCAACAACGAAGGGTAGTCGTGACAGGGATGGGCGCATTATCGCCTCTCGGCAATTCAGTTCCGGAATTTTGGAACAATCTAATAGCGGGTAAGAGTGGAGCCGCGCTCATTACCAAATTCGATACGACAAAGTTTAAAACAAAGTTTGCATGCGAAGTAAAAAATTACGACCCATTAAATCATTTTGAGAAAACTGATATCCGTAAAATGGATCCCTTCACGCAATATGCTTTGGTGTCCACTGCTGAAGCTTTAAAAGATTCCGGACTGGAGTTGGATAAAATTGACAAAACCCGGGTGGGTGTGATCTGGGGATCGGGCAATGGCGGCTTTTATACTTTTCAACAAGAGATCATGGATTTTGCCAGAGGCGATGGAACACCTCGCATTAATCCCTATTTTATACCCAAGGTAATTGTTGACATTGCGTCGGGATGGATCGCTATTAAATACGGATTCATGGGAGTAAACTTTGCAACGGTGTCGGCCTGTGCTACGTCAACAACGGCCATTATTGATGCGATGAATTACATCCGATGGAATAAGGCGGATATCATTGTTTCGGGTGGTTCAGAAGCTGCCGTGAATCAAGCAGGGGTGGGAGGCTTCGGTGCCTTGAAAGCACTTTCAACACGTAACGATGATCCTCAATCAGCTTCCCGGCCATTTGATGTTAATCGCGATGGATTTGTTATGGGCGAAGGGGCTGGAGCATTGATCCTGGAAGAGTATGAACATGCTAAAAAACGAGGAGCAAAAATTTATGCGGAGGTTGCCGGAGGAGGGATGTCAGCCGATGCATATCACTTAACGTCTACGCATCCGGAAGGCGCAGGTGCATTGCTGGGAATGAAGTGGGCTCTTGAAGATGCCAATTTAAAACCTGAGGATGTTGATTATCTGAATCCTCATGCTACATCTACACCAGTAGGGGATGAAAGTGAAATGAAAGCGGTTTCTAAGTTCTTCGGTGATCATAAGCATAAACTTCTTATCAGCGCTACGAAATCGGCTACAGGTCATTTGCTTGGTGGTGCGGGAGCAATTGAAGCGATCACTTGCATCAAGGCGATTCAGGAAGGGATTATTCCTCCTACTATCAATACGGAGCAGATTGATCCTGATTTACCGCAAGGGTTGAATATCGTTTTGCGGGAACAGCGGAAACAAAATATTAACGTAGCGTTGAGCAACACGTTTGGTTTCGGAGGGCATAACGCTTCTGCTGTATTTGTGAAGGTTTAATGCATAGCAAATGGAACGTTGTGATCCTTCGTTACATAATTGTAGTATCGTTTGTTTTTAATCGCATCATAATACTCCGAAGTTGATTGAATTTACGATGGGCATTGTTGAGCAAAATTTTTGAATCGGGTCTTTTGACTCGTTTACAGCTGACTGGATAATGACTACTCTGTCATCGACTTTAACATAAAAGAAGGCATTATTAATTGTCAGATTTTCTACTTCTGATTCAATGATAACATATCGAGATGAAAGATTGTCTATAGTGTAGTAACCAGAATGTAAAATTAGCGCTGAGTCTTTATTCATGAATTTTAATTCTTCATCAAAAAAATCATCTAAATTTTTATTACTTGACACTGAGTTTATCACCAACGTTCGAACCTGAGAAAATTTATCGAACGCTATTGTATCCATGCAATTAGTAACTTTTAAAGAATCATTGAACATGATTTTCCATTGTGGCCCCATTTTAAAGCTTAGATTATTAATGGTGTCGCGAATGAGATAAGCGGCCGAATCATCTTGAGCATCTTTGCAACCATTTAATAATGGATCAGAAAATCTCTTATCGTCCGATTGACGACAGCTTAATAACATGTTAACCAAATAGAATGCTAATCCAATAAGGAAAAGTTTTTTCATAAATAGAGTTTGATTTTACTATTTAAGCAGCGTACGCCTTTACGAGTTTTAGCCAAGCCTTTACTTTTCTCTCAGACTATTCATGACTTTGTTCGCGAAAACAAAATCATCGAGCTCTTTCACACCGGAATGAGTGATATCCTTATTGGTTCCCCCCCACACATTTTCGCCTTTATAAATGAACATGATTTTTTCTCCGATGCCCATGACCGAATTCATATCGTGTGTAACAACAATAGTTGTTATATCAAATTCTTCCGAAATGTCCTGGATCAACTCATCTATGAGAATGGAAGTTTGCGGATCAAGACCTGAATTGGGCTCATCACAAAATAAGTAATTGGGATTGTTGACAATTGCGCGGGCAATGCCTACCCGTTTTTTCATTCCTCCGCTAATTTCAGAAGGCATCTTACGGTTTACATTCTCCAGCCCTACACGTTTAAGACAAAAATTAACACGATCAATTTTTTCAGAAGCAGACAACGTTGTAAGGACCTCCAACGGGAACATTATATTCTGTTCTACTGTCTTCGAATCGAATAGCGCACCGCCTTGAAAAAGCATTCCCATTTCTCTCCGAACCTCAATTTTTGAGGCCTTATCGCTATTGTAGAAATCACGGCCATCATAAAAGACTTGCCCCCGATCGGGTTTTACCAATCCTACAATACATTTAAGGAGCACACTTTTTCCCGTTCCGCTGGCGCCTATAATCAAATTCGGTTTGCCTTTTTCAAAAACTCCGCTAACTTGATTTAACACCAGCTTATCGCCAAATGATTTCGTAATGTTTTCAATCTTAATCATTTTGAAAGTAACAATTGAGCTAATAAATAATCGGCTACGAGTACGGCAATAACGCTGGTGGTAACCGCCTGAGTAGTAGAAACCCCAACTTCCAGTGCACCACCTTGGGTATAATATCCCTTGTAAGAAGAAATAGAAGCAACGAGGAATGCAAAAACAACGGACTTAATGAGCGCAAATATCACCGTAAATTCGTTATAGCTGGACCGTAGTCCATACACAAAATCATTAGGTGAAATGATACCCGTCAACGTACCCGCCAGATACCCCCCTAAGATGCCACAAACACCGGCTACAATAACCAGCAAGGGATACATCATCAGCGAAGCAATAATTTTAGGTAGTACCAGATACGAAATTGAATTGATGCCCATTACTTCCAGAGCGTCAATTTGCTCCGTGATCCTCATCGTTCCAAGCCCTCCAGCCATGCTTGATCCAACCTTGCCCGCATAAATTACGGCGATAATAGTTGGGGCTAATTCCAAAACGATCATTTCGCGAACCACCTGCGAAATAACATACTTGGGAATAAAGTCGCTGACCATGTTAAAAGCAGTTTGCACGGTAGTAACGGCTCCCATAAAGGTAGAAACAAGTGCAACTAAAAAAAGAGAACCCAACCCGATGCTGATGCACTCTTCAAGAACAAGTTTATAATATGTTTTGAATGTTTCACGGTTGATAAACAGATTACCAAGAAACATGAAATACTTCCCAATCTCCTTAATCATAGATGCAATAAACGTGTGCAATTATTACCTTGCGAAAGATACCCAAAAATTTTACAAATAAAGTTCATGAATAAACTCATTGTTGTAACAGGAGGAACGAAGGGTATCGGCAGGGCAATCATCGAAAAGTTTTCTTCCCAAGGTTTTGATATCGCGACTTGCTCTCGAAGTCAAATTGACCTTGACTTACTCAAAATCGCTTTACAAAAATTGAACACTACCACGAGCGCATTTGTCCAACGGGCCGATATGTCGCTTAAAGACGATGTAAAATTATTTTGTGAGTTTGTGAACAGATTGAATCGTCCGGTAGATGTCTTGGTTAATAATGCCGGATATTTTCTTCCCGGTGAAATTATTACTGAGGCCGAAGGTACCCTGGAAAGTATGATCAACGCCAATGTATACAGCGCATACTACACGACCCGTGGCATCGTTCCTCAAATGAGAAATCAGAAAGCAGGACATATTTTTAACATGTGTTCCATTGCAAGTTTCATGGCCTATCCCAATGGGGGCTCATATTCCATCTCAAAGTTTGCATTGCTTGGTTTTTCAAAATGTTTAAGAGAAGAGCTTAAAAAATTTGGAATTCGCGTGACAGCTGTTATGCCAGGGGCCACTAGAACTGCAAGCTGGGACGGGGTAGCCATTCCCGAAGAACGCTTTATCAGAGTAGAAGACGTAGCCGAAACGGTTTATGCAGCCTATGCTTTGTCAGAAAGAAGTGTGGTAGAAGAGATCATTATAAGGCCACAGCTCGGGGATATTTAGACGGCTGTAGGCAATTGTTCACTGGTACCGATCAATTAAAACGGTGTTTTGGTGATCGGGAACTGGTAATCGGTACTTGACCAAACCGACTACCGATCACCGATTACTGATTACTATTTATTCGTGTAAAGCAACCTCATTACCCTAAAGGATCGACTATGCACTATGGACTTTTTGAGGTAATTTTGTGTTCAAACCTCGAATTGTGAATTCCCAAATCGCGTCCATAAAGCAATATTGTAATAGTCTGGTGCGCTACAGCCGCAGAAAAACGATTGAAGTTAAGATCGGCGATGTGGCAATGGGAGGGAATAATCCGATTCGGATTCAATCGATGACAACCATCGATACCATGGATACTGCCGGTTCGGTAGAGCAATCCATTCGAATGATAAAAGCCGGTTGTGAATACGTGCGAATAACTGCACCCAGTATTAAGGAAGCACAAAACCTTCAGGTTATTAAGCGGGAGTTAAAAAGTCGCGGGTACAATGTTCCCTTGGTAGCCGATATCCATTTCACGCCCAATGCCGCGGAACTGGCAGCACGACTGGTTGAAAAAGTACGGATCAACCCCGGTAATTATGCCGATAAAAAGAGATTTGAAACCATTGATTATACCGAGGCTTCTTATCGGGTTGAGCTAGAACGCATTCGTGAAAAATTTCTTCCGCTTATTAAAATTTGTAAGGAATACGGTACGGCCATGCGTGTTGGCACCAACCATGGCTCTCTGTCCGACAGGATTATGAGCCGCTTCGGAGATAGTCCACTCGGCATGGTAGAGTCTGCCTTAGAATTTTTGAGAATATGTGAGGATGAACAGTATTACAATATTGTATTGTCCATGAAGTCGAGCAATCCGCAGGTGATGGTGGAAGCGTATCGTTTGCTGGTGCAGAAGTTGGATGAAGAAGGTTTGAAACCCTATCCTTTGCACCTCGGAGTGACCGAAGCAGGGGATGGTGAAGACGGACGGATCAAATCATCTGTCGGCATTGGAACGTTGCTGGAAGATGGACTGGGAGATACCATTCGTGTTTCTCTCACGGAAGAACCGGAAGCAGAAATTCCGGTAGCGTATGACCTGGCAAAACGTTACGATACCCGAACACCTCACGAACCAATCCCCGAAATCGAAAATTATCCTATCACTCCGTTTGAATACAATCGACGGAAGACAAAGCAAGTTTTGAATTTTGGTGGTGAACATCCGATACCGCGTGTCGTTGCTGATTTTGCATTAAAACAGAAGATAACCCCGGCCTCGCTTTTTGCGCTGGGGTATCAGTATTCCATTCCATTAGATAAATGGAATATTTCAGATATGGCGTGTGACTTTATTTTTCTGGGAGATAACACGATCGATTTTGAAATCCCAGGCACGCTGGGGCTGATATTCAATCATAAAATTTGGATCGAACAAAAAAACCGAGCCAGGGCTTATCCTTTTATCCGCGCAAAAGAGTATTGTAAAGGCGTGGAACAATCTGGCGAGCTTAATTTTATTTACGCCTTGCTTGCAGATATCAATGACGATCTGGTAGGTAAGTTAAAGTTTGATAAAACTGCTGTGCTTTTCATTGACACATACAACGGGCACGGTATGGCCGAGCAACGCAGATTATTTGTTGAGCTTATGAACAGAGGGTGCGATGTTCCAGTTGTTATCGGAAGAGCGTATCGCGATTTAATACCCGGACAAATGCAGCTCTTTGCGGCCACAGATTTAGGAGGTTTGTTTGTGGATGGTCTGGGAGATGGAATTTTTATTGCTGCTGAAAACTGTGGCTCCGACAAAACAGTAAATGAAACAGCCTTTAATATTTTACAGGCGACACGGACGCGGATATCCAAGACAGAATACATTTCTTGTCCATCGTGTGGAAGGACCCTTTTTGATCTCCAGGAGACGACGGGAAAAATACGCGCACGGACAAGTCATTTAAAGGGAATTAAAATCGGGATAATGGGTTGTATCGTTAATGGCCCAGGTGAGATGGCCGATGCCGACTACGGGTACGTCGGTTCAGGGCCGGGAAGGATAACATTATATAAAGGAAAGGAAGTTGTGAGGAAAAATGTACCAACTGCCAAAGCTGTGGATGAGTTGATCAACCTCATCCGGGAACACGGAGATTGGATAGAGCCTGTTTTGGCAGATGGGGTAAAAAGTTAGGGATGGTATAAAACTAATAAATGACGTGACAGTGGAAGAAAATGGAAGAACTGGAAATAATGGAACTGGCCAGAAGAAAGGCTTAAAAGAATTCTTTAGCCTGGGTGAAGTTGCCGGATATTTTTTTCGGAAAAAAGATCCTTCGCGGCCCGCAGATATTAATACTAAAATGATGCATGGGATCAATAAGATCTCCCTTATCGTTTTTATACTGGGTATCTTGTTTATCATTCTTAAAAGATTTCTTTGAATTGAATATTGAAGCCTATAGAACGTATTGTCTTTCTTTCAAAGGCGTAACCGAAGAATTTCCTTTTGGTGACACTACGCTCGTTTATAAAGTGATGGGAAAAATGTTTGCCCTGACAGGCGTGGAAAGCTTTGCGAGCATTAATCTTAAAGTAGACCCCGAAATTGGCGCCGATCTGCGCGAGCGCTATTCTGCCGTTCAGCCGGGGTATCATATGAACAAAAAGCATTGGATAACAGTGATCATGGATGGATCCATTCCTGACAAGCTTATCCGCCAATGGACCGACCATTCGTATGAATTAGTGGCCTCTGGACTCACTAAAAAACAGAAAGCAGCGTTAGAATCTATGTAATTTGACTGTCAGCTGGTTACAAAACGCGTGTTTTTGGATTTATTCTAGTTAAAATCTCTATTTTTGTTTGATTTACCCCTTCATGGCCAGGCCATTTTTTGTATTCTTAACTCTTAGCCTGCTGCTTGGCGCTTGTACCCAGCGTTTGATATGCCCTGCTTATCAAAGTGCTTTTATTTATGATAAGGATCAATTGCGTCAAAAATTTAGCTACTTCCTCGAAGATTCGACTCCAAAAATATTGACGGCAAGCAAGAACAAATATTTGATAGCTGAGCCTATGTCATACCGGGCGAAACTCCGCTCGTTGCAAACAGTGAACATGAAACCGGTCAATGTGCACTTGCCCGATTCATTAGCAATAAAAGAAGGATTGATGGAAGAAGAGGTGATACCGGGAGAGGATGGTGTAGTGCCCGGAGCTGAATTGGATCTTGCCGCACGTTCTGTTATTGATAGCACCTTCATAGTCGATATACCTGAAGACACCACAGAAATTTCCATCGACAGTATTTATGTAATCTCAAAAGACAAAGAGCTCCGGTTACTGAAATACAATTCTCCCGATAGTCTGGTATATGACGAAGCGTCTGGAAAATATGTTAGACAAACCCCAACGTATGTTGTAGTGGACGTGAGATTTAATGTGGAGCAAGATAACTACATGTGGTACTTGCGCAACAGCCTGGTACTACCTGATGTTCGCTTATCACAATTACAGCAAAACGCTGACAAAGAAGCTGCTGGCAAAAAACCTAAGAGCACAAAAAAGAAGAAAGGATTCTTTGGATTCTTTAAAAACTTGTTTAAAAAGAAAAATAAAGAAGCAGTCGATTCTACTCAAACCCCAGCACCGGTTAAACCAGCTGACGATTTTGATTACATCGATGAAGATGAAGAAACGAAGAAAGATTCTGTAACAACCGAAGCTCCGAAAGAAAAGAAAGGCCCACTATCCTTTTTGAAGAAAAAGAAAAAAACTTCCCCGGCAGCTGAAGAAGAAAAACCTAAAAAGAAAAAGAGGGAGAAGCAACCAAAAAGGGAAGAGCCTATTGAAGAGGAGCCGGCTGAAGTAGAAGAGGAAAAAGTGGAGAAGGTTGAAGATAGTTTTTGATATCGAGAGGATAAATATTTTTTCATGACCTGCAAGAACTTGCCTAGTTCATCCCTATCAAATTGAAACAGGTTCCACATGGAGATGTTATTAAATAATACACTAACCTATAATTGAATTATTTTGGAAATCATTCGAACCGTTATCGATTTTATTCTTCACATTGATCAACACCTTGTTGACATCGTAAGTAACTATAAGACCTGGACTTACCTCATTCTTTTTCTTATCATCTTTGCAGAAACTGGTTTCGTTGTGACTCCATTTCTTCCCGGAGATTCTCTTTTATTTGCTGCCGGTGCGATTATCGCAAAACCGGAAAGCAATTTAAACATCGTCCTAACCTGTGTCTTATTAATTGTAGCTGCTATTTTAGGTGACCTTGTAAACTATCACATCGGAAAGTTTATTGGGGTAAAAGCTTTTAGTGGAAAGTATAAACTACTAAAGAAGGAATACCTTGAAAAAACGCAAGCGTTTTATAATAAACATGGTGGAAAAACCATTATATACGCGCGTTTTATTCCCATCATTCGCACCTTTGCGCCTTTTGTTGCAGGTATCGGAACGATGAGCTATTTTCGATTTGCCACCTATAATGTTGTGGGTGGAATTGCATGGGTCACCAGCTTTTTATTATTAGGTTTTTTCTTTGGAGGCTTGCCTGTGATTAAAGACAATTTTACCTACGTGATTTTAGGAATCATCCTGGTATCCATACTGCCCCCTGTATTCGAAGTTATTCGTGAAAGAAGACGTACTTCGGCAAACAGATAAAGTTAAAAACTTTTATTCCAATAAATCTTCAGATTGTGGGTTGCTCTTCCTGCGGCAACGATATCTTTCTTTCCGTCACCGTCGAGATCTGCTATTTGAAGATCTTCACATGCCATTCCATTTTCATCAATCCAGAATTCTTTCCAATTTTTTTTTGGCGAATTTTGAAGAACAAAAATCTTAATGCCCGTTTTCTTCTCGTTGTTTGGTTCGCGCCATCCGACTATGACCTGATCGTTTCCGGTTCCTATCAAATCCGAAACCGCCAGCGCATGTCCTTGATTTAACGTTGATGTTAGGACCGTTTTATTCAAACCTTTATTTGTGTCATAAACGCTAAGCATATTTCCATGCATAGGTTGAACTCCGGCGACAAAGCTTTTGGTCGCCACGCGAATTTCTCCAAAGCTCTCTTCTTTAACCAACCACGATGTTGAAGACCATTTTCCTTTCTCATATGCAAGGACTTTAATACCTTCTTTCCCGCCGACATAAATCAACTCACTTTTTTCCTTCTCCATGATATCTAAATTATGAGTAAGATGCATGGATTCATCGATGACCGTGTACTTCCATTCGCCTGTTATGTCTTTGGGAACTTCATACGCAATTACTTTAACTGGCGCTCCTTCACCGTTTTTGTTGCCACGGCCATGAAGAGGCAGCACGATCAAATGAAATTTATCCGCTTCTGTTTTTACCCAGCGCATTCTGTGAACGGTGGGTTCATGATGAAGTTTAACGGGCGTCCATCGTTGAGTAGGATCTTGTGGTCTTATTAGAAAATGAACAGATCCCGACTTAAGCATATCTGTTGTTTCTCCCGGATTCCACTGAGCACCCACCGCTACTTCCACTTGACCATCTCCATTAATATCCCGCGCAGCAATGCATACATTATCCGATTCAGTAAGATTTTCAACCATCACGAATCGTTTCCAGTCACCGTTGCGATACCAAACGAATTGTTTTTTATCGGCTAATAGTATATCCGGCTTTCGATCTCCATCAACATCTCCAATTGCCACACCATATCCAATTGTTACTGTACTGTCTACAACCTGAGGTTCGAATTTGGGTTCCTTATCCGGGGTTGATAAAAAATTTATAATAAGTAAAAACAGAAAATAGGTTGCCATATTCTTGATGTTTATTGCAAGTTATGAAATCAATTTGTAAGGCAGAAGGAAAGTAGTTTGATGCAGGCTCACGCAAGGAACGCAGTCGATCGCCTTCACCCTAAAATCGTATTGACGAAATTCATTTATGGATGGTTTGTAATTTTCTCTCAAAAATTCACAGACGCTAGGTTGATGCTTCAAAGTCCTGAAAGGACGACATCATTAGCCGTGGGTACAACCCACGGCTAAGAGTAACTATTCTAAGCGTGCCACGCACCAATCCCTATCTGTGAAAGGCACCATCTGGCACGCAACGCACACGTGTAAATCAAAACATACGGAACTCGCTAATCAAACAAGGTTAAATTACCAAACTGGTCTGCGGGGGGAGTAGGTATTATCAGCGAGGGGACATTGGTATTCGCATTATTTATGCGAGGTGAGACAGGATAATAATTCATCATTTCGGATGAGTAAGGAAGTAAGACTTCCATTAATTCTGTTTCGCTGCTTATTTTACTCAACCATACTTCTTCGGCGGATTTTGTCATAATCACCGGCATACGTTCCTGGATTCCGGCCACGATCGTATTTGATTCTGTTGTAATGATTGAGAAAGTGTGTTGTTCATTTCCATCGGCGTCGTCAAACTCCTCCCAAAGACCGGCGAAGGAAAATAGTTCCTGGTCATTGGTAATGATCCGATAAGGTATTGAAGTTTTCTTGCCGACTTTTTTCCAGCCGTAAAACCCGTCTGCAGGGATGAGGCAACGATGCTTCATCAATCCTTTTTTTAATACTGGTTTTTCAAGTATTGACTCCGCGCGAATGTTAATAATTTTTTCGCTTAGCGATTTATTTTTAGACCATTCAGGGGAAGTCCCCCAATAAAATGTGGAGAGTCCTTGTGGCGAAGTATTTGTTATCACAGGAAGCAAATGCGTGGGTGCTGCGTTAAAGGTAGCTCTATAAGTATCCAGTACTTCGGTTCCGAATCTCTTCTTTATTTTCTCAGCAGACGCTGTGATACTGTACCGTTCAATCATAATTATACGCTATTCGATTTGCCCGCTATTCCTTTGTGAAAAACGAAATCGCCCGCTCTTCCGACCAATATAAACCATTTTTATGGAATTGAGAGAAGCCCACATGGCCACCATACCTTGGATTTTCAAATTTTATCACTGCATGATTTTTTAATTGTGCCTCCGGGTAACATGGTTCACTGAGAAACGGGTCGTTCTGTGCATTCACAATCAGCGTAGGTATTGTAATGGCGTCCAGAAAATAAAGTGAACTACATTTTGAATAATAATCTAAAGCGCCTTGAAATCCGTGGAGCGGTGCGGTATAACGATCGTCAAATTCCAATAACGTTTTTATCTTTTCAATACCTTTTATATCCAGCCCAGCAATTTTCGTCGATTTCCGTATTATTTTTTCCTTGAGGCTATTCAAAAATCGATTGGAATAAATCCAATTTCCCCGTTTAGAGATTTTGACACAGCTGGTATGAAGATCTAAGGGAACTGAAAAAACAGCCGCTCTTTGTATTACAGGATAAGGCTCGCGCTCTGCTAAATATTTAAGGGTGAGATTTCCACCCAGGCTGAAGCCGATGAGGTAGAGTTGTTTATATCCCATGGCTACAGCATGCTCCACAACACACTCCAGATCTTCGGTAGCTCCACTGTGGTAAAAGCGGAGTTGTTGGTTCATCTCTTCGCTGCAGCCTCTGAAATTCCAAGCGAGGACATCAAAACCGTTTGCCGACATAGCATGTGCCATACCCTTCACGTAGCTTCGCGTCGAATTGCCTTCTAATCCATGTGAAATGATGGCCAACTTATCAGAACCTTGTCGAATCCAATCGAGGTCCAGGAAATCGGAATCGGGCGTCCGGATTCTTTCACGTTGATAAGCAATTTCTTTTAAACGCCTTAAAAGGGAGGGATAAATTGTTTCCAGGTGTGCCGAAAAAAGAAATGGAGGTCGCTTATAACTCAATTCTAAATTATTAACCTTATTTTTTTTCTGCAATGATCTTTAAATGTCCAAGGTGATGTTCACCATGCCAGGCATACGTAGCAATAAGCCTGTCGAGAGGAACATGCTTTTTGGTATCAGGATGTTCAAATTCTTTTTTCAAATCAGCCGGACTAATAAGTTTTAGCAAAGCTGTCCATTTGACGTGAAGAGCTTTCAAAAATGTTATTGAAATAACAGGATCCAGTTTTGTCTCTGGTGTTTCTGCCCAGGCTTTTTCATCGTAGGCTTTAATAACTGGAGTAGTTTCTGTTAAAGTCCACTTAAACCTGATATAAGCATTCATATGACTGTCTGCCATATGATGAATCACTTGTCTGGCAGTCCAGCCGCCTTCGCGATAAGGAATGTCTAGTTGTTTTGATGACAAGGATGTGACCACCGCTTGTACTTCGGCTGGCAGTCGTTCGATTCTCATTATGTTAGACTGTACTTCTTCAGGCCTATAAGATTCTTGTGGAGAAAATTTGCCTATTGGATAACGAAGGTCATCAATATTATTCATGAAATTCTGCTTTAGCTTTTTTTCGCCGGTTCCGCACGCGTATGTTCACCATTTCTATAAGCATCGAAAAGACAATGGCGAAGTAAATATATCCTTTCGGAACCTCCTTGTGCAACCCCTCGAGGAATAACATGAAGCCGATAAGTATAAGAAAACCCAAAGCCAGCACTTCCATCGACGGATGTCTTTGAATAAAATTACTTATCGTTCCCGAAAAGATAATCATAATACCAATAGAGAGGACCACTGCAATAATCATAATGATAACCTGATCCGTTAAGCCTACAGCCGTTAATATCGAGTCAAATGAAAAAATAATGTCTAGGAGAATGATCTGAACGATTATCCCTGTCACGTTTGCTTTTCCAGTTCCTGTCTCCATTGTTTCCTCTTCCCCCTCCATTTCATGATTGATCTCACGTGTACTTTTAGCAATTAAAAAAAGCCCACCAAAAATAAGGATGAGATCGCGACCGCTAATGGGCATAGCTTCCTGGAAAATCAAGCTATCAGGAATGGTAAACAGGGTTTCCTTAAACTTCATAACCCAGGTGATGGTGAGCAATAAAAGTATTCTTACCAGCATGGCCAGAATAAGGCCGAGGTTCCGTGTTTTAGACCTTATTTCGATTGGCAGGCGATTGGAAACGATGGAAATAAAAATGATGTTGTCTATACCTAAAACTACTTCAAAAAACGTGAGGGTTAATAAGGCGAGCCAGGCCTCCGCATGAAGGAAAATTTCCATTGAAACAATAGTATTAAGGTCTAAAAATAGAACAAGAAATAGTATCCTCCAAGAGCTCAGAAATTATAAAGGGATACTCCTTTGAACGGTTTTTTTGATTTCAGGTTGATCACGGCGTTTTCGCATCGATTTAGAGTAAACGATTCATTTTAAAATCCACAAAATCAATTAAATTTTTTTTTGATTTGCCAGTAACGATTCGGCTACATTATTGCGAGCGGTTCAAGTATGAGAAGATTAAAGGCTTCTCGTTTCGGTCAGCGACATTTTACCGCTATGAATTAAATTCAAGTAAGAACGATTTAAGAGATTCGAGAGAGTGATCAAAATCCCCTTCAATTAACCTCAGGTTCTGATTTTTAAACGTTTCCCGGTGTGTGACGAAGCCAGGTGAAGCTAGAATGGCTTTAGCAAGGATCGGTTTTTTTCTTCCAAAACCAGGCGCTTTCAGCAAATCAAGGGCTTTCATACGTACCCACTGATCATTCGCCTTACCCTTAAAGATGATTGCCGCATCAAAGGCACGTAAGTTTTCAATATGCTTTTGTCGAAGTTCCAGCAATTTACCTTCAAACATGGGCATTAGTACATTAAAACCTGACTGTTCAATGATATCTACATAAGGTTTAATATCCTGATGGTCTACCTTATCGTGCATAAGATAGATGGCACGCCCGCCGGTTTCCACCAACGCTTTTCGTTCATTTGCGTCTGACAACTCTTCACGCATTATACTTTTAAAATCTTCTAGCGGGGTCTGAAGAATCTCGGCTCCCTCCTGAGCTTCTGCATCGTGGCGAATGGTTTCTATAAATGATTTTTGGCGCTCACTTGTGTGTATCAGGTTTGGTGAAATCCAGATAAGCCTTGAAAATTCTTCTTTATTCCCCTTGGCCCGATGGCTTTTTTCCGCTGCGATTTTATTTTGAATGTCTACGATTGACCTGTCGCTACCTTCGGGAATCTCCCCATAAATATTTCCAATTAAATGAATGGACATACTGCATTCATTGAGGTCTCGTCGGACTATGCTCTCTATGTCCGAAGCATTACCGGGCAATGTTTGATTGGGCAATACCGCATACCCATGCCGTTGCAATTCACGTGTGATAATTGTTCGCTGTACAGAGAGATCATGACCGGTTTCTGCCAGATAGACCGTCTTGAGTTTGAAAAGACTCTTTACAGGCTTAGCTTCCGTTTCATCCTTTAACAACTGTAGCTTATCGCAGATATCATAACTAAGGTCGACGATTTCCATCCAGTACTGTCGCTCTGCTTCCGCAGTGAAATAATCTGAGTACTCCCTGAATTCCCCGGAGTCAAGATCGAGCTGATACATCTCATAACCCAACATTTCCCGGAGAAGTGCGGGTTGTTCCTTAACAGACACAGGTGACTTAAAAACTTTAAAAATTCGTGATTGATTTTTAACGACTGCCTTGTCAAAGGCTTCAACGTGATCCAGACATACGGTCGAGTTGATAAAGCCATTCGATAGAATGGGGATCAGAACTGCTGCATTATCCAGGGTTGGAGATGTCATAGTATCATACTCTCCCTTTAACATGATGTTTGGTTTCTCTCCCAATACTTGAATGAGCGTGAATTCAAGAAATTTTTTGAATTGGGTTACCCAACCTACATCATTTTTTTCGGTTTGAGCATTGTCAGCATCAGCGAAAATAACGAGTATGTCGATGTCGAATCGCATGTTATATTTTAACTTTTTAAAAAGTAAAATTCCCCACTATCCTTACGTTAACTTACAAGAACACACCAGAAAAATCGGTATGTTTTGATCAGAAGCCTTTTTTATGCCTCCGATAACGCGATAATAAAAGATGAAGCTATGGCAAATCTCTGATCCGCCAAAGCACTTGTAAGATTACAGGTGAATATCAACATTCAAATGGCTCATCTTTTCGTAGTATTGAATCAAAAATTTTACAATACAATGGGAAAGGCTCATATACTGTGGTTTATATTCCTTTTTTCGCTGACTTCCGGTTTTGCCCAAGGGAGTAAGTCTTTGTCAGATGCGGAGCGTTTTTACAGTGTAAGAAGTTATGATATGGCCCTGGCTAAATTTCTGGAAGCCATACAAGCCGGCGAGAAGAACCCGATGGTCCATTACAAGACCGCGATCTGTTTTCTGAAGTCTCCGGAAACCGATGAACAAATAAAATCAATACCCTACTTCGAATATGCAATAACGAATGGAAAAGAAATGCCGTCGTCGTTGTATTACGACCTTGGATCTATCTATCTCAAAGATGAGAATATTCAAAAGGCGTTAGAAAATTTTACAAAATACAGGGAGATCAGCAGTAAAGCAGATAAGAAGGCGATGACTTCCGCGGACGAAGCAATCAAGACATGTCACAATGCGCTTGCCTTAATGTCTGTACCCAGAAATTTTACCGTCCATCATTTCAATTCCATCATTAACACCAAGTATACGGAGTACAATCCCGTATTATCAGCTGATGAAAGTGTTATGGCTTACACAGCGCTTCGGCCCAATACAGGAAAGACACGTACAAGCGATAAATTTATTGAAGAGATCTACATTACTTATAACAGTTCCGGCGCCTGGTCAGAACCCAAACTGGTTCCTATTGCCCATGATTACAACGTGGGGACTGCTGGCCTTGCAGCCGATGGTCAAAAGATGTTGATTTTTATGGGGGGCGCTTCCGATCCGGGAAGTTTATTTCAGATCGTAAAAGCGGGTGATGCCTGGTCAAAACCTAGCCTGATAACCCCAACTATTAACAACCCGAAATATCTTGAATCAACCGCCAGCATTACTCCCGACGGGAAGACGATTTATTTTGCGAGCGACCGGATAAGCGGTCAGGGTGGTTTGGATATTTACAAAACGACGTTGCTTGCAAATGGTACGTGGAGCCCACCCGTTAACCTTGGACCTGAAGTCAATACAAAGGCGAATGAAGATGCTCCTTTTATTCATCCCGATCAAAAAACCTTATTCTTCACTTCTGATGGCGGTAACACCATGGGCGGCCGCGACATCTTTGTATCCAGACTAGTATCTAACAAGTGGACGCACCCTGAAAACATGGGCTATCCGGTTAACACAACGGTGAATGACAACTACTTTACATTGATCGCGGATGGAACACGCGGCTATTTCTCCTCCGATCGAAAGGGAGGCATGGGAGGTCAGGATATTTATTATATCGACATGCCTGCAGGATCATCGGATATTCCCCTGACCCTGATAAAGGGAAAAATTTTAAATGCAGAGACAGGCAAGCCGATGCCTACAAAAATTTATCTGATCGATAATAAAACGGATAAGAAACTGGATTTTGTTTATGATCCGGATCCCGTGACAGGAAATTATCTCATTATTCTGCCACCCGCCAAGGATTATGATATGGTGATCGAGTCGGAAGGATTTTTGCCATACACATTGAATATTAACATTCCAAACCAGACATATTTTTATGAATTGTATCAGATGATCAATTTAAAAACCATACGCCAGTTTGACGTGGTGGTTGGCCAGGAAGTTCAAGTAAAAAATGCATTTTATGATACCGATCAGGATGTTAAAAGCGACTTGCGTAAAACACATGAAGCTAAATTGGTGCAGGCAGGAAATGTAGACGTTTACGATATGATGCTCGACCTGATCGCATCTCAGGACAAAGAAGGTATGAACTATCTTACCGATCTCATTCAGATGAAGGATCCTATTGAAGATGTTAATTTTGATGAAAAACAAAACTCCAGGATTGAAGTAGCCTCACGTACCTATTACTACGATGAGAGCGACGAAAGCAAGTTTGAACAGAAAAAGGTGGGCGGGAAAACAATTTTTTCGCTTCCCACTTTTATGGTAAAAGACGAAGTGAAAAAACAAAAAGAGCAGCCCGTTGCTTCAAAATTTGATAAGGCAGCACTTACGAAATCCGCTAAAATTTATTTTGATGCTGGTAAGAGTGATCTTAAACCACAATACAACGGACAACTGGACGCAATCCTCAACGAACTGAGTAAATACCCGGGACTCGGTGTTGAAATTTTAGGGTTTGCCTCGGCTGAAGGCACCGAAGAATTAAACCGTGACCTCTCCAACAAACGAGCTATTGCTGTGCTGGACTACATCAATCATAAGGGAATTGTTCGCCGGCGAATTGTTGCGAAAGGTTACGGAGCCACAAAAGATCAGACAGCATCCAAGGAAGAAGGCAGAAGGGTGGAGGTGAATATTGTAGATTTGAACGCCTTGGGAGGGATGTAGGGGAGGGATTGAGGCAATTGAAAAATTGTAAAATTGTAAAATTGTAAGATTGATAGATTGTCGTTCAATCTCTAATTTTTCAGAATATGCTTCACGTATGAACGGTTCTTCACAATTTAATAATGTAAAAGGTCAATTAGGTCGTACGCATAATATTTCAATCTTCCAATTTTCTAATCTTCCAATTTTTTACAATTTCTACACTCCAGCCTCCTTCTCCCTGGGAATCAACAGCGAACTGTCTCCATAGCTTAGGAACCGGTAATCACGACGTAGGGCTTCTTCATAAACCTTTTTCCAATCCTCTCCGATCCATGCTGCGACCAATAACATTAATGTAGATCCGGGCTGGTGAAAATTTGTAATAAGAGCCTGGCACATTTTAAAAGTATAACCGGGTACAATGTAAATCGAAGTTTCCCCTGTAATTGAAGTTTTTTTGTTCACGTTCATAAACTGAAGTATTGCCTCTAACGAGGCTGACCGGGAAACGCCCTGTTGCAGAGTATACGGATCGTGTTGCGCGACATGAAAAATAGACATTGGGTCTTCGATGAGTTTCACTCCATACCAATACAAACTTTCCATCGTTCGAAGGGAAGTCGTTCCTACTGCAACGACATATTTACCGCTTACTAAATTTTCTATTGTTTCCCGGCTTACCACAATCTGTTCCATGTGCATAGTATGCTCCCATGCATTTTGCACTTTGATAGGTTGAAATGTCCCCGCACTGACGTGAAGTGTTAAAAAGTTTCGTTGAATATTTTTCTTTATCAACGCTTCAAAAACATCCGGAGTAAAATGCAGTCCAGCAGTAGGTGCTGCAACCGCGCCTTCGGAACTCGAGTAAATAGTTTGATAGGATTCTTTGTCAGTTTGTTCGGCTTTCCGTTTTAGATAGGGAGGTAACGGTGTTTCACCGATAAGTCTCAAAATTTCCGCAAAAGAGTTATCGCCTGTCCAACTAAATTCCACAATCCCATTCTCACGGTCTTTCAATGAGGCTTGAAGCGAAATTTCCTGAGTATGTTGAAGAAGAGGAACGTTTTCAGTCCATCGTTTTAAATTCCCAATAGCGCACTTCCATGAACAATTATTCACCGTTTGCATTGCCTCTATCAACAAGGCTGAGGGCTTTACCGGGTGCAGCAAAAAGATCTCAATTTGAGCGCCGGTTTCTTTTTCAAATTGAAGCCGGGCAGGAATTACTTTCGTTTCGTTAAAAAAAAGCGCAGCGTCGGCAGGCAAAAATTTTGCGATGTCAAAAAACTTTTCGTGTTGTATTGTCCCTTTCTTGTAGACCAAAAGGTTGGACTGGTCACGCTGTTTTAACGGATACTGCGCAATCCGTTCTTCCGGCAGCCTGTAAAGAAATTCGTTTATGTCAAGCTTCATCATTCACAGGCAAAGTTAGTTCTAAAACATTATTTTCGTGATTCCTATTTTATGGCATTACAAGCTTCTTATTCTACAAAAGTTTTTCAATTTAATTTTGAGGCGAGAACGTCGCGTGGGTTGATGAAAGATAAAACCTCGTGGTTTATAAAAATCTGGGATGATTCTAATCCGGAAATTGTCGGAATCGGCGAATGTGGTCCGCTACCAGGTCTTAGCCCTGACGCTATTCCTGAGTTTGAAACAGTACTGCGGCAAGTAGTCACCAGCATTCCAAACGCTGCCGACTTGCACACCGATACGCTTCATAACCTTTTGCGCCTTGTTCCCTCCAACTTTCCGGCGATCATTTTCGGAATGGAAACTGCTTTGCTCGATCTAACCAACGGTGGCAAAAGAATTATTTTTGATAATGATTTTATACGCGGGAACCCCATTCCGATTAACGGCCTGATATGGATGGGAGATATGGATTTTATGATCAATCAGATAGATCATAAAATTCAGCAGGGCTTTCGTTGTATTAAGTTGAAAGTGGGTAGCCTTGATTTCGACCGTGAGTGTGAAGTGCTCTCCTATATCAGGACGCGATATAGTCAACAAGATATCAGCGTTCGGCTGGACGCGAACGGAGCTTTTAAAGCAGAAGAAGCACTGATGAAATTACAAGCACTGGAAAAATTCAATATACATTCCATTGAACAACCGATAAAACAACATCTGAACAAAATGCAGGAGCTTTGCCGTCAGTCGCCGATACCAATTTCGTTGGATGAAGAACTGATAGGCATTGAAACCCATGACCAAAAACTAGAAATGTTAAGTAGGCTTAAACCACAGTTCATCACACTTAAACCTACGCTGCACGGAGGTATCTCCGGCTGTAAGGATTGGATCGAAGTAGCCCATCAACTTGATATCGGATGGTGGTTAACCTCTGCGCTAGAATCGAACGTTGGATTAAACGCTATCTGTCAGTTTACAGGAAACTACCGTATTTCTATCCCCCAGGGGTTAGGGACGGGGTCCATCTATAAAAATAATTTCATTGGGCCTTTACACGTATCGGGTGGAAATATGTTGATGAACTCTTCTCACAAATGGAATATAGAATTTGATTAATCCTTCGGTCTTAGTGTCGTGTCAAGCGAGCTATGAGCCTCAAGCTACGAGCTGCAAGTAGGTTGTGCTAACAATACGTGTTGTACACAGAAATAATTGAGTCTTTTAAATAAGTCACTGAACAACTTGAGGCTTTAAGCTTGAGACTTTGAACAGACACTTGTGACGCGTAGCGCACAGCTTGGGTCTAAGTACGCCATAACACGCAGGTTGAAAATTTATTAAGGGAGACTGGATCAATGGCGGCGCCTTGTTTTTGAAGGCGAAGAACAAAAACTATAGATCTGTCGGTGACGTGACATTTTAATATTAACCACCATCCTATTTTTACATAACGAATTTTTATGATATGAAAAAAAGAGTGCTCTTTTTGTACTGGACTGCCCGGTTACTGGCTGTTGTTATTTTGCTTCAAACCCTTTATTTTAAATTCACTGGAGCGGAGGAATCAGTGTACATTTTCTCTACCCTAGGCATGGAGCCTTGGGGACGAATCGGGATAGGCATATTGGAGATGGTTGCTGCGGCGATGCTTTTATTGAATGCAACTGCCTGGTTGGGAAGTGCGCTGGCCCTTGGACTTATGCTAGGTGCAATCGGTCTGCATCTTACCGTATTGGGAATTTCCGTCAGACACGATGGAGGTTATCTTTTTTTGCTGGCCGTCATTACGTCGTTGTGCGCCGCATATGTGTTATGGAGCAACAAAAATAAAGTCATCGCACTATACAAGATAGGACGAGCATTGATTCTACCAGATTCGAAACTTCAATCTCGAAACTAATTCACTTCTTTTAACGCATTTTCCAATTCAGGCTTAAAGACTTCACTTTTCAACGAGCTTTTTAAACCCTCTAATAAAAAGTTAGGAATTTTTTGAGATGCTGAAATTTTGCTTTTGATTTCACCAACCATTTCAAGAGCGTTACCTTTCCCGTCAAAATCAGGTTGTGTTTTGATTTTTTCCTCAAGGACATCCCAGGCACTTATGGTTTTCGATCGCTCAACCCGGGTTGCGATAATTTTTTCGTGATTAACGGTACGATTTTCAATGCAGGAATTGTATTGGTCTATAATTTTATCCAAATCTTTCTTGTTTAACTCATCCCCCTCGATTTTATTGGCAACCTCAGGGCAGTCCTCCAGAAATTTTTTCATTCCTTTTTTAAAGCTTAGATTGGGCAACTCCATTCCATTGCCATCTTTCTTCAAGAGATAGGTACCATCGAAATTTACCTGGTTTTCCGATTGGAAGGCATATAACGACAGATACCCCGATTTAAGTAGTTTCATGAAAGTGTATCCACTCGGGCCTTTAACCGGTTGAAATGTTTCTCCTTTAAGCGTATATGATTTGATCTTAAAGAGGGGATAAATAACTTTTTTCTTTCCCGGTTCCGTAATCTGTACCTTCTTATCCGTAGCATAGAGAAGCGGTTTAATATCCCCCTGAAGGGTATCGCCTTTTGCTGTAATCAAAAAATCTTGCCCAAAGGCACAGATAGAGGACATAACGATAGGTACTAACAAAAAAATATAAGTGCGGATGAATTTCATGTCAATTGTTTAGATGCTGAAAGATAAGTGATAAATAATTTTCAATCTATCCATCCTTGAATAAAATGAAAATAACTCAAGGTTACGAGCTTAGGTTCCATAAATTTTGTTTCCCAGCTTTCCATCAGCCGGTATTGCAAATATTTGTTTGATTAGAGTTATTGCTGCAAATTCCGAAGATATGGTAATGTATAACCCTAGGAAGTGGTTTTCGCTGATTTTTCATTCGTACAGCAAGCGAGTGATGTTGACGTTAATGCCTGCCCTAATCTTTATTGGCGTGTTTACAGCCGTTATCTGCTACATTTTCATAGACTATTTCCACTGGCACGAAGCTGACTTTCAACTGACAGTAGCCATGCATTCGCTGCTGGGTATCGTACTGGGTTTATTTCTGGTTTTCCGGACGAATACAGCCTATGACCGTTGGTGGGAAGGAAGAAAATTGTGGGGAGGGTTAGTAAACAGCACCCGGAATTTTGCCATGAAGTTAAGCGCGTACATCAGCAAGGAAAATCATGAAGACCGGGAATGGTTTTCAAAGATGATACCCAACTTTGTTTTTGCAATGAAGGAAAATCTTCGCGGTGGCGTGCAATTCGCGGAATTGGATCCTCCAAATGATTCATTTATCAATGACCTGAAAAAGTACAAGCACAAACCTAATCGGATCGCCGCTTTGATTTATCAGAAAGTAAATGAGATCTATATCCTGAAAAAAATTACCGGCGACCATCTGATAAACCTGGATAAAGAGTTAAAAGATTTTATCGATATTATTGGAGCTTGCGAACGGATAAAGAGCACTCCCATTCCGTATTCCTATATGATGTACGTTAAAAAATTTATTTTCATTTACATCATTACCTTACCCTTTGGCTTCGTAACCCAATCTGGATACATGACCATTCCGATAGTCATACTTGTATCTTTTGTATTGCTTAGCGTTGAACTTATTGCAGAGGAAATTGAAGATCCTTTTGGCCGCGATGTAAACGACTTACCCCTGGATGATCTTGCTGTTAAAATAAGAGAGAATGTGCGCGAGATTTTATTATAGCATCCTTCGTCATAGCCATTCAGTTGCGCAATAATTCATGCAAAGAATCACAAAGGCATTGCGCAAAGTCAAGAAACAATGGTTGAGCGCTTTAGCATTCCGCCGATTTCTGAATTTGAATTATTCAACTAGAAAATCAATATCCACATTCAATGGGTAACGCATCAAATAACCCAAGGCTTTTTTCACAGTCATTTCTTCAAATAGCACCTGGTACAGGGTGCTGGTTATGGGTGTTCGAACTTTATAGTGATCAGAGCATTTTTTTGCGATTTGAACGGTGTTTACCCCTTCCGCAACTTCATCGGTACTGGCAATGATCTCAGCCAGCGTTTCCCCTTTTGCTAACCGGTAGCCTACATTGAAATTGCGGCTTAAAGAACTGTTGCAGGTTGTCGCCAGATCTCCGATTCCTGCGATGCCTAAAAAAGCTTTCGTATTTCCTCCCAAAGCCCGGCCAAGGTATACCATTTCAACCATCCCCCTGCTGATTAATAATCCCTTCGCGTTTTCCCCATATCCCATTCCACTTAAGGCTCCGGCGGCAATGGCGATCACATTTTTTAAAACACCGGCGAGTTCCACTCCCACCAGATCATTGTTTCCGTATACCTGAAAATGATCGTTTCGAAGAAGCCGTTTTCCTGTATTGATTACTTCATCAAAGTGACTGGCTATTACCGTGGCGGCGGGATGACCTTCAGCAAGCTCTTTTGCCAGGTTTGGCCCGGCCAGACATCCCATCCGAACGACAACACTTTCTTCTTTAATTACTTCACTCATGGTTTTAACCATGGTCCGATCAAGAGTGACCATGGTGTCAATCGTTTCGCCGGGTGGCAGAATGACATCAAAACCTTTTGTACCGTGAATCAAGATATGATAAGGCCGGAGATAGGGGGAAAACTCCTTCATTAAAGAACGAAAATGCGCGGAAGGTATGATCGGAAAAATAATATCGCATTGTGCCGCTATGAACGAAAGATCATTCGTCGGAGTAATCCGTTCGTGTAATTTATAGCCACGATTATGTTTCGTAGAAAGAATTTGTTCTACTGCTTTTGCATCGCGGGCATAAAGCAAAACTTTACGATGTTGAGCCAGGAGGTTAGCAATTACGCTACCGAAGTTTCCTGCTCCGATGACGCCAACCGGTTTATCCTTATCAGAGAAACTTCTCGAGGTCATAACCTACCAGCCTATTGTGATAATAATAAAGCGTATTTAAATCTTTGGTAATAATGTTTCCTTCTTTGTTCATGAGCAACGGTCGCTTCAGGTGAAAAATTCCAACGTTATCAAGTCCGTGTCGAATGACGATATCGATGTTTTCTCCCATGTGCGTCGCATAATACACTTTATTCTCCTCTCGCAGCTGGTAAATTTGCTTACGTACGCGCTTGCAGGCAGCTCGAAACTCTTCGTATTGTAAAACCAGATCTTCTTCAGGAAGCCTTAGCAGCCCGAACAGATCCAAATTCGGATGTTTTTTTTGCCACAACTCAAACGCTACAAAAGCGACGAGATGACTGCCGAACACGCGGTTGATCCGGTGGTATTCCGATATTATCTTTTGACTGAGCATCCGCGTGTATTCATCCTCGCGTTGCCTGTCAACGGTAACCGTACCGTTGGATACGAAATAATCCTTGGTATCGACAATTCTGCCGTGTGAATCCAGACTGTTACCCTGATCATCTACATAATTTCCAACGATATCAAGACCCGGCCCAATGGACACGGAAATGTTAGAACCTTTTGTAAAAAACTTAAATAAAAATTGGAGCAATTGCCAGCTACCGTATTTATCCTGTTCAGGAAGATAACGATCCTGGCCTTTCGAGCTGAGGTAATCGTCTATCAGGTCTGGCGCTTCCAAAACAAAATGATAGTTTAAGGTAACGGGTACAATAAAAATTTTACGGACAGATTCCCCAGGCGGTGTTTCAAGATAAAGATTTCGTTGCGCCTCAATTGTGGAACTTAGCAATCCGAGTTTTAATTGCTTTTCCAGGTTTCCGGAGCGTGATCGGGTGCCTCCCGGAAAGAATATGCTGTGGGCACCTTTTTGTACGGCGAGCATGGCGTAAAACTTCAATGTTTCCAGGTAGGGAACATTCTTTTTTCTTCGGTCTACTTTGTAAGCGCCGAGGCTATTCATAAAGTAGGCGAAGATCTTAATGTTAAAAAGATTTAACCCTGCGCCGTAGATAAAGGCAGGCAAACCAAGCGAATGGATGACCCAACCGATCAAAATAGAATCCAAGTTACTGGAGTGCGTGGGAACCATCACCACCGTTCCTTCTTTTGCCAATTTTCGAAGCTGTCCTACTTTGCCAACAATGTGTATTTTATCACGCAGCGTATACCGGTTACGAAAGAACGCACCGAATTTTTTTACCCGGGCCCCGTTTAATAAGCGTGCAAACCAAAATTTAACAATTTCACGGGTTAGACGATACGAGCTCGCCTTAAAATTTCCGGCAATTTCATTGGCGTAACGCGATACGATACGAAGGAGTAGCTCATCGGCCTTAGCCTGCGAATCCTCCGGGGATTTCGTTGCAAGCACCACAAGTTCTTCTTTGATATTTCCCCAAAACTTCGGTTCATCTGCCGGGTCTACACGCCAGCGATTGCGTTTCATCCGCTGTTGTTCCCGGTAAACAGTCGCCTG
Source organism: uncultured Chryseolinea sp. (assembly GCA_964484845.1). Taxonomy (GTDB): domain Bacteria; phylum Bacteroidota; class Bacteroidia; order Cytophagales; family Cyclobacteriaceae; genus Chryseolinea. Next base: position 374 of record CAZAHL010000006.1, on the reverse strand, counting down.
CAATTCATCAATAACCTGCTTGGTAGTCGGCCGGTTTTTTTTGATTTGATCAAAGGCTTTCAGAGCAACCTCCTCTATAAACTCTTTCCGATTTTTGCTGAGCTGATATACGGGCCAGTCGGGTATACCATCCAGTATAGGTTTGTACTGTTTATTCTTATTTTTTTTCTCAACTACTTCCATGCAGGGTGCAAAATAAAACAAATTCGATCATGCCGACTAAAACTCATCTAATTAAGCATGTTCCAAGGCTATTTGGAGGCTCTTATCCATCTCCCTGAAACGAGTAATAGCCTCCTGAATAAAATGTTCATTCACAATTTTATAGAGATCAGCTTCCTGAGCTATATCAAATTGATTGACTTTGTAGGTTT